>NZ_DASVUE010000243.1:0-19000 GCF_036387215.1 Allosphingosinicella sp. | reverse complement strand
CCCTGCCATCGATCATCGCCATAACGGTTGTCGCCGTAGCCCATGAAATCCTCCTACTCTGTGGCGGATCCGCGTCACTGGCGCACGGACGATCCGGCGCTTGCGGTCCAGCGGGAAGAACGAAGGGGTAAGGCGGCCCGTTCCGGCCGGGGAGCCAGTCGGTTCCGCTTCGGCGACGGAACGGAAGCGGAGAAGATCGTCGGGCTCGGGTTGGTGGAGCTGAGGGGAATCGAACCCCTGACCTCTGCAGTGCGATTGCAGCGCTCTCCCATCTGAGCTACAGCCCCGCGCCACCGGCGAAGCGCCCCAATAGCCGCGCGAACCGGCTGGCGCAATGCAGCAATTCCTCTCTGGTGAGAGAACGAGCGGGCGATGAAATCGTTGGCTGAGGGATGAGCGATCTTCCCGAACCCATTCCCGCCGCCACCCTCGTCCTGATGCGGCCCGCGGCCGCCGGCGCGCCGCAGCTGCTGATGATGGAGCGGACGCGGAGCATGGCCTTCGCGGCCGGGGCACTGGTGTTCCCCGGCGGCCGGATCGATCCCGATGACGAGGTGCTGGCGGAGCGGATCGGGGGAGCTGTCGAGTTTGCACCGGCGCGCATCGCCGCCATCCGCGAGACGATCGAGGAGACCGGCCTCGCACCTGCAGTCGTCCCTCCTCCGAGCGCGGCGCTGGTGGCGCAGCTGCGGCAGGAGCTGGAGGACGGGGCACCCTTCTCGGCCCTGCTGGAGGCGCATGGCCTCAGCCTCGATCTCGAGGCGCTGACGCCGTTCGCCCGCTGGTGCCCGACTTTCAAGGAGGCGCGAAGGTTCGACACCCTGTTCTTCCTCGCAGAAGCTCCCGCCGGAGCCGCGACTGCCGCCGAGGCGGAAGCGGTGCGCATCCTTTGGGCGAGCGCGAACGAGGTGCTGGACGAGGCGAATGCCGGCCGCGCCCGCATCATCTTCCCGACCCGCCGCAACCTCGAGCGGCTCGCTCGCTACGCCTCGTTCGAGGAAGCGAGTGCCGACGCCCAGCGCTACCCGGTCCGCAAGGTCGTCCCCTGGCTCGAGGAGCGGGACGGGGCGCAGTGGCTCTGCATCCCCGACGACCTCGGCTATCCCGTGACCGCCGAACTTGCCGAGACGGCACGGCGGACGTGAAGCGCCGGAGGCCCCGCCCGGTCCGGGTCCTGAAGAGCCTGCTCCTCATTGCTCTAATGCTTTTCGGCGGGATGCTGCTCTACGGCTATGGCCGCAATCATCCCGAAGACCTGCCCTGGACGGAGCTCGACCTCACCCGGCCCGTCGGCGCTTTCACGGGGCGGAAGCTCGTGCAGCTTCGCGGCGAGGCGGAGCAATGCAGGGCCTTGCTCGGCAGGGCCGGCGTCCGCTTCACGGCGCTTCCGCCCCGATCGGGCAACGGGCAGTGCGGCTATGACGACGCGGTCCGCTTCACCGGCGGCGGGGCGCTCGACATCGCCTACCGCCCCGCCGGCCTCGGCACGAGCTGCCCGGTCGCGGCGGCCTTGGCGCTATGGGAGTGGAACGCCGTTCAGCCGGCCGCGCTTCAACATTTCGGCCGCAAGGTCGAGCGGATCGAGCATTTCGGAAGCTACAGCTGCCGCCGCATCTACGGGCGCTCCGAAGGAAGCTGGAGCGAGCATTCGACGGCCAACGCCGTCGATGTCGCCGCCTTCGTCCTGGAAGACGGCACCCGCATCAGCGTTGCAGGCGACTGGACGGGCGACGATCCGGCCGCGCGGTTCCTGCACGACGCCCGCGACGGAGCCTGCAAGCTGTTCGCCACGGTGCTTTCACCCGACTACAACAAGGCGCACCGCGACCACCTCCACCTCGACCAGGCGGAGCGCGGCGCCTTCGGCTGGCGCGGCTGCCGCTAAGCGCTCCTAAATAAGAAGCCCGCGCGGTGGCCGGGGCCGCCGCGCGGGCTTTCTTTTTGGTGTCGCGCCCGGCCCTCGGGCCGGCGCAATGGGTTGAGTCGCGTTAGCTCAGGTGGCGCGACAGGTGCTTGTTCATTTCGAACATCGTCACCTTCTTCGTTCCGAACACCTTCTCGAGCTTGTCGTCGGCGAGGATCTCGCGCTTGTTCTCAGGGTTCTGGAGATTGTTTTTCTTGATGTAATCCCACATCTTGCTGACCACTTCGCTGCGCGGAAGCGCGGCCGAACCGGTGATCGCGGCGAGATCGCTCGACGGCGTCACGGGACGTGCAAGTCCGCCTTGAGCCTTCGTTCCGCCTGTTGTTCCCTTTGCCATAAGTTAAGCCCTCCTCTGTACCGTGCTGATAGAGCGCAAACTTGCGCGGAGTGCAACTGCTTCGAGAGAGGAGCGGCTCGGTTCGTCGCCGCTCGTGGCCGGACCGTGGCGCTCAGGACGATCTCCCGAACGGCACGAGCTTGTTGTCGGCATCGTGGCCGATGTCGGCGCGGCCGAGATAGGGGATACCGGAGCGGCCGCACCAATGGCGGAACACCTGCTCCTCGGTCTCGCCGAAATCGGGATCGTTCAAGGGCACTTCGCTGCACCGGCCGAGCCGGATCCCCGCCACCTTCCGGACCTCCGGGTTGCTCGTGATGTGGAACATGGAGCGGTCGGTGCGGTACATATGCTCCGAGACGTCCTCGAGCATCAGCACGTGGCCGGTAAGGTCCGGCTGGAGAGGCGTCCCGAGCAATTGGCTGAACACGGTGATGTTGAACGCCGCCGCCTTATCGCCGGCCGTCAACGAAGGCTCTAGCGAGCTAGGCGCGCCGTCCGCCAGCCAGCCGAGCGCGCGAGCGATCGCAGCCTCCCCTCCCTGCCGCCTGACGTCGCCAGGCATCGGCCCGTGAACCGGCCGTCCGATCCCCGCCGCGTAGAGGCCGCCGAGCAGGTATCCCGCATCGCTGTAGCCAAGGTAGATCTTGTCGCCGGCGGCGCTTGCCAGCCGCTCGATCACGTCCTCGGCGATCCGGCAGGAGCCGTAGCCGCCGCGGGCGCACCAGAGCGCGTCGAAGTCCGGATCGTTCGCCATTGCCACGAACGCCTCCGTCCGCACCTCGTCGGTGCCGGCGAAATGGTTGTGGCTTGCGAAGCATTGCGGGTGGAAGAGGATCTCCAGCCCTGGGAAGCCGACGGCGATCGCCCGAACGCGGTCCGCAAGCTCTTCCGTGATCGGCGTGCTTGGCGCCACCACTCCGATCCGCATGCCTGAAGCCTCTCCTTCCCGCCGCGTTTGAAATGGCCGCCGCACCTCAATAGGGCGGTGCGATGAATCACGCCAAATCCTATTTCTTCTGCGGGATCGGCGGCAGCGGCATGCTTCCGCTCGCCTGCATCGTCCGCGGCCAGGGCTTTGAGGTCGCCGGCTCCGACCGTTCGCTGGATCAGGGCCGCATCGCCGACAAGTTCGCCTTCCTGGAGGCGCAGGGCATCGGCCTCTTTCCGCAGGACGGCAGCGGAATGACGAGCGCCGACCAGATCCTCGTCACCTCGGCGGCGATCGAAGAGAGTGTTCCCGACGTACAGGCCGCGCGGCGCTTGGGCGCGGAGCATCTCACCCGGCCGCAGCTGCTCGCGCAGCTATTCAACGCCGCCGACACCGGCATCGCCGTCGGCGGGACCAGCGGCAAGTCGACCGTGACGGGCATGATCGGCTGGATCCTTCATGACACCGGACGGCAGCCGACCGTGATGAACGGCGCCGTGATGAAGAATTTCGTCAGCGCCGACACGCCCTTTGCAAGCGCATTGGTCGGAAGCGGCGGCATGTTCGCGAGTGAGGTCGATGAAAGCGACGGCTCGATCGCGCTCTACCGGCCGCGGATCGCGGTGCTGAACAACATCACGCTCGATCACAAGTCGCTCGACGAGCTTCGGCGCCTGTTCGGCGATTTCGCCCTGAAGGCCGAGAAGATCGTCCTCAACCTCGACGATGACGAGACCCGCCTGCTCGCCGCGGTCCTGCCGCCCGAGAAGGTGGTCACCTATTCGCTGCGGAGCGACGGAGCCGACTATTTCGCCGCTGACCTTTCCGAGGAGCCGTTCGCCATCTCCTTCACGCTGCGCACGAAAAGCGGCGGCGAACCGATTCCGGTCCGGCTGTCGGTCCCCGGCAGGCACAATGTCTCGAACGCCCTCGCAGCGGTGGCCGCTTCGCATCTCGCCGGAGTTCCGCTCCGGGAGGCGGCTGCAGCGGTCGGCGGCTTCCTCGGCCTCCGGCGCCGTATGGAGCTGGTCGGAACCGCGAATGGCATCGCCGTGATCGACGATTTCGGGCATAATCCAGACAAGATCACCGCCACGCTGGAGACGCTCCACGCCTTTCCCGGGCGCCTGCTCTGCCTGTTCCAGCCGCACGGCTTCGGTCCGCTGCGCGTGATGCGGCGCGAGCTTGTCGCCTGCTTCGCCGATCAGCTTGCGCCCGAGGACGTGCTGATCATGCCCGATCCGGTTTATTACGGCGGCACCGTGGACCGGAGCGTCGGCAGCGGCGAGATCGTCCACGATATTCGCGCCGCCGGACGCATTGCCGAGCACATTCCCGACCGTTCCGCCTGCGGCGAGCGCCTGCTCGAACTCGCCAGCCCTGGCGACCGGATCGTCATCATGGGCGCGCGCGACGACACGCTTTCTCAATTCGCCGCCGATCTGCTCGCGCGCCTCGGCTGATGTCCTTCGCCAACTCGACGGGCCGAGCTTCCGAAGCTAGGATGCCGCTTAGTCCCAGGAGCCACTCCGATGCGTCCCCTCTTCCTCTTCGCCGGCCTGATCCTCGCCGCCTCGCCCGCCCTTGCGGCACCCGATTGGCGGCAGGCGCGCGAATATGACGTTCTGCTCTCGAGCTTCGACATTCAGCCGACGCCGATGACGTTCAAGGCGGGCGAGCCGCTCCGCCTCCGCCTCATCAACAACAGCACCGAAGCGCACAGCTTCAGCGCCGGCGGCTTTTTCGGAGCCGGCGAGATCCGCACCCGCGAGCGAGCCATCGTGAAAGGCGGCGCGGTCCAGGTCGGCCCCGGCGAGACTCGCGAAATCCTGATCGTGCCCGCTGCCGGCCGCTACTCGGCGCGCTGCGGCAACCTCTTCCACCGGATCATGGGCATGTCGGCGAGGATCGTCGTCGAGTGACCGGGGGAACGCTTGTGAAAGCTCTTTCGTCCTAAGCTGCCAGCCTGGAGGAACCACCTATGGGTAAGAAGAAAGACAAGGCCGGCAAGGACAAGCTGCCGAAGACGATCGCCGGAGTGAAGGTGCCGAAGGAGCTCCGCAAAGGCGGCCAGTTTGCGAAGTTCATGAACGATCCGACGGTGCGTGAGATCGCGCTCGCGGCGCTCGCCGCCGGCCTTGCCGCGCGGAAGGACGCCCGCCGCGCCGCCAAGCGGACAGTTGCCGAAGCCGGCGAAGCGGCGGAAGGTGCGGCCGAGAACGTGGAGAAGGGCGGCGGTTGGGTGAAGGCGGCGCTCGGCGCTGCGGCGATCGAGGCCGGCCGGATGGTGATCGACGTGATTGAGGATTCCGGCAGCCGCAAGAAAGCTCAGGCCGCGAAGTCCGCATCGAACGCCGAAGCCGAACCCGCCGGCGGCGGGCGCCGCTGAAGCACGGCGCCACCCTCCCCTTCGGCCTCCAGACGTGGCTCGAAGGCTATGCCGGCGCTTTCCTGAAGCCCAAGGGGCTGTCCCCGGTCGATTTCACCGAGCCCGCGGGCGAGCCGGCGCTGGTGCCGCCCGATTCCATCACATGGCAGGTGTTCCGCAATCCTCTGGCACTCTTCGTCGGCGGGGTCGCGGCGGTGATCCTAGAACTTGCCGAGCCGCGGGTGCGCGCCGGCGTCTGGGACCATAGCAGCTTCCGAACCGATCCGGTCGAGCGGCTGCGGCGAACCGGCCTCGCGGCGATGGTGACCGTCTACGGCGCCCGCTCCACGGCCGAGCAGATGATCGCCGGGGTGCGGCGCGTGCACGAGCGCGTGGAAGGCGTTGCCCACGACGGTCAAGCGTATCGCGCCAACGATCCGGAATTGCTCGATTGGGTGCAGGCGACGGCGATGCACGGCTTCCTTCACGCCTATCACCTTTTCGTGCGGCCGCTGCCGCTCGCGCAGCGGGACTCCTTCTATGCCGACGGAACGGCCGCGGCGCACCTCTATGGCGCGCAAGGATCCCCGCGTAGCGAGGCGGAGCTGGAGGCCCTGTTCGGCGTCATGAAGCCGAAGCTCACCCGCTCGCCCGTCATCTTCGAGTTCCTCCGCATCATGCGCGCGGCTTCGGTCTTCCCGCTTCCGCTCCGCCCGGTGCAGCATCTGCTGATCCGCGCCGCGGTCGAGATGCTGCCCCGCTGGTTCCGGGACCTCGCCGGCCTCGGCCCCCGGTCGGGCCTCCGGTCTTGGGAGCTCCCTCTCGTAAGGCAGGTCGGAGCCGCCGCGGACCGCGTGCGGCTGGATTCGAGCCCTGCCGCCGAAGCTTCGCTCCGCCTCGGGCTCCCGCGCGACTATCTCTGGAAGGCGGCGGCCACCTCCGCGAGCATTCGTTCCTCCTCGCCCTCGTAGCGCGGCGAGAAATGGAAGGGCTCGACCTTCGTTGCGCCCGCCGCCCGCCCGATCTCGCCTGCGGCCATGGTGGTGAGGTGCGCCCGCTCCCGCGCCTGGACGGCATCGGCGGCCGCGAAGCGCGCCTCGATGAAGAAGGTGTCGGCGCCGTCCGCCAGCACCGCGATCTTCTCTCGGTTTGAAGGCGTGTCCGCGACGTCCGTCACGTAGCCGATCTTTTGTCCGCGAGTGATGCTGACGATGTCGCGAAGGGTGCCGAGTTGGGCGCAGCCTCCGCCCGGGAGCTCGATCGGCTGCTCGTCGGGGAGTCCCTCCGCCACCGCCCGCTTAAGCGCCTGCAGCCACTGGCCGGTTGGAAGCCCCCGTTCCTCCAGCCTGTTCTTCCAAACGTTGGCATGCGCCGGCTCAGCGACGGCAAAGCCGAGACAGGGCCCGTGATGGTCGAGGATCGCCGCCCGCACTTCGAAGCCGCTGTCCCCGGCGACAATGCCATCCCGGACTTCGACCCGCTCCTCCGCCTCGCGCTCGAAGCGGGCTTTGAACCTGAAGCGGGCGCGGCGCACTTCGGATGCCTCCGTGAGCTCCGTCACGTCGAACACCAGGTCCGCTTCGTAGCGGTCGACGAGGTCCCACTCATAGGCGCGGAGCTTGTGCTGGACCCGGTCTAGGAAACCCGCCGGACCCACCATTTCGATCCTCTTCTCCCGCCCCACCGAAACGCGGAGCAGCGCGTCGAAGCCGATGAAATGGTCGATATGCGTGTGGGTGACGAAGACGTGGGTGACGCGCAGCAGGTCGCGGGCGCTGAGCGGCGTCAGGTCTCCCATGTCGAATAGCAAGGCACCGCGCTGGTGGAGCGTCTCGACATAGAGTGCCGGATCGCCGAAGCGGCCGTTGACGAGCGAAGGGTGGAGCAGCGGACGCATCAGCTCTGCACCCAGGCCGGGCTGAGCTTATCCAGCAGGTGCCAGCGGCCCTCCTTCGGCTCCGCCCACATCTTGCCCAGCCGCACGAGCCGTACCGCCTCCGATGGCGCGCGGGTGCGAATGCGCAGCACCCCCTCCTCCGCCTCCTCGACGATTCCGAGCGCGATGTCCGTTGCGTCTGCGTCCCCAACGCCGCAGACCGGCCTCGCCGCCGATTGCCAAGGCGCCATGGGTCCTCGGTCGACGGCCGTTCGTACGACCCTGATAACGGAGCTGCCCTCGATCTCGCGCTCGAACGCCGCTTGCCTCAGCGCCGCGCGGAAAGCGGGCGACTTCCGCCGCGCCAGCGGCGAGCGCTGAAGGCGGAGGACGGGGACGCTCGCGGCAGCCACGATCGGCTCGGGTCCGAGTTCGACGATCAGGTCCGACTGGATCGCCTTCACCGTCATCGCCTGAAGCCGGGCGCCAATCCCCTTCACAAAACCCGAAGTGTTGACGATGAACGGCTCCGAGCCATGCGCCAGTGCCTCGGCCGCACGCGCAATCGCCGACAGCGCGCTGGCGCTGGTCGTTCCGATGAACACGAACCGCTCCACCTGCCCCAGCCGCCCCAGCGCTACGGTACCTGGGGGCCCGATCATCTTCTGCCCCGGATCGAGATCGATCAGGCGCGCCCCGCCGCCTTGCCCTTCCAGAAATGCCTGGATGAAGCTCGTCTTGCCAACGTCCGTAGCGCCAAGCACCAGCACCCGCCTCCGCGCGCTCGCGCCGGCCAGAGCGTCGCTCCAGTCAGGCGGCAGGTGAAGATCGGTCCGAAACGGGTCCATCGGCGCTTCAAACGCACGTGCCGCCTTGTCGCTCTCACCAGATTCACGCGCTCCGGATAATCCCGCCGCCGCCGCTTCAAACCCTTCCTTAAACTCTCTTTGCTATCGCGCATGTGTGGAGGGTTGTGCGAAATGAGGAAGGGGCGGTTTGCCAGCGTCAGCGGCAGCCCGGAACTGGTCGCGCCGCTTTCGCTCGCGGATCTGCTGCTCGTCGACGTTTCGGCGGCGGACGATCAGTCGGACGAGCGCATCGGCACCGAGCGCGTGCGTACGCTGACGCACAGCGCCGTCTTTCTGCTTGCCTCCCACTTCGCCGCCGGAGCCACCATCCTTGCCGGGCTCGTCTCGGCGGGGAATCACAGCTCCCTCCTCGGGGTCATCATCCCGCTGGCCGCAGTGCTCCTGCTGGACGCAGGCTTCTGGTTCACGACCCGCCGTCACCGCACGCGAAAGCTCAAGCCCCACCTCGTGATCCGCTTCGCGGCCGTCTACGTGATGGCGGTCGGCTTCCTCTGGAGTCTCCTCGCCGCACCAGCCCTCGCCGGAGTGACGCCCGAGAACGGCGCCGCCATCCGGGTCGCGCTGACGCTCGGCTTCTCGCTGCCGATCGCCGCCTTCCTGTCGATCCCGATCATCGTCGTCGCAAACGGCGTGATCACCGTCGCCGCTGCGTATCTGTTCGACGGAAATCCCCTGCTGGTCGGCGGTCTCGCGGCGATCGGTGGATCGGTCAGCTGGTTCAGCCTCTACAGCGCCCGCGATGCCGTGCTGTCCTCCAACCGCCGCCTGGCGGTCGAATGGGAAGCGCAGAAAGCGCGCCGCTTCGTCCTCGAATTCGAGCAGAGCGGCCGCGGCTGGTTCTGGGAAACGAACGCCGACGGTGCACTCTCCTATGTCTCGGACCAGCTGGCCGAGGATTTCGACGTCCCGGCATCGGAACTGCTCGGCCGCACCTTCGCCGACCTCCTGATGGTGGAGGATAGCGGTACGGCGGAGGCTTCGGAGCGGACGCTCTCCTTTCACCTCTCCGCCCGCTTCCCCTTCTCCGACGTCACGGTCCGCGCAAATACCGCCAAGGACGTCTGGTGGTCGCTCTCCGGAAGCCCGAATTTCGACGATTACGGCCGCTTCCTCGGCTTCCGCGGCATCGGCACCGACCTCACCGAGAAGCGCCGCTCCGAAGCCGAGATCAGCCGCCTCGCGCGCTATGATTCGCTCACCGGCCTGCCCAACCGGGCGCAGATGCGCCAGACGCTGGAGGAAGCGCTTCGGAACGGCGCCAAGCGGCGGGCGAGCTGCTCATTGTTCCTGATCGATCTCGATCGCTTCAAGAACGTCAACGACACGCTCGGCCATCCCGCCGGCGACGAGCTTCTCCGCCAGGTCGCGCAGCGCCTGTCGAGCGTGATCGGCGACCAGGGGCAGATCGGCCGGCTGGGCGGCGACGAATTCAAGGCGGTGCTTCCGGACCTCGGCAGCGAGCGTCGGCTCGCGGCGCTGGCCGAGCGGCTCATCCACAAGGTTTCGATGCCCTATATGATCGGGGGGCACAGCGTCTCGATCGGCGCCTCTGTCGGCATCGCCATCGCTCCGCCGGAGGGCGCCTGCGCCGACGCCTTGATCCGGGACGCCGATCTCGCGCTCTACGCCGCCAAGGCCGCCGGGCGCGGCACGCACTGCTTCTATGCGCCTGAGATGCACTCGGACGCCAAGGACCGGCAGATCCTCGAGAACGACCTTCGCAACGCCGCGATGCGGGAGGAGCTGAAGCTTCTCTATCAGCCGCTCGTCAACGCGGTGACCGAGGACGTGGTCGGCTTCGAGGCTTTGCTGCGCTGGGAGCATCCGACCCGCGGCACGATCATGCCCTCCGAATTTGTGCCGCTCGCGGAGGAATGCGGTCTCATCGTCGGCATCGGCGAGTGGGTGCTGCGCACCGCCTGCGCGGATGCCGCGACGTGGCCGGAGCATGTCAGCGTCGCCGTCAACCTCTCGCCGATCCAGTTTTCCAGCCCCGGCCTCACCAGCATCGTCATGAATGCGCTCGCCTCGGCTGAGATCGATCCGGCGCGGCTCGAGCTCGAGATCACCGAGAGCGTGTTCCTGGTCGACAGCCCCGCCACCGACGAGATCTTCAGTCAGCTGAAGAGCATCGGGGTCCGCCTCGTGCTCGACGATTTCGGCACCGGCTATTCCTCCCTCGGCTATTTGAAGAAGGCGCCGTTCGACAAGATCAAGATCGATCAGTCCTTCGTCCGCGGGGCCGCGACCGTCGGCAGCCGCAACGCCGCGATCGTCCGCGCGATCGTCGCCATGGCCGAGGGTCTCGGCATGGAGACGACCGCCGAAGGCGCCGAGACGCTCGACGAGCTGACCCTGATCCGCCAGCTCGGCTGCTCGCAGGTTCAGGGGCATATCTTCGGCCACCCGATGGGCGCAGCCGAAGCGCTTGAGCTCGGCTCGAGGAGCAAGAACGGAAGCTCCGACGCCAACGAGCGTGCGCCGCGCCACGGCCTCATCCGCCTCGCGACCTTGAACTGGAACGGCGAAGCGCTGCCCGTTCGCCTTCGTAATATCTCATCCGGGGGCGCCCTGCTCGAAAGCGAGCGGGGCCTCGATGCAGGGTCCGAAGTCCATCTCGACCTTCCGGGGTGCGGAGTGCTCGCCGCGGAAGTGCGCTGGTCGCAGTCCGGTCGCCTCGGGATCAGCTTCCTTGAGGAGTTCGATTTGAAGAAGCTGGCCCCGCCCAAGAAGCGCGGCGCGAGCAACGTTCAGATGCTGAAGCCAAGCTATCTCGATCTGAAGCCGGAGGAGCCCGCCCAGCTCGCCGAGAAGCGTCCGAAGCCGAAGGACATCCGCCGCTACTGAGCGGTTTTCAGCTGCCGCGGCCTTTGAGTTCGCGCGCGGCCTGCAGCACTTCCTCGGCATGGCCGGGGACCTTCACGTTCCGCCACACGCGCTCGATGCGCCCATCACGGTCGACCAGGAAGGTGGCACGCTCGATGCCCATATATTTGCGGCCGTACATGCTCTTCTGGATCCAGGTGCCGAAGGCCTCGCACACCGAGCCGTCCGGGTCCGTCGCGAGCGGGATCTTGAGCTCGTACTTGTCGGTGAACTTCCTGTGCTTCTTCGCATCGTCCTTGGAGACGCCGAGCACCCATGTGCCCGATCCCTCGAATTCCTCCGCAAGGGCGGTAAAATCCTGCGCTTCGCGTGTGCACCCGGACGTATCGTCCTTCGGGTAGAAATAGATGACCAGCTTCTGACCGCGGAAATCGGCGGGGCTGATCTTCTGCCCCTCCATCCCTTCCAGCTGCACATCGGGTACGAGGTCGCCTTCGCTCAGCATCATCTAGTCTCCGTGATGCGCGGCCACGTCGCGCCAGGTTTCGAATATCCTCTGCCGCGCGGAATCGTGCGCCGCAAGCAGGCTTTCCCAGCTGTCGAGGCCGCAGCTTGCCGCCACGAGCGCGCGGGAGGCGGCGGGAGGCTCCGACGAGCTTGGGGAAACGAGGCGCATCGTCACCAGCATCCGGGTCAGCAGCCGGTGCGCTTCGACCATGCCAGGCGGCAGGAGCCCTTCATCGGCAAGCTCCGCCACCGCCAGGTCCAGCTGCGGATGCAGCGCGATGCCGTGGCGCAGCTGGAGCGTGTGGACCGCGAATTCGAGATCGACGAGGCCGCCGTCCCCAAGCTTGATGTCGAACGGCCCCTTGGGCGGTTTATGAAGAGCAATCTCGCCCCGCATCTTCACGGCGTCGGCTATCAGCTTCTCCGGAGGGCGAGGCATCAGCAAAGTCGCTTCGATGATGCGCTGCAGCGATGCCCTTGCCTCCGCCGAACCGTGGACCGGGCGCGCGCGGGTAAGGGCCATATGCTCCCAGGTCCAGGCCCGCTCCTGCTGATATTCGGCAAAGCTCGGGAGTGAGATTGCGAGCAGCCCATCCTTTCCCGACGGCCGGAGACGCGTATCGACGTCGTAAAGCGGGCCGGCGGCCGTGGGAACGCTCAGGGCGGCAGTGATCCGCGGCGCAAGCCGATTGAAATAGTCGGTCGCCCGAAGCGGCTTCGGGCCGTCGGATTGCGCCTCGTGGGTGCCCGTGAAGAGATAGACCAGATCGAGATCGGAAGCGTGGGTGAGCGCTTCTCCTCCGAGCCGCCCCAAGCCCATGATCACCAGTTCGGAGCCGGGGACGCGGCCATGCGCCTTCTCGAACTCCGCGACCGCCGCGTCGGCAAGGACATTGATGGCGGCCTCCGCCACCCGCGCATAGCCGGCAGCGGCATCCAGCGGGTCTGCGCGCGCCGCCACCAGCTGCACGCCAAGCGCGAAGCGCCGCTCGTTGACCCGCCGGCGGACGCGGTCGAGCACCAGCTGGTAATCCTCGCCCGCGCGATCGAAGCGGGAAAAGGAGCGGACCAGTTCCTCCACCGGCGGCGCCCGCTCGAACGCGCTCGCGTCGATCAGGCCCTCGAGCAGTTCCGGCCGGCGGCCCAGTTGCTCGGCGAGCGCGGGCGCATGGGCAAGCACCGTCGCCAGGATGCGGGCGAGCTCCGGCTGTGCCTCGAGCAGGCGATAGAGGTTGATACCGCTGGGCGCCTTCCCGACGACGTCGTCGAAGCGGTTCATCGCGCGCATGCTGTCGGGCGAGGCACCGAAGGCGTCCACGAGCGCCGGAAGCATGGCTTCGAACGCATCGCGCGCGGCAGCGGTGCGAAGGGAACGCGCCCTCCCGGAGCGCCATCCCTCTATCCGCAGCCGCCCCGACGCTGCATCCTCGAAGCCCGAGCGCCTGAGCCGCTCCTCCAGGGCTGCCGGATCGTGCGGGAGGCGGGCGCCGCCCTCCTGATCCAATCCGCCGTAAAGCGCCGCGACCCGCGTCACCGGCGGCTCCAGAAGGTCGATCAACTCCTGCCCATCGGACAGGCCGTGCAGTTGCGCGACGTTGTCGAGCTCGCCCGGATCCGTGGGAAGGCTGTGGGTCTGCCGGTCATCGACCATCTGGAGACGGTGCTCGATGGTTCTCAAAAGGCGGTAGGCGCTGCTGAGGTCCGCCGCCTCCTCGGGAGCGATCCGGCCGCCTTCTGCAAGCGCCGCCAATGCATCGAGCGTCGCCGGCGCGCGGAGCGCCGGCTCACGCCCGCCGTGGATCAGCTGGTGGATCTGCGCGAAGAATTCGACCTCACGGATGCCGCCGCGGCCGCGCTTCAGGTCGAAACCGGGTCCGAGCCCCTGCCCCTCCGAATAATGGTCGCGAATACGCCGCGTGATCGACTGCAGTTCGCCAATCGCTCCGAAGTCCAGCGAGCGCCGCCAGACGAAGGGATGGATCGCCTCGAGGAAGTAGCGGCCGAGCGCCTCGTCCCCAGCGACTGCACGGGCGCGGATGAAGGCTGCCCGCTCCCACGGCAGAGCGCTCGACTCGTAATAGGAGATCGCCGCTTCGACCGGGAGCGTGATCGGAGTAACTTCGGGCGAGGGCCGCAGGCGGAGGTCGACCCGGAAGACGTAGCCTTCCGCGTCCCTTTTCTGCAGCAGCTCGATCACCCGCTGCCCGATCCGGACGGCCGCCTGCCCCGGCTCCTCGCGCGGCCGGAGCGGCAGAGTGGCCGGATCGAACAGGAAGATGAGGTCGATGTCGGAGGAATAATTGAGCTCGCAGCTGCCATGTTTGCCGAGCGCGATCACAGCGAACCCGCGGGGCTCCGCACCCGGCGTCCGCTCCTCGAACGCGGCGGCGACGGCCCGTCGCAGCGCACTGTCGGCAAAGTCCGAAAGCGCCTGCGTCACCTGCTCGAGCGAGGCAAGGCCCGCGAGATCGGCGATTGCAAGGCCGAGTGCGAGGGCGGTCCGTTCCCTCCTGAGAGCGGTGCCCACATCCGGGACATCGGCCGCTGATACCTTAGCGGCCGACACTGCTCCGTCGATCGATCCTTGGCTGAGCGCGGTGACGACCTCCGGTCGGGCCTTCAGCGCAAGCCTTAGAAAAGGCGCGTGTTTTTCCGCGCGCTCGACGGCATCGTTAACATTTCGGTCACTATATGTATCCACCATGCAACAAACTGGATCAGTTCCGTTTAGGGTGCGCAACTATTGCAACCGGTGCGTGCAAAGTTCGTTCTACCGCATGTGAATACGCTCAATCCGAGAAGAGAAGCCATGGTTAATGCTTCCTCCAGGCGGTTCGTGAAGGTGGCGCCGCCCACCGTTCACGCCGGCGTCGGGAACGCTTTGCGCGAAGCGTTCGCGATGGACGGCGAGATCCGATCGCTGAAGATGTTCGAGGAACTGCTCGCGAAGCTCGACTGATATCAGTCGGCGCGGCCGCCGGGATCGCGGTCGCGGCTCAGATCGTCCACCTCGCCCATGATCGTCTGCAATGCCGTCTTGTTCGCGTCGGTCTCATGCTCGCGCCGCGAGGGAAGCTTGCCCTCCGCCAGCAGGGTTTCGAGAGCGACGCGCCCGCGCGCGACCCTGCTCTTGATCGTTCCGACCGCGCAGCCGCAGATTTCGGCGGCTTCCTCATAAGCGAAGCCGCCGGCGCCGACGAGGATCAGCGCCTCGCGCTGCGGCTGCGGCAGGTGCATCAGCGCCCGCTGCATGTCGCCCAGCTCCACGTGCCGATCCTGGCTGGCGGGCGCGGCGAGCAGCTTCGAAGCCGTGATCTCGTCCCATTCGCCCTTGAAGCGTGCACGGCGCATCTGGCTGAGGAAGAGGTTGCGAAGGATGATGAAGGTCCAGGCACGCATGTTCGTGCCGGCCTGGAAGCGTTTGCGGGCGGCCCAGGCCTTGAGCAAAGTCTCCTGGACGAGATCGTCCGCAAGGTCGCGGCTGCCGGAAAGCGAGCGGCCGAACGCGCGCAGATGCGGGATGACCTGGCCGAGCTGCTCCTTGAACTCATTGTCCGAAAGCGGAACCGGCGCGTCCCGCCCCGGCTCTATTGCTGCTACTGCTGGCTGTTCGCCCGCCATCGATCCCCCAGAAGGTACGCTGATTACAGCCGCATCAGACACGGCCCTTTACGAGCCGGATGCGGCAAATTTGTTTCGGTGATGTAAGCTGTTAGCGCCAGACAAGCAATATGATGGCGAAAAGCACGACCACCATGCCCAGCGAAATGGGCAGAATGTAGCGCGTCATATGCGGCGTCGTGCCGGCGCGCGCCTCTGTTTTGCCGACGTGTGGAGGTTCATCCATGCGCGTTTACGGTCCTGTTTCGGAATCGGAACTTCTCGGAGCAACGCCCGCTGCCCGACGCTTGTTCCCTCACCCTCAGGCCGGAACCGTCGCCGTATCGAAGAACAAGGCCTGGGCGATCGCCGCCTTCACCGTGGACCGCTGGAACGGCTTGGTGATGAGGAAGGTCGGCTCCGGCCGCTCACCAGTCAGCAAGCGCTCCGGGAAGGCGGTGATGAAGATCACGGGCACCTGGAATTCGCCGAGGATGTCCTTGACTGCATCGATCCCCGAGCTGTCGTCGGCAAGCTGGATGTCGGCAAGGACCAGGCCCGGGCGGCGCGCCATCGCCTGCGACACCGCTTCGTCGCGCGTCACCGCAACGCCGGTGACGTTGTGGCCGAGATCGCGGACGATCGTCTCGATATCCATGGCGATGATCGGCTCGTCCTCGATGATCAGCACCTCAGCCCGCGTCTGGCGCTCGATCTCGGCAAGCGCCTCGCTGACGAGGTTCTCGACCTCGCTGGAATCGGCGCCGATCAGATAGCCCGTGTCCTCCGGCGTGAAGCCTTCCATCGCGGTCAGCAGCAATGCCTGGCGGGACAGCGGCGTGATCTGCGAGAGCCGCGCCTTGGCGATGCTTTCGGGATCCGCCATCCCGCTGTCGGTGCCATCCTCCTCGATGTTCGCGGATGACCAGATTGCGTGAAAGGTGCGGTAGAGCCCGAGCCGGGGATCGACGTCGCGGGGAAAGGCCTCGGGAGCCGCGACGATCGCTTCGAGGGTCGCCCGAACGAACGCGTCGCCATGCCCCTGGCTGCCGGTGAGCGCACGCGCATAGCGGCGCAGGAAGGGAAGATGGGGCGCGAGATCCTGACCAAGCGACATGTTTGTTACGACTCCTTCTCGAACTGCGGCCCTTGTGGGTGGCTGCCTCACGCTTTGCAAGCCCGGCCCTTGGCCGCGCCTACGGAGAGGATTCCCTGCTGAAATGCTTGCCCGACCGCTGCTGTTGTTGGTGTGGAACAAATCAATCAGTTTTTTGTTTCCAAGCCGACACGGTCCGCCTAGCGCGTTCTGTGCCAGCTTGCTTTTGTCTGCGATCCGCGCGCTTGCGGATACGGGGGAAGGCTGAATGACAATGCGGGGCGGCGCCTGCCGCGAGGGGTAATCGTTTTGAGCTTCGAGACCGAAAAAGATGCCGAAACACGGCGCAAGTCCGATCGACTCTCAGCCGCAGACACTCCCCAAAGGCCGCAAGCGAAGAAGAGCAGGAAGGGCTCCGGAGGCGCCGACCTCGGCCAGGCCCTCCGTTCCGCCTATCAGCGGACGATAGACGAGCAGATTCCGCCCGATCTGCTCGATCTGCTCGGAAAGCTCGGATAAACCTGCGCCTAAGGGCGTTCGGCACCACGTGCAGCAACAACAAACAGGCTGGTTCGCATCCAGGTTCGCTGGTCTTTCGACCGCGCTGAAGATGTTCTTGATCCTGAGTTTCGGGCTGCTTCCGCTCGGTCTGATCGCGATCCTCGCCTCGCTCCAGGGCGCCCGCCAGAACGAGATTGACCACCGGCAGTCGGTGGAGGCGCGGGTTCAGCTCAAGGCGCAGCGGATCAATTCCGCATTATCCCGCATCGTGCTGACCATTCGCGCCGCGAGCGGCCCCATCCGCCTCACCGGCGGCGATTCCGAAGCCTGCCGCACGACCTTGCGCAGGCTGGAGCGGCAGCAGGCGAACGAGGGGCGGTTTGCGCTCTATGGAAGGGGCAATGAGGTAGCCTGCGCAAGTGCGGGCTTCGCCGCCCGCGCAGTGGCGCGGCCCCGCCCCGGTACGCGCGCCGTCATTTCGCTCACCCGCGACGGCGAAGCGCTCCGTTTCGCGCTGTTCGACGAGCGCGGCGGCCTCGAAGGTGTCGGCGAACTTCCCCGCCACCGTATGGGCGAGATCGCCGAGCTTCCCGGGACCCGTACGGAATACGACCTGATCCTGTCCCAGCCCGGCCGGCGAATGATCGTCCATGAGGGGTTCGAGGACGGACCGCTGATCCGGACCGTGGACGCCGACGCATCGGTGCTCGCCGGCCGCTTCCGGCTGCACATCCATACCGGAGCAGCCCCCCTCAGCGCCGCCGAGCTGCTGATGACGCTGCTCCCGATCTTCATGTGGCTCGGCGCCGGGCTCATCGGCTGGCTGATCGTGGATCGGCTGCTTCTGAAGCCGCTCGTCCGGATGCAGCGGGCGGTCTCGAGCTATCAGCCCGGGGATCGAAGCTTCGATCTCCCTCCCCTCGCCACTCCGGCGCGCGAGATACGCGAGCTCGGCCTCGCCTTCGACCGAGTCACCCGCACCGTCGCGCGACACGAGGCAGAGCTCGAAGCAGCGCTCGAGCGGCAGACGAGGCTCGTTAGGGAGGTGCATCATCGGGTGAAGAACAACCTCCAAGTCGTCGCTTCGCTCCTGAACCTTCATGCGCGGGGCGCGAAAGGGGACGATGTTTCGGCCGCTTATGCATCGATTCAGCGCCGTGTGGACGCACTCGCGGTCGTCCACCGCAACCATTATGCCGAGCTTGAGGAAAATCGCGGAGTAGCCCTGAAGCCGCTCATCTCGGAGCTCGGCGCCAACCTTCGCGCAAGCGCTCCCGCAGCGGCCGCGCACATGCAGATCCGGCTGGACGTGGAGCCCTATTACGTCACCCAGGACGTCGCGGTCTCGCTTGCGTTCCTGATCACCGAGCTGGTCGAGCTCGCCATGTTCTGCGGCGCCGCCAACGTCACGATCTCGCTGAGAGGCAAGAGCGAGAAGCTGGCGCGGCTCTGCATCGAATCCGAAAGCCTCCGCTCCGAGGCCGAGTGCGACGAGCAGGTGTTCGCGCGCTTCGACCGGATCGTCACCGGCCTCGGCCGGCAGCTTCGCACCGGCATCGATCGCGACGTGGATTCGGGCTGCTATGCGCTCGACGTCGTCGTGGTCGACAAGGCCGAGCGCTAGCGCCCTTCAGCCGGTCCGATCGTCGCGGTTCTTCCGGTCGTCGCGATATTCGGGACGCGCAACCGCTTCATCCTTGGCGGCCTCGAGGGTTCCCGCGCTCTCGCCGCGGCCGGCGGCGACATCGGTGTTGCGCGCCTCATCCTGGTGAACGCCGTCGATGTCGGAATTGGGCGTGGCTTTGGGCGGCTGGGCCATTGAATACCTCCGTTCGGAGGGGACAACCGGCCAGCCCGGCGCGGGTTGCATCGGGCCGATCCGGCGGACTCCAACATTTTTCATTTGCTTGCATTTTTTTCGTGCGCCGGCGGAACTCCTGACGTGCTGCCACGTTCTGCACTTCGGATAGTGACCTTTTGCCCCCCCGCTCTCGCTATCCAGAACATGAGCCCGGACGCGTTAACCTCCCCCCCCCCCCGGTAGCGCCTCCGGGCTCAACATTTTTCGGGCCCCTCCACATCGTCGAAGCTACACACGTCGAAGCTTCGTCGCCCGAAGGGGATTGTCGTTACGGGTGGGAACCCTTCAGCCGGGGCGCGCATTT
>NZ_DASVUE010000242.1:0-2657 GCF_036387215.1 Allosphingosinicella sp. | reverse complement strand
GGACCTGCCGGACAGCAAGGCTGGTGCGCTCGACCAGGAGGTGAAGCCCGTTCAGATCTCGCTCGATCCGAGCGGCGCCATCTTCGTCGACGACGAGCCCGTGACCGAGCAGATGCTTCCGGTCCGGCTGGGCGAGATTGCCGGCGCGTCGCGCGAAGAAGGCGGGCCGCGCGTGTTCCTTCGCGCCGACAAGAGCCTCGATTATGGCCGCGTGATGCGCGTCATGGGCGAGCTCAACGCCGCCGGCCTCCGCAAGGTGGCGCTCGTTAGCGTGGCGGGCGAGGGCGACTGATGGATCGGGCGGAGGCAACCGGCCTCGGCGTCGCCTTTGCGGGGCACGCGCTCCTGCTGGCAGTGCTGTCGGTCGGCTTTGCCGCATCCACCCGGAAGCCGATCGTGAGCCCGCCGATGGAAGTTGCCTTCGTCGAGGAGGCGGCGCCGGAAAGCACCTCTCCTTCGCCGTCCGCCGAAGCGCCTGCGCCCAAGCTGGCCGAAGTAGAGGGGCCGGTCGAGCCCGATTCCCCGCCGCCGGCGCCGCAACCCGAACCGATCCCCGTCCCACCGCTGCCCACCCCGCCGCCGCCCACGCCGCCTGCGCAACGCACGCCGCCCAAGGCGCAGCCGGTCGCTCCCAGGCCGGTGCCGCGGCCTGTACCGCCGAAGCCTGTCCCGGCTGCGCGCCCCGCGCCTGCCAAGGCAGCGCCGGCCAAGCCTGCACCTGCGAAGGCCGCGCCGGCCCCGGCAAGACCGGCTCCCGCGCGGCCCGCTCCGCCGAAAGCCGCGCCGTCGAATTCGGGAGCAGGCAAGAACCCCGCCTCCACCGCGCGGCCGACGGGGCGGCTCAAGGGGCTCCTCAGCGGCATCAGCGACAGCGAGAGCCCCAGCCAGGCCACCGCTCCGCCCGCGGCTGCAGTGGGACCCGCCGTCAAGGCGTCGCTCGCTGCCGAAGTGCGCCGCCAGCTGAAGCCGCACTGGAAGGCTCCAACCGGCGCCGACGTCGAGCAGCTCCGCACCGAACTCAGCATCCGCCTCGCCCGCGACGGCAGCGTCACCGACGTCGACGTCCTTCGAACTACCGGCCAGACGGAAAGCAACCGTCCTCAGGTGAGGCTCCACCAGGAGCAGGCAGTCCGGGCGGTTCGGCTCGCTTCGCCCTTCCGGCTACCGGCCGAATATTATGACGCCTGGAAGCTCCTAAGCCCCATCGGATTCGACAAGAGACTCTCGCAATGAACAGACTGACCTTCGCATTCGGCGCATTTCTCGCCGCCATCGCTTCGCAGCCGGCATCGGCCCAGCTCAGCGTCGACGTCACCGACGAAAGCGCCGCCGACATGGTAATCGCGGTTCCGGTGATGCCGACGCCGGAGACTGCGAGCACCATCGCCGGAACCACCGAGACCCTCGGCCGGCAGGTGGCGGAGGTGGTCGCGGCCGACCTTCGCAACAGCGGTCTGTTCAAGCCGGTGGGCCCCGGCGGCATCCGCGCAGTGAGCTTCCCGGAGGTGACCGCCCCGGCGTTCGATTATTGGCCGACGACGGGTGCGGTGGCGCTCGTCCAGGGCTTCGTCCGCGCCAATCCCGACGGAAAGGTCACCGTCGGCTGCTATCTTTACGATGTCGCCTTGAAGTCGGAGCTCACCCGCCACGGCTTCGTCGTCGAGCCAAGGGACTGGCGCCGCGCCGCGCACAAATGCGCCGACGCCATCTACGCGCGGCTTTCCGGCGAGAGCCCGTTCTTCGACAGCCGCATCGCCTACATCGCCGAGTCAGGTCCCAAGGGCAGCCGCATCAAGCAGCTGGCGATCATGGATTCGGACGGCGCCAACCACCGCTTCCTGACCCAGGGCGGCTCGACCGTGCTGACGCCGCGCTTCTCGCCCGATTACAAGCACATCGTCTATCTAAGCTATGTCGAGAACCGGCCGCGAATCTACATCTATGACATCGGCACCGGCCGCCAGCGGGTGGTGACCGAGAGTGCGAACCAGACCTTCGCTCCCCGCTGGTCGCCGGACGGCCGCTGGATCCTCTATTCGATGTCGGTCGCCGGCAACACCGACATCTACCGCATCTCCGCCGGCGGCGGCACTCCGCAGCGCCTCACCAACTCGCCGGGCATCGATGTCGGCGGCAGCTATTCGCCCGACGGCAGCAAGATCGTGTTCGAAAGCGACCGCTCCGGCGGGCAACAGCTCTACGTGATGAACTCCGACGGCTCCGACCAGCGCCGGATCAGCTTCGGCGGCGGCCGCTATGCGACGCCCGAATGGAGCCCGCGCGGCGACCTCATCGCCTTTACGAAGATCGCCGGCAATTTCCGCATCGGCGTGATGACGCCGCAGGGGTCGGGAGAGCGGTTGCTCACCGACAGCTGGCAGGACGAGGCGCCGACCTTCGCTCCCAACGGCCGTGTGATCCAGTTCTTCCGCACCGGCCAGGGCCGGTCCGGCAATTCCAGCATCTGGCAGGTGGATATCACCGGCGCCAATGAGCGCCGCATTCCGACCCCGCTTGCCGGATCAGATCCCACCTGGGGGCCGCTGCTCCCATGAATCCATCCCACCCAAGGAGAAGCTCATGAACAACAACCGCATTGCGATCGCCGCTTTGGCCACGGCACTGCTTTTCTCGGCGGGTTGCGCCAAGAAGAAGCC
>NZ_DASVUE010000241.1:0-33721 GCF_036387215.1 Allosphingosinicella sp. | reverse complement strand
TATATTTGCATTCCGGGGCGGTCGCGACTAGGGGAACCGGCACGCGACCGCCCCACCTTGCCGGCGGTCTTTTCTTTTCAGGAGACCGCTCTTGGCCACTCAGCCGCAGCCCAAATTCGACGATTACGTGATCCGCGACATCGATCTCGCCGCCTTCGGCCGCAAGGAGATCGAGATCGCCGAGACCGAGATGCCGGGCCTGATGGCGCTCCGCTCCGAATATGGCGCGTCGCAGCCGCTGAAGGGCGCTCGGATCACCGGATCGCTGCACATGACGATCCAAACGGCCGTGCTGATCGAGACTCTCACGGCGCTCGGAGCTCAGGTCCGCTGGGCTTCGTGCAACATCTTCTCGACCCAGGACCACGCCGCTGCAGCGATCGCCGCCACCGGCGTTCCCGTGTTCGCCGTGAAGGGCGAGACGCTCGAGGAATATTGGGAATATGCCGCGCGCATCTTCGATTGGGGGCAGGACCAGACCGCCAACATCATCCTCGACGATGGCGGCGATGCCACCATGTTTGCCCTCTGGGGCGCGCGTGTCGAGGCGGGCGAGGAGCTGCTGACGCCGGAGAATGAGGAAGAGGAAATCTTCGTCGCGACGCTGAAGCGCTTCCTCGCCGAGCGGCCCGGCTACCTCACCAAGACGGTGCAGAATTTGAAGGGCGTGTCGGAAGAGACCACCACCGGTGTGCACCGCCTCTACGAGCTCGCCAAGAAGGGCAAGCTCCCGTTCCCGGCGATCAACGTCAACGACAGCGTCACCAAGTCGAAGTTCGACAACCTCTACGGCTGCAAGGAATCGCTGGTCGACGCCATCCGCCGCGGCACCGACGTGATGCTCGCCGGCAAGATCGCCTGCGTCGCCGGCTTCGGCGACGTCGGCAAGGGCTCGGCCGCTTCGCTCCGCAACGGCGGCGCCCGCGTGCTCGTCACCGAGATCGACCCGATCTGCGCTCTGCAGGCGGCGATGGAAGGCTATGAGGTCGTGACCATGGAGGAGGCCGCTCCCCGCGCCGACATCTTCGTCACCGCCACCGGCAATGCCGACGTCATCACCGTCGACCACATGCGGGCGATGAAGAATATGGCGATCGTGTGCAATATCGGCCATTTCGACAGCGAGATCCAGATCGGCGGCCTGCAGAACATGAAGTGGACCGAGATCAAGCCGCAGGTGGACGAGGTCGAATTCCCGGACGGCAAGAAGATCATCGTCCTGTCGAAGGGACGCCTCGTCAATCTCGGCAACGCCACCGGCCATCCGAGCTTCGTGATGTCGGCGAGCTTCACCAACCAGACGCTCGCCCAGATCGAGCTCTGGACGAAGGCCGACCAGTATAAGAACGAAGTCTACGTGCTCCCCAAGCACCTCGACGAGAAGGTCGCCGCGCTCCACCTCGACAAGCTGGGCGTGAAGCTCACCAAATTGAGCGAGAAGCAGGCCGGCTATATCGGCGTGCCGGTGGAAGGGCCGTTCAAGCCGGACCATTACCGCTACTGAGCGGCGCCGACTTTCGTTCTTCCGATCCCGTGCTAGACAGCGGTGATGCACCTCAGCTTCCACCGCGCTGCCGATGATTGAGCTGTCGCGGACGGCGCTGGCGGCGCTGGCGCTTTTCCTCGGCTGCTGGCTTGCCCTCGGCCTCTGGGCGACGCTCCGCGCCTCGCGGCGCTCCAGCTCGGCGCGGGCGGGCGAGCTCGAGGGGCTGCGGAGCCGGGCGCTGGTCGAGGCGAGCCCGGCAATGCCGCTGCTCGTGTTTGCGGACGGCTCAGTCGAGACGTCGAAGCGTCTCGAGCAGACGCTCGGCCTGTCGGCGTCCCCGTCGCGGCTCGACCGTCTCGGCGGCAGCGGGGAGGGGCTGTCGGAGGCGGATCTGGAGACTCTCGCCAGCCTCGTCCGCGCCTCGGCGGCGACCGGCGCGCCGTTCACGATGCGGGCACGGGCGGAGGGCTCGTCGCGGCTGCTCCGGATCGAAGGCGGCCCAGCGCCGGCCGAATATCCCGCTTCGTCCGTATTGCTCTGGTTCGCCGACGCGACCGGTAGCGAAGCGCAGATGAGCGCGCTTCGGGACGAGGCGGCGCGGGTCACCGGCGCCCTCGATGCCCTTTCCGCGCTCATCGAGGCCGCGCCTTTCCCGATGTGGCATCGGGGGCCTGACCTCCGGCTGGCGATGGTCAACAGCGCCTATGTGGCGGCGGTCGAGGCGGACGATGCGATGGCGGTGATCAAGGCCGGCATCGAGCTGGTCGACGAAAGCGACGGCCGCAGCCCGCTTGCGGAGGCCGCGTCCGTCCGGGAGAAGGGCGAGGCGGTGGCGCGGGTCGTCCCGGCCACCATCGCCGGCGAGCGGCGCACGATGCGCGTCGTGGAGGTGCCGCTCGGCGAGACCGGCATCGGCGGCTATGCCATCGACGTCGAGGATCTTGAGCAGGCCCATTCAGAGCTTACCCGCTTCGTCCGCGCGCAGCGGGACATGCTCGACCGCCTGTCCGCAGGCGTCGCCCAGTTCGGCCGCGACCGGAGCCTCATCTTCTACAACCAGCCCTTCGCGCGGCTGTTCTCGCTCCGGCCCGAATTCCTCGCCGACGGCCCCGAATTCAACCGCCTGCTCGACAATATGCGCGAAGCCGGCAACCTTCCCGAAGTCCGCGATTATCCGGACTGGAAGGCAACCAAGGGCCAGTGGTTCACCTCCGGCCTCTCCGCGGACGAGGAGGACTGGCTCCTCCCCGGCGGCAAGCATCTGCGCGTCGTCGGCCAGCCGCTGCCGGACGGCGGGCTGCTCCTCATCTTCGAGGACCGGACCGAGCAGATCCAGCTCGCCTCGGCCCGAGACACATTGCTCCGGGTCCGCACCGCCACCTTCGACAATCTGTTCGAGGCGGTCGGCGTGTTCGCCTCCGACGGCCGGCTCCACCTCTGGAACAACCGCTTCCGCGAGACCTGGCAGTTCGAGGAGGAGCAGCTCGCCGCCCATCCCCGCGTGGACGCGCTGACGCCGCTTATCGCCAGGCAGCTCAAGAACCCCAATCACGCCAATCTGGTGCGCGAGCTGGTGCGGAGCGCGACCGTGGAGCGCAAGCAGCGCGGCGGCCACGTCTCCTTCACCGACGGGCGGGACTTCCAGTTCGCCGCGGTGCCGCTTCCAGACGGCAACGCGCTGTTCACGATGCTCGACGTCACCGACAGCCGCCGCATCGAGGCTGCGCTCCGCGACCGCAACGAGGCGCTCGAGGACGCGGACCGGATGAAAACGGCCTTCGTCTCAAACATGAGCTACGAACTCAGGACGCCGCTCACGTCGATAGCGGGGTTCGCGGAGATGCTCGCGAGCGGCTATGCGGGCGAGCTCCCCCCAACCGCGGTCGACTACGTCCGCGCGGTTCTGGAATCGGTCGGGCGGCTCAGCGTGCTGATCGACAACGTGCTCGACCTTACGCAGAGCGACAGCGGCAGCCTGCTGCTGGCGGAGGACCGCGTCGAACTCGAAGACATGTGCCGCGAGGCGGCTGATGAGGCCATCGCTCTAGCAGGGGAGAAGCAGGTCGAATTCGCGGTCGATCTCGACGCGTCGCTCGGCGCCGTAACGGGCGACCGGCAGCGGCTTCGCCAGGCGCTCGCAAACATCCTCGACAACGCCTTCGCCTACACGCCCGCGGGCGGCCGGGTGCTGCTGCACGGCACCGGGAGCGGCGAGGCGGCCGAGATCACCGTCTCCGACAGCGGCGTCGGCATCGCTCCAGCCGACCAGCCGCGGGTGTTCGACCGTTTCCATCGGGCAATGGCGGCGGGCGGGGGCAGAGGGGAGGCGCTCGGCCTTGGCCTGCCGCTCGCGCGCCAGTTCGTTGAAGCTCATGGCGGAACGATCTCGCTCATCTCTGAAGTCGGCGTCGGCACCACCGTCACCATCCGCCTGCCGCGTACCGCCGCCTGATGCTTCTCGCGGCTGCCGAGGACACCGAGCAGCTCGGCGCCGAGCTGGCCGCAGAGCTCCGGGCGGGAGACGTCATCGCCCTGTTCGGCGATCTAGGAGCGGGCAAGACCACCTTCACCCGGGGCCTGCTGCGCGGGCTCGGCTTCGAAGGCGATGTCGGCAGCCCCACTTTCCCGATCGTCCAGACCTATGAGGAGCTTCGCGTGCCGCTCTGGCATGTCGATCTCTACCGCATCGAGGATCCGGAGGAGCTTCCCGAGTTGGCGCTCGACGAGGCGCGGAGCGATGCCGCGCTGGTGATCGAATGGCCGGAGCGGCTCGGGGCCTTGCTCTGGCCCGACGCCCTGCAGCTGCACCTGACGGTCGCACAAGGCGGCGCGCGCTCCTTGACAGCAAAAGTGCCGCCCGCTTGGGGGGATAGATGGCCTCCCCGATGATTCCGCCGGCTTCGGCGTCCGATTTCCTTGCGAAACATGGTTGGGAAGGCGCCGAGATCCGCCCGCTCGCCGGGGACGCTTCGTTCCGCCGCTACTTCCGCGTTCACCGCGGCAGCGAGACGGCGGTGCTGATGGACGCGCCGCCCCCGCACGAGGATCCGCGGCCGTTCGTCGTCGTTGCGGAATGGCTTACCGAGGCCGGGCTTTCCGCACCGCAGATCCTTGCGCGGGACCTCGAGCGGGGGCTGCTGCTGCTCGACGATCTCGGCGATGCGCGTCTGCGCGAGACGGTGGATTCGGCTCCCGAGCGGGAGACCCAGCTTTACGAACTGGCAGTCGATCTGCTCGTCCATCTCCACCGGCGGCCGCCGATGCCGGGGCTCCGGCCGCACGGCCTCGATCAGTGGCTGGACGAGCTTACATTGTTCTCCGACTGGTATTGCCCGGCGCTCGGCCTCGATGTCGATGTGGAGGGCTTCCGGAACAGCTGGCGTGCGGTGCTCTCCGAGGTCGCGGACGACGGCTCGGCTCCGGTGACGGTGCTTCGCGATTTCCACGCCGAGAACATCATGCTGGTCGGCGGGCGCGAGGGCATCAGGCATTTCGGCCTCCTCGATTTCCAGGACGCGGTGGTCGGCCACCCCGCCTACGATCTCGCTTCGGTGCTCGAGGATGCGCGCCGCGACGTGACGCCCTCGACCGAGCGGGCGATGCTGGACCGCTACAAGGAGGCGGCGGGATGCGGCGAGGCGTTCGAGAGCGCTTATTGGTCGCTTGCGGCGCAGCGCAACACGCGCATCCTCGGCGTCTTCACCCGCCTTTGGAAGCGCGACGGCAAGCCGCATTATACTGGCTTCCAGCCGCGCATGTGGGGCCTCCTCGAACGCGATCTGCGGCACCCTGCGCTTGGCCCGGTGCGCGACTGGTTCGACGCCAATGTGCCGCCGGAGAAGCGCGCCCCCGCCTGGGCCGGAGGCGCGCCCGAATGAGCCGCTACAAGAGGCCGCTCGCGCTTCGGCCGGAGCCGGAGGGGAAGGTCCCGGAAGTCGCGATGGTGATGGCGGCCGGACTCGGCAAGCGCATGCGCCCGCTCACCGCGACGCGGCCGAAGCCGCTCGTCGAGGTTGCCGGCAAGGCGCTGCTCGATCACACATTCGACCACCTCCGCGCCGCGGGCGTGCGGAAAGCCGTGGTCAACGTCCATTATCTGGCGGATTCGCTGGAGGCGCATCTCGCCAACCGGGTCAGCGGCATCGAGACCGCAGTCTCCGACGAGCGCGATCAATTGCTTGAGACCGGCGGCGGGCTCGTTCGTGCGCTTCCGCTGATCGACGCTGACCCGTTCCTGGCGGTGAACTCCGATAATTTCTGGGTGGACGGCCCGGTCGATTCGCTGCGCCTGCTGGCGTCCAACTGGGACGATGAGAAGATGGACGCGCTGCTGCTGCTCGTCCCGCTCGCCCGCGCTTATTGCCACAACGGGCAGGGCGACTTCCACATGAGCCCCAAGGGCGTGCTGAGGCGCAAGAAGCCCGGAACGGTGGCGCCGTTCGTCTATATCGGCATCCAGATGCTGTCGAAGCGGCTGTTCGAAGGCGAGCTGCCCGAGGGGGCCTTCTCCACCAACGTGCTCTGGGACCGGGCGATCGCGGCGAAGCGCTGCTACGGGACGGTGCACCAGGGTCTCTGGTTCGACGTCGGCACCCCGGCTGCGGTGCGGAAGACCGAAGAGATGCTGGCCGGGGTCTGAAGGCTCCGATAAGCTCGCGCGCGTGAGCTCCTCTCCCCGGCCGTCCGTTTTCACCATCCCGCCGCACCGCGCCTTCGCGGACGCGCTTGCGGCGGGGCTGATCGCCCGCTTCGGCGGCACCAAGACGGGCCTGGCGCAGGGCCTGATCCTCGTCCCCAACAACCGCGCCGCCCGCGCGATCACGGATGCGTTCGTCCGCCGCTCGGACGGCGGGCTGCTGCTTCCGCGCCTGGTGCCGGTGGGCGATCCGGAGCTTGACGAAAGGATCGGCGGAGCGCTCGAGCCGCTGGGGGAGGAGAGCGAGATCCCGCCCGCGGTCGAGCCCACCGAGCGCCTGTTCCTGCTCGCCCGCCTCGTCCAGCAGCATATGCCCGGCGACATCGACGCCGCCGAAGCGCTTCGCCTCGCCGAGGACCTCGCCCGGACCCTCGACCAGCTGCTGATCGAGGAAGTGGAGCCGTCGCGGCTCCGCGACTTCGCCGCCGACCTCCCGGATTTGTCGCTGCACTGGCAGCGCTCGCTGGAGCGGCTCGGCATCATCCTCGATCGATGGCCGGCGCTCCTGAAGGAGCGAGGCCGCATCGACCTTACCGATCGCCGCAACCGGCTGCTGGACGCGCTTTCGAGCCGCTGGCGCCGGAAAGCGCCGGCGGGCTTCGTTGTCGCGGCCGGCATCAACACGACCGCGCCCGCGGTCGCGCGGCTGCTCGGCGTGGTTGCGCGGCTCGACGAGGGAATGGTGGTTCTCCCGGCGCTCGACACGGCCATGCCGGAGGAGGAGTGGCGCTCGCTCGGGCCGCACGATCCGGACCCGGTGACGCAGCGGCGGCGGCCCTCGATCGAGACGCATCCGCAATTCCACCTGAAGCTCCTGCTCGATCGGATGGGCGTCGGCTGCGCCGAGGTTGAAAGGTGGCGCTGGGGCGGCGGCCGCGACGCTCCCGCCGTCCGGAGCCGCGCCATCGCCAATGCCATGGCGCCCGCTTTTTATACGTCCAAGTGGCAGGGCCTGAAGCCTGCCGAGCGCCGCCTCACCGGGGTTCGTGCGCTGGAGCTCGCGGACCCGGCCGAGGAAGCGCAGGCGATCGCCATTGCGCTCCGCGAGGCGCTGGAGGAACCGGGGCGCACCGCCGCTCTGGTGACGCCCGACCGAGGCCTTGCTCGCCGGGTCTCCGCACATCTCCGCCGCTGGGGGATTGAGGCGGACGACAGCGCCGGCCGCCCCTTATCCGAAATGCCGCCGGGCACTCTGCTGCTCGGCATCGCCGCCGCCGCTGCAGAGCAATTCGCGCCCGTGCCTTTGCTCGCGCTGCTGAAGCATCCTCTGGTGATGAAAGGCGAGGGGAGGCTCGACTGGCTGGAGGGCGCGCGGACGCTCGATCTCGCGCTGCGCGGGCCCCGTCCGCCCGCGGGGCTCGACGGCGTGACCGAATATCTATCCGACTGGAGCGGCCGCGACGCGGACCTTCGCAAGCGCGCCAAACCGTGGTGGCAGCAGGTGGTCCCGTTGCTCCGGCCGCTGGAGCGCGCCTTTGGAGCGGAGCGGCCGACACTCGCGCGGCTGACTGCGGCGCTTCGCGAGACCGCCTCGGCGCTGAGCGGCGACGAGGCCTGGGCAGGCCCGGCGGGACGCGCCGCCGCCGATCTCCTCGCCGCCGCGGAGCCCGCCTCCGCCTCCGGCCCCGGGCGCGTGCAGGCCGGCAATTTCCCGCCGCTGCTGGAGCAGTTGATGCGGCAGGTGGCGGTGCGCCCGCCTTACGGCCAGCATCCGCGGATCTTCATCTGGGGGCTGCTCGAAGCGCGGTTGCAGAGCGCGGACCTGATGATCCTCGCAGGCCTCAACGAAGGCATCTGGCCCGCGCTGCCGACGCCCGATCCGTGGCTTGCCCCACGCATCCGGCACGAGCTCGGCCTGCCGAGCCTCGAACGCCGGATCGGCCTTTCCGCGCACGATCTGGCGAGCGCGCTCGGCGGCCGGCAGGTGCTCGTCACGCGCGCGCGGCGGGACGCGCGGTCGCCGGCGATCGCCTCGCGTTTCTGGCTTCGGCTGGAGGCGATGACTGGCGGTCTCACGCGCTCGCCGCACCACAAGAGGTGGGCGCGGGCGCTCGACAAGCCGGCAGACCACTGCCCCTCCACGCGCCCGGCACCTTCGCCGCCAGCGTCGGAGCGGCCGCGCAAGATCTCGGTCACCGAGGTCGACCGGCTGAAGGCGGACCCGTTCGCATTCTATGCCCGGAAGATGCTTCGCCTTAGCGCACTCGATGCGATCGATGCCGATCCGAGCCCGGCCTGGCGCGGAACCGCCGTCCACGGCGTGCTCGAACAGTGGATGAAGCATGACGATTGCGATCCGGCCAGGCTTCGGGCGCGCGCCGAGGCGTTGCTTGCCGAAAGCTCGGCGCACCCGCTGATGCGCGCTTTGTGGCAGCCGCGGCTCCTGGAGGCGATCGACTGGATCGCGGAGGAGGTGGCGAAGAACAAGGCCGAGGGGAGGCTGCCGCTCAAGGCCGAAGCCTATGGCAAGTGCCGGCTTGCAGGGGTCGAGCTTTACGGGATCGCCGACCGCATCGACCGCGCCGCGGACGAAAGCCTGGTGATCCTCGACTACAAGACCGGCACTCCGCCGGGCCCGAAAGCGGTGGCGGAGGGCTATTCGATGCAGCTGGGGCTTCTCGGCCTCATCGCCGAAAATGGCGGCTTCGAGGATGTGGAAGGCATCCCCGCCTGCTTCGAATATTGGTCACTGGCGAAGAAGAACGGCAAGCTCGGCTACGTCGCGAGCCCCGTCGGCGGCAAGCACGGCATCGAGGCGGCGGATTTCACGACCATCGCCGCGCGCAACTTCATTGCCGCGGCCGAGGCATGGCTGACCGGGGAGGAGCCGTTCACGGCCAAGCTCCACCCCGAATATGCGCCCTACGGCGATTACGACCAGCTCATGCGCCTCGACGAATGGTACGGCCGCGAGGATGCGGGCGCCTAGCCGCGCTCGCCGGCCCGCATCGCCATCTGCATGCGCCGCTCATGGTGCCTCGCCTTCGGGGCGGAGCGCGCCGTGCGTACGGCCGAATGGTGCGAGGCGCGGCCGCCGGTCTGAATGCAGCGGTCGGTGACGGTGGCCGAGCAGGGCGGATAATCGCCTGCCGAGGCATAGGCCTCCGACGGTTCCTCCGCGGGTCCCCCGACTGCCGGTTCGCGCGAGCGCCGTGCCGTGGCCCTCTCGCTCGCGGCTTCGCGGCCGGGGCCCTGGATGCAGCGGTCGGTGACGGTGCGGGAGCAGGGGGGATAGTCCCTGAGGCTGTTTTCATCTTCCCAGGGGATCGGATCGGCCGGCGGAGCGGCGCTCACAAGCATCAACCCACCAAAAGCAGCAAGCAGCAACTGTGTCCTCATGCACGCCTCCCAGTAGCCGCGCAGCGACGCGGCCGATCCGGCCGCCGCGCTCATTCTGGATGCTTAACGACTATCGACCAATTTGTCTCCCGCGCCTTGCGCAGGAGATCAGAAGCTCTTGCCGACCGACGCGACCAGCTGCTCGCCTGCCAGGTTGCGGCCGCTTCCGCTGCGAAGGCGGCCATTGCTGTCGACATAGGCAAGGCCGAAGTCGAGCCACCTGGTCCTGGCCTTGGCGCCGATCCGCCAATCCCACTTGCCGCCTGCCGCCCGCGTGTCGAACACACCCGTTTCGTAGCCGACCTGACCGTCCAGCGTGACCGGCGTTTTCGGGAGCGCGAGCTCCAGCGCGAGAAAGGCGTAGAGATTGTCGCGCTTCGCCCCGCTCTCGTCCCGCAGGTGATCCTGAGCCGGGGCATATTCGATGCCGAGCTTCGGAGTAAGAGCACCGAAGGGGTAAGAGAGCGCGGCGGCGCCCTCGAAATAGTTGGACGCGCCGTCGGACGGGTAAGCGTAATAGTTGATGGACACTTCCAGGTTCAGCCGCCTGAAGATGTCGTGCGAATAGCCGAGACCGAGCTGAAGCTCGACGTCGGTGCCGGACAAGGTGGAGCCCCAGGCTGAGGCCCAGACGCCGGAATCGAACTCCAGCAACGCTTCCGCCTGCACCGCCGGCTCGCCGCCCGAGAGCGATATGCCGCGGAAGCGGTAGTCCGAAAGTGCTTCGGCTTCGAACGTCAGCTTCGGCGCCGATCCCGCCTCGTCCCCCACGGCGTGCGCAGGCGCTGCGGCAAACGCGACGAAGGCAAGAAGGACGAGGCGCCGGCCCATGCCTGCGCCTATGGCCGAAAAAGCTTAAAGGCCGCTCAATAGTCCGGCTGCAGCAGGCCTTCGATCACGTGGTGCTGGATGATCGGCTGCAGCTCGTCGACGACCCGATATGTGAGGTGGTCGCGCACTCGGGCGGGTAGGCTTTCGAGATAGGCGCGGCTCACCTGAAGATCGTGATGGTGGGCGTTGGTGGCGTCGGGCGCATCGACGCCGACCACCAGCACCGGCCGGGCCTGGTCGGAACGGTTGGCCGTGCCGCGGTGGACGGTGAGCGCGGAGCGGGCGGAGATGTCACCCATCTGCGGCATCTTCTGCTGCGCCCGCTCAATGTAGCGGGGCCAGAGCTCGCGCGGCGGGAACATGCCCTTGGGGCAGCCTTCGAACTGGTCCCACTGCGTGCCCGGAGCGACTTCGAACGGCCCCATCTCCGGGATCGTGTCGACCGCGGTCATGTTGAAGGCGAGCGAGTTGAGGCGGCGGCCCCTGGTGGTCGCTTCGGGAACCGCGAAGTCGCGGTGCCAGGGCTGGTCGGCGGCTCCGGGAAAGGGGATGTCGAACCCCACTTCGACGATCTTGTACTCAGGACCCAGCACCGCCTCGCAGACGGCGACGAACCAGGGGTGGGTGGCGATGTCGACGAAGCCCCTGATCCGCTCGGGCTGGACCTCGACATACCAGCGCTGCGGCCCGCGCGGGAGCGCGCCGCCGGGAATTCGCTGCGCCTCTTCGAACAGCGCCAGCACATCCTCCCGCATCCGCTGCGCCCAGTCGCGGCTGAACGCGCCTTTGAGGCCGATGATGCCGTCGCCGTAAAGGCCGCGCATGATGTCGGCCGGTTCGTAGGTCGAGGGTGCCGAAGCGGGTGCGCTGCTCATGCGATTTCCTGGCAAAGCTTGAACTATTTGGAAGCTAGTGCCTTTGAAGCCGCATGGCGAGTGGCGGCAGGATGAAGATCGGCATTTTGGAGACGGGGGAGCCGCCCGCCAATCTCGAGCTGAGGTTCGGGCGCTACGAGCACATGTTCCAGGAGCTGCTCGGGCCGCAATATGTAATGACCAACTACAATGTGGTCGGCGGCGCCTTCCCTGCTCAGGTGGAGGACGAAGAGGCCTATATCGTCACCGGCTCACCCGCCGGCGTCTACGATGCGTTCGAGTGGATCGACCGGCTGAAGGGCTTCCTGCGCAGCGCCAGGGGCAGGACGAAGCTGGTCGGCATCTGCTTCGGCCACCAGGTGATGGCGGAGGCGTTCGGAGGGCGGGTCGAGAAGTCCGAGCGGGGCTGGGGCATCGGCCTTCACCGTTACGACGTGAAGGCGCCGGCCGACTGGATGGATCCGGTGCCGTCATTCGCTGTGCCGGTGTCGCACCAGGACCAGATCGTGGTGCAGCCTCCAACCAGCAGCATCGTCGCGGCGAGCCCCTTCACGCCCTTCGGAGTGCTGGAATATCGCGACCAGCCGGCAATCTCCTTCCAGTGCCACCCGGAGTTCGACCCCGCTTATGCCGAGGCGTTGATCGAGCATCGGCGTGCGCGGCTCCCGGACCCGGATGCGGCGATCGAATCGCTCCACCGGCCGAACGACCGGGCTCTGGTCGGTGGCTGGATCCGACGGATCCTCGGCGGATCAGCCGCCGCCGATCCTTAACCGGGCGAGGGTCTCCGGGCTCACCTTCCCGGTCAGCCCCGGCACCTCATCGAGCTGCCGGAGAGCGGTGAAGCCGCCCCGCTCCTCGCGGTAGCGGACGATCTCATGGCCGTGGCCCCTGAGTCCGTCCAGCGCGTCGAGCGCATCCTTGTCGGCGCTGTTGAGATCGAGCGTATCGGCCATTGGGTCTCCTTGCCGCTTCGGAACACCGCAAACGGGAGAGCGTTCCACACGTGTAACGTTCGAGGGAGATTGTCATGAGTGACCTGGATCGCGACCGTCCGGTCGAAAAGGAAACGGTGATCGTCGAGCGCGGCAGCGGCGGCGGCCTCCTCGCCGGCATCGCCTTGCTGATCGCCGTCGTTGCGGTACTCGCTTATTTCGGGATGCTGCCGATCTGACCGCAGGGGCCGCACAGCCCGCGATATCCATTGCTCCGGCCCTCCGCGAAGCATAGGCTGCGCATCGCGGAGGGCGAACGATGCCTCATCCTTTCCTGTCCATTGGCGCAGCGCTTGCGCTGGCGCTTTGCGCCGGCGGTTCGGCTCTGTCTCAAACCGCCCCGACGCCCCAAGCCGAAGCTTCGAAGGATATCGTCGATTTCGCCGCCACTGCGGCTGACCGGATGACCGTCCCCGTCCGGATCGCCGGCAAGGGGCCTTACCGCTTCGTCGTCGATACGGGCGCGGAGCGGACGGTGGTTTCGAACGAGCTGGTGCGTCAGCTCGGCCTCGGCCCCGGAAGGTCGGTGCGGCTGCACAGCATGACGGGTGTGGGGGAGTTCGGCACAGCCATGATCCCGACGCTCGAGCTGAGCCGGCAGAAGGTGACGGACATCCACGCCCCGGTGCTGCGGGAGACGAACATCGGCGCCGCGGGGATACTCGGCGTCGACACCCTGCAATCGCAGCGGATCGACTTCGACTTCGAAGCCCAGACGATGAGCATCACGCAGGCGAAGGCGAGCGCGGTCTATTCGGGCCCCGACACCATCGTCGTCACCGCGCGGCGGCGGCTGGGGCGGCTCATCCTCGTCGATGCATCGCTGGTCGGGGAGAAGGTGACCGTCATCCTCGACACCGGCTCCGACGCGACGGTGGGCAACGAGGCGCTTCGCCGCAAGCTCGTTGCGAAGGGGAGGCTGGAGCGCACGATCCCGATCCAGCTGCTCAGCGTCACGGGCGGCAGGATCTCGATCGACTACACGCAGGTCGACGACATGCGCCTCGGCAACGTGGTCATCGATCGGATGCCGATCGGCTTTGCCGACGTGCATCCGTTCGCCCAGCTCGGCCTCGGCGACCGCCCAGCAATCCTGCTCGGCATGGACGCGCTGAGGCTGTTTTCCCGGGTCTCGGTCGATTTCTCGCGGCGGAAGGTGCACTTCCTCGTGCCGCAGAATGCGCGCCGTCGGGGAACGACCCTCGCCGGCGGCGCCGGCTCGGGCCTCAACTTCAGATGATCGGCTTGCCGCCGGTCACCGCAATGTTCGCCCCCGAAATATAGCTCGCCTCGTCGCTCGCCAGGAGCACGAATGCGGGCGCGACTTCCTTGGGCTGGCCCGGCCGCTGCATCGGCACCTGCTTTCCGAATTGCTGCACCTTCTCGCTCGGCATGGTGGCGGGGATGAGCGGCGTCCAGATCGGACCCGGGGCGACCGAATTCGCCCTGATCCCCTTCTCGGCGAGGAGCTGAGCAAGGCCGCCGGTGAAGTTCTGGATCGCGCCCTTGGTGGTCGCATAGGCCAGCAGCTCCTCGGACGGGCTGTCGGCCTGGATCGAGGTCGTGTTGATGATCGCGCTCCCGGGCTTCATGTGCGGGACGGCGGCCTTGGTGATGTAGAACATGGCGTGGATGTTGGTCGCGAACGTGTGCTCCCACTCCTCGTCGCTGATCTCGTCGATCGACTTGAACGTATCCTGGTGCGCCGCATTGTTGACGAGGATGTCGATCCGGCCGAACTCCTCGACGGCCTTCGAGACGAGCGCGCGGCAATGCTCGGCGCTCGAGATGTCGCCCGGGAAAAGCACGGCTTTCCGGCCCGCTTCCTCGACGAGCCGGGCGGTGTCCCGAGCGTCCTCATGCTCGCACAGGTAGCTGATCATCACGTCGGCGCCCTCGCGTGCATAGGCGATGGCGACCGCCCGGCCGATGCCGCTGTCGCCGCCGGTGATCACCGCTTTCTTGTCCTGGAGCCGCCCGGAGCCCTTGTAGCTGTCCTCGCCGTGATCGGGCCTCGGAGTCATCGCCGCGGTCGTTCCGGGCATCTCCTGCGGCTGATCGGGGAAGGGCGGCTCGGCGTACTGGTCGGTCATGTCGGCTCCTGCGGGTTCGATCCCGCTCGATCCAACCCTGCCGCCACGGCCTTGTTCCTGTCGTTTCAGTCCCGGCCCTGATCGCCCTTGCGGCCGCGATTGGCATAAAGGAGGGCGGCTACGATCGCGGCTGAGCCGATGCCTACTGCAACTCCGGTCCGCACCCTCCGCTTGCTGTCTCGCGCGGCCTTTCCGGCATCGTCTGGAGTGGTGGGTTCCTTGGCCATGAAGCGCTCCGCTGGATGAGATCAGGTCCGATCCAATAGACGCGGCGGCTGGAAAAGCCAGCGCGGCTGCAATGCTCCCGCCGTCAAACGACCTTGGCGAGGTTCGCCTGCCTTTGGTCCACCTGCCGGTAGAGGCGCGGGCCGAGGTCGAGCCGGAATGCGCCCATCCGCTCCTGCGGGCTCGGCGCCTCGCGGCCGACGATGTAGGACATCGAGGTCTGCCCGACGCGGCCCTCGTCCCATTCGTAGAAGACGTTGAAGGCGATCACCGGGATGAACAGCTGGCGCCCCTGGACGATGAGCTCCCGAATGCGGTCCTTGGGAAGCGTCACCGAGGTGTTGATCCTGGCCTCGGAGCCCGGCGGGATCGCCTGGATCGCGGCGGGATCGTCGCGCGACGCGGCCTGTGCGAAGAACGCCTCGATCTCGCGGTCCTGATCGGGACCCGCATTCACCATCTGGATCTGGATCCGGATGTCGCGGGCGATCCTGTTGCCGGTGTTCCTGATCGTCAGCCCGAACTGGACCGACGTTTCGGTCAGCGTCGCAGCGGCCCGGTCCGGCTTGAACTCGAGCTCCAGCCGAGGCCGCATCGAGATGCCGACGAAGCCGTCCGTCGGAGGTGCCGCCGCCGGTGCGGGCGAGGGGACCGGAGTGGGAGCAGGATCAGGGGCCGGAGCAGGAGCGCGGCGGGCGAAGAGCGGGTCCGGCCCGGGAGCGGCTTGAGGCTCCTCCAGGACCGGCTCGGCAATGCCTTCAGGCTCGGTCGAAGGCCTGGAGCGCTTGAAGGCGAACAGCGCCGCAAGCGCGAGAAGCGCAAGCAATGCGGCCCCGCCGACGTAAAGCCAGGGGAAGCCCTGCGCGGGCGCACTTGCCGGAGCGGCCGCCGGCGGCTGCCACTGGGTCTTCGGTTCTGCGGTCACGGGCGCGGGCGCGGGCAGGGCCTGCTCCAGCTCGGTCGGAGCCGGCAGCCCGGCCGGAGCCTCGGCAGGCGGCGCCGTGGGAGCGGGCGCTGCCGCCGTCGGCGCGGGACGGGCAGGGGCTTGGCTCCTGGGCCGGGCGGCCGAAGGCGCCGGCGTCGTTCCCGGTGCCGCCGCGGCGGGGGGCGGAGCGGCGCGGTCGGCGGGCGGAGTGGCGGCCGGAGCCGGCGCCGTTGCCGGAGGAACCGTGGCGGCCGGCGGCGCGGTCGTGGCGGGCGCCGGCTGCTGCTGTTTGGCGGGGGGCGTGCTGCGCGTTCCGGGAAGCTCGAAATCCTTGAGCTGCGGGTTTCCGACCGTGTTCGTGTCCTGTGCCTGGATCGAGGTCGCCGCTACCATGAGGGCGGCCCACCCAAGCGCGGCGCCTGCCGCCCGCAAAGAGCCTCTAACCATTGAAATTCCCGATGATCCTGATCTTTGCGCGCTTGTTTATTCGCGCGCGGCCCCCGAGTCTATCGCACGGGGCCGGGTTCGGCGTGCCGGATCGTCGTCTGGCCCGAACCGCGCCGCGTTCAAGCATGGGCGGTGTCTCATCCCAGCACCCTTGGGCGATCCTGCACATCGAGAGACCGCTCCGGCGCGACAGGCTCGCGCAAAGGCTTGCCTAATCTCGGAAAAGCGCACTAATCGTTCGCGCCGGCATCGCTGCCGCGGGCACGCCTTTGGGGGAGGGGACGTGAAGGGGATCATTCTAGCCGGGGGGAGCGGTACGCGCCTCTATCCGGCCACGCTCGCCGTATCCAAGCAGCTGCTGCCGATCTTCGACAAGCCGATGATCTATTATCCGCTCGGCGTCCTCATGCTGTCGGGCATCACCGAGATACTGGTGATCTCGACGCCGACGGACCTCCCCCGGTTCGAGGCGCTGCTGGGCGATGGAAGCACGTTCGGGATCCGCCTTTCCTATGCCGAGCAGGCTGAGCCCAATGGTCTTGCCGAAGCCTTCATCATCGGCCGCGAGTTCGTCGGCGACAGCCCGGTGGCGCTGATCCTCGGCGACAACATCTTCTACGGCGCGAGCCTGCCCGCGATCTGCCGGGAAGCGGCCGAACGGGAGAGCGGTGCGACGGTCTTCGCCTATCAGGTGCAGGATCCGGAGCGCTACGGCGTCGTCTCGTTCGACAAGGAGAGCGAGCGGGCGCTGACCATCGAGGAGAAGCCCGCGGAGCCCAAGTCCAACTGGGCGGTGACGGGCCTCTATTTCTACGACAACGACGTGCTCGACATCGCCGCCGCGCTGAAGCCGTCGGAACGCGGCGAGCTCGAGATCACCGACGTCAACCGCGCCTATCTGGAACGTGGGATGCTGCAGGTGAGCAGGCTCGGGCGCGGCTTTGCCTGGCTCGATACCGGAACGCACGAGAGCCTTCACGAGGCCGGCTCGTTCGTGCGCACGATCGAGCACCGGCAGGGGCTGAAGATCATGTGCCTCGAGGAGATCGCCCTCGAGCTCGGCTATCTGACGCCGGCGCAGGTGATGGAACGGGCGGACGCGCTCGGGAAGACGGAATATGCCGCCTATCTGAGGCGCCGCGCCGCGGAGGTTGCCGATGCTTGACGTTCGGCCGCTCGGGCTCGGCGGCGCGGCGGAGATCCGGCCGCGCAAGTTCGGAGACGAGCGCGGCTTCTTTTCCGAGACGTGGAATGCCGCCGCCATGAAGGAGGCGGGATTCGAGCTCGATTTCGTCCAGGACAATCACAGCTATTCGGCGGCGAGAGGCGTGCTCCGCGGCCTCCACTTCCAGCTTGCTCCCGCCGCCCAGGACAAGCTGGTGCGGGTGAGCCGCGGCGCGATCTATGACGTGGTGGTGGATATCCGGCGGGGATCGCCGACGTTCGGCAAGTGGGCCGGCCTCGTGGTCTCGGCCGAGCTCTGGAACCAGGTCCTTGTGCCCAAGGGCTTCGCGCACGGCTTCGTCACCATCGAGGAAGACACGGAAGTCCAGTATAAGGTGACTTCCCCCTACCGGCCGGACCTGGAGCGCAGCATCCGCTTCGACGATCCGGAGATCGGGATCGACTGGCCGGTTGCCGCCACTGACGTGCAGCTCTCGGCGAAGGACCGGGACGCGCCCTTCCTTCGCGACGTCGAGACGGGGTTCGAATGAGCATCAGGCGGATCCTCGTCACCGGCGGTGCGGGCTTCATCGGAAGCGCGCTGTGCCGCCACCTGGTCGGCTCCGGCTACCAGGTCGTGAACCTCGACAAGCTCACTTATGCGGGCAACCTGGATTCGCTCCGGGACGTGTCCGGCAGCCCCGCCTACAGCTTCCATCGGCTCGACATCTGCGACGAGGCGGGCGTGCTCGACATCCTGCGGCGGGAGCGGGTCGAGGCGATCATGCACCTTGCCGCCGAGAGCCATGTCGACCGCTCGATCGACGGCCCGGCGGCGTTCCTCGAGACGAACGTCGTCGGCACCTTCCGGCTGCTGAACGCCGCGCTCGCTTATTGGCGCGAGCTGGAGCCGGAGGCGCAGCGGCGCTTCCGATTCCATCATGTCTCCACCGACGAAGTGTTCGGCGACTTGCCGTTCGACAGCGGCATCTTCACCGAGGAGACGGCCTATGCACCCTCCTCGCCTTATTCGGCCTCGAAGGCCGCGTCGGACCATTTCGTCCGCGCCTGGCACGAAACCTACGGGCTGCCGGTCGTGCTCTCCAATTGCTCGAACAATTACGGGCCCTACCACTTCCCCGAGAAGCTGGTCCCGCTCGTGATCCTCAATGCGCTCGAAGGGCTTCCGCTGCCGGTCTACGGCGAAGGGGCGAACGTCCGCGACTGGCTGTACGTGGACGATCACGCCCGTGCTCTGGAGCTGGTCGTCACGCGCGGCGCGGTGGGCGAGAGTTACAATGTCGGGGGCCGGTCGGAACGGACCAACCTCGGCGTCGTCGAGACGATCTGCGATATCCTCGACCGCAAGCAGCCGCTTGGCGGGGGGGGCAGGCGGCGCGAGCTGATCACCTTCGTCAAGGACCGGCCGGGCCACGACCGGCGCTACGCGATCGACGCTTCGAAGATCGAGCGCGAGCTCGGCTGGCGGGCGGAGGAGAGCTTCGAGAGCGGGATCGAGAAGACGATCGACTGGTATCTCGCCAACGAATGGTGGTGGCGCCCGATCCGCGAGCAGAAATATGCGGGAGCCCGGCTCGGGGCAGGCGGATGAAGGTGCTGGTGACGGGGCGGGCGGGGCAGCTCGTCCGCAGCCTCGTCGAACGGTCGGCCGGCGTTCCCGAATTGGAAATCGCGGCGCTGGGGCGGCCGGAGCTCGACCTGGAGGTCCCCGGCAGCGCCGCCGCTGCCGTGCGGCGGGCGGCGCCCGACGTGGTGATCAACGCCGCCGCCTATACCGCGGTCGATCTCGCCGAGGACGAGCCGGAGCGGGCGATGCGGATCAACGGCGACGCCGCCGGCGAGATCGCTGCCGCAGCGCGTGGAGTGGGCGCCGCGATCGTCCAGATTTCCACCGACTACGTCTTCGACGGGAGGAGACCGACCCCCTACCGCGAAGATGCCTCAACCGCGCCCCTCGGCGCCTACGGCCGTTCGAAGCTCGCCGGCGAAGAGCAGGTGCGGCGCTCGAACCCGGACCATCTGATCCTGAGGACCGCCTGGGTCTACAGCCCCTTCGGGCAGAATTTCGTCAAGACGATGATGCGCGTCGCCCAAAGCCGCGGCGAAATCACGGTGGTGGCGGACCAGCAGGGCAATCCCACCTCCGCCCTCGATCTTGCGGACGCTCTGCTGGCGGTGCTGGAACGCTGCCGACACGGAGAGCGCACCGGCCTCGGCTCGGCCTACCACCTTGCCGGAACCGGCTCCACCAGTTGGTTCGGCTTTGCGGAGGCGATCTTCCAGGAATGCCGCGCCCTCGGCTTTCCCGCCGCCGAGGTGCGCCCGATCCGGACTTCGGACTGGCCGACGAAGGCAGTCCGCCCAACCAATTCCAGGCTCGACAGCAGCCGCTTTGCCGCCGATTTCGCATTCGCGATGCCGCATTGGCGCCAGTCCCTCGGCGAGGTCGTCCGCCGCCTCGGCGCCTCCTAGTCTGCGAACCAGTTGCGCGGATAATCCTCGATTACGCCGCCGCGGCGGTTGATCTCGATCGCGACCCGGACGCTCAGCGGGTCCACTTCGAAATCGTCGGACGTGAAGCGGGTGAGCGGGGTGCCGTCATAGGAGGGCTCGATATATTCCGGCTTGAGCCGGCCCCGCACCGCGGAATAGCGGGCGCCGATCTGGTCGGCCATGATCTGGAAGAAGTTGCTCGTGCAGCCCGGCGGCTGGATTTCGACGAAGTGGAGCGGCTCCCGGGCAGGCGAATAATATTGGAGCGGCGCGAGGCCGGCGCCGTGGATGCCGACAATATGGGTCGCGCCCCGCACCAGCGCGAACTGCACCTCGTTCGAATGCTCCTCCATATAAACCGTCCTGTAGCCGAGAGGGACAAGCACCGCCTCCACTTCGGCCTGGTTCGAGATCCGCCGTGTGTCCTTGCGCGCGACGAAGATCTTCTTGGGTAGGTCTTCGATCCGCGGGAACACCGCCTCGTCGCCGTCGTGCGCACGCATGAATCGTTCGATCATATGGTGGCGGTAGGAACTGAACGCTTCCATCGGGTCCATACGCCACACCAGCTGCCGCCCACGCACCGGCGCATCGCTCAGCAGCGAATCGAAGCCGAAGCGACGGTAGAGGGCGACCGCTCCCACCGGCATACCTTCCGGGAGCAGCACGGTGAGCGGAAGGCCGGAGCGCTCGCGCGCGTAAATCGCCATCGGCAGGAAGGAGTTCACATGGTGCGACCAGTTGAAATAATGATTGGCGCGAAGATCGATAAAGACGCCGCCGAACGGCACAGGAGCGCCTCCGGCGAGCCTCAGTTTCAGCTTCCGCTTCCGAGTGAGATCAGTGCTGTGGGCGGTCGCATCCTCCTCCAGCTTCAGCTCCAGCTGCCCGCTCACGAAAGATGCCGCGGGATGATAGATGAGCTCGACATCGGGCGAAAAGCGATCGGCGAAAGTGGAGGCCGCCGCCACGCGCCAGAAGGCCTTGAAGCGATAGGCCGGAATGCTGATCGTTTCACTGTAGGGCATGCTCGCGGCGTCCGGTTCCGGCATCAGTTCGGCGGAGCCGCAGCTTCGTCCGGAAGGGCGAGATAGTCCGATCCGACGAAATTCGCGGGATCATCGAGCTCGAACCGGTCAAGGGGATGCTCCCCGCCCAATCGATCGATCTGGAACACCCGGTAACCCGCCTCGGTCAGGAACGCGTGGATCCGTGCCGCCCGTTCGCGATTTGCCAGCCGCGCCTCCTCGGCGCGCCATGCGCGTTCCATCCCGGTGAAATTGGGAAGCAGTTCGAAGACGATAGCCGGGCGGCAGCGGGCAATCGTTTCGCGCAGCCCCTCCATCACCTCCGGCTCCGCGCCCTCCACATCGATCTTGATGATTGCGATCCGCTCGAGCTGAAGCCGCGCCAGGATCTCGTCCCCCGGCGCCACCGGCACCGAAGCGACGACGGGAGTTTCGGCATCGCTGAGCGTCGTTGCCATCACGTCGCCCAGGTTCGACGCGTGAAGGTCCAGCACCGAATAACGATTGCTGAGCGCCAGCGGCATGATCTTCACGTTTGACAGCCCATTGTCCGCAACGAACTGCGTCAGGAAGGCGCAGCACATGATCTGCGGCTCGAACCCGACATATTGCCGCTGCGGATCGATCGAGAGTACGCTGACTAACGTCTGCCCCAGATTAGCTCCCACATCGACGAACGCGCCCTGGCGCCCGCCCAGCAACCGCCTGAAGACGATCTGGAGATGCGGCTCGTGCGTCATGCTGGTCGAAAAGCGGTTGGGCAGATAGCCCTTCACCCGGTACCGTCTGCCCCCGAGCGGCAGGCGCCGCCCCGCCTGAAAAGCGACATGCCGCAGATGCGCGATCAATCTCTGGAACATAGGCGTGCCAGCAACCTTTCAAGCGAGCCGTTATGGAGGTGAGCCTGGACCCGGTTGAATGCATTCTCCGCGAGGCGTCGCCTCAGCTGGGGATCGGCAAGTGTCTGCCGCACCTTGCAATCCAGATCCTCAAGGTCCCACCTGACGGGAACATAGGTCTCCCAGGGGACAAATATGTCCGGGTCCGTTTCCAGATGGGCCATGTCCGGCTTCAGGAGTACCGCCCCGGCTGCAACCGCCTCGAAGTCGCGGATGCAGATTTCTCCGTAGCCGAATGGGCTGAAGCAGATCTTCGACTTTCGCAGCTCCCGCATGAAACCGCGCCTGCCGAGCCGCCCCGTCGTGACGGTCAGCCCGCCGAGACCCTGGATCGCAGCGGCGGCCTCCGCCCGCATCCGCGAGTACCAGGGAGTGCCCTCTGTTTCGACACGGCCGCTCACATCGATCGGGCGGTCGCCGCGAGCGGGGAGGCGGCCCCGGGCGAAGAGCGGAAGGAGCCGATGCGTTGTCGAGAATGCAGGTCCGAGCCTCAGCCGGTCGATAATCGAGGTATCAACCGTCCAGCTGGGCTCGGGGTTGTCCAGCCCGTGCCGGGCGGTGAAGAAATCCACGAGATGCGTGTGACCTCTGGGAGCCTGCAGGTACATCGATCGGTCCCGGAACATGGACTTCTTGACGTAGTGACTGACGAACGGGGCCACGCGTCCGGAAAATCGCAGGTCCGATGTGGCGGACCAGTCGAAATAGCTTACCAGGATGTCCGGGTGCCGCGTGGTGATTCCGGAGAGGGTCTCTTCCAGCAGGTCGCGCTCGGGCTCGTAAGGCGATTGCAGGAACAGAGCGGACGCCTCAGCGAGCAGGTTGCTGGATGTGACGTCGCCAAATGCCACGGCACGGAACTCGTATCCATTCAGCTCCAAGCGCCGGGCGAAATATAGGAAGGGATAAAATTGCGCCCACGCTAAGCTATTGTTCCAATAGGCAAGAACCACTTTCTTGCGGCCCAAACGGGAGAACGGCCGCGCCAGATATCGCATTGCTGCCGCTTCGGCGAACGGAACCCGTTTCAACTTGCCCAGAAGCACTCGTACGGCTACGTTTTCAACACTCGTCCGACGGCGCAAGAAGGGCTCCCACCTTGTTTTCACGGCACGGGGATGTGTGGCTTCTTCAAGCGAGGCTATCGGCGCCGCGGAGGTCGCGCAATGGAAAGTTACGGCCCCTTGCACGAACGATTCGCGAATGTGTGATTACGGGACGGCGCGCGGGTCGCTGAATGGCTGACGTCCTGACTGTCCTGCCGAGCGTCCCGGCGGCGATGCTCGCCTCGAACGTGATCATGGACGTGAAGGTGGTCGAGGGACTCAGCATCTATGCCTCGCTCTGGCCGGGGCCGGTGCGTTGCCTCACGCGCATCTCCTCGGTGAGGGACCAGCCCTATTTCTCCGAATATGATCCGGGCATATTGCCGTTCGAAGTCGAGTTCATTGACGAGCTTGAGGATGCGTCGCACCTGCTGGACGAAAGTGCGGTGATACTCGCGGCCGCCGACAATCATCGCGACCTGGATGCGGTCAGGATCACGAAGGCGCCGGTCGTCTACATCATCGAATATACGCTGCGAACGCGGCTCCAGATCCTGTCGGTGGCGAACGCTCCGCGGGCGGCGAAGCTGAAGTCCGCTGCCTGGGTGATGGGCATGGAGTTGAAGCGCCGGAAGGCATTCAAGGCCGCGCGAGGGCTGCAGGCGAACGGGCTCCCGGCCTATGAGGCCTATGCGGGCCTCAATCCGCTACCTTTGCTCTACTACGATTCTCGTCTCCTTGCGGCCGACGGGGCGACGGCAGAGGACATCGCCCGAAAGCGGCAGGCGGTCCTTACCGGCTTCCCCCTCAGGCTGGCCTTCAGCGGCCGGCTAGAGCGAATGAAGGGCGCGGACTATCTGATCCCGCTTGCCAAGGACCTTAGCGAGCGGGGAGTTCAATTCAGCCTCGCGATTTACGGAGAGGGGGAATTACGCCCGGAGATGGAGACGATGGCGGCCCGGATCGGCGTCGCCGACCTCGTCACCTTCCATGGGCCGGTCGACTTCCGCGATACCCTCGTGCCAGCGCTTAAGAGCGACGTCGATCTGTTCGTCTGCTGCCATATGCAGGGGGATCCTTCCTGCACCTATCTCGAGACGATCGGCTGCGGCGTGCCCATCGTGGGATTCGCCAATGCTGCGTGGGAGGGTGTGCTGAAACTGGGTCGCTGCGGGCTTTCGGTTCGGATGGGGGACACGCAGGGGCTAGCGGACTGCATTGCCAGTCTTTCGCAAGACCGAAACGGGCTGGCGGAGCTGATCGACGGCACGCACCGGGTGAGCACCGGGCGGTCGTTCGAAGACACCTTCGCCCGCCGCGTCCAACATCTCAGAAGCGCGAGCGGCCGCTAGATCGATGCGGCCCCCCGAAGGATCCCGAAGCCTCCGCGCCACGGCGGCGCCCTCCTCGATGTGGGAGCGGTGATTGTGCGGAACTGGGCAGGCAAGCTCTTGGCGGTGGCGCAAAGGGACGCGTCGGTACTGCTCATCACCACGGTCGCGACGGCGCTCGTCAGGCTGGCCAGCTCCGTCGTCCTTACCCGGCTGCTGGCGCCCGATGTGTTCGGCATCGTCGGGATCATCACCACGATCATCATGTTCCTGACGCTGATGACTGACTTCGGCTTTCAGCCGTTCGTGGTTCGCCACCACCGCGGAGACGATCCGAATTTCCTCAACGTGATCTGGACTATCCACGCTGCGCGGGGCGTGGTGCTGGCGGCGATCGCCGGGGGCTCGGCAGGGGCGGTCGCATGGATCCTGGACAAGCCGGCCTTGCAGCTGCCGCTGATGGCGGCGTCCATGACCTTGCTCGTCAACGGCCTTGCATCCATGTCGTTGATCGCTCTCATTCGGGCCGGCCGCGTCAGCGCGATCTCCTTCTTCGACCTCGGCATGGTCGTCCTTCAGACGATTATGGCGATTATCCTGGCAGCGATGCTCCACTCGGTCTGGGCGATCATCGCTGCGATGATCCTGCAATCGATCGTCCGGGCACTGCTAAGCTACATCCTGTTCGGCAGGAGCATCAGAAAACCGTCGTGGGACTGGTCGATCTGGGACGAGTTCCGGCCCTTCTCCTGGATAATAATGAAATCAAGCGCCTTGTTCCTGCTGGTGACGCAGCTCGACAAGGTCGCGCTCGCCCGCCTGCTCTCCCTTCACGACTTCGGTCTTTATACGGTTGCAGCGAGCCTCTCCACGGTGCCCGGCCTGTTCGCCTACGCTTATGGGAGCAGGATCCTGTACCCGCGCTACTCGCGTGCGCTCAGGGAGGATGCGGCCGTGGCCCCGGAGGCTTATTATGCCGACCGGCGGCTGATTTCCCGCCTCTACAGCTTCGCGACCGGGGCTCTCGTCACTTCGGCGCCCGCTCTCGTCAGCCTTTTGTACGATCCCCGCTATGCCGAGGCCGCCCGCTATCTATCGATCCTGGCGGTCAGCGGAATGCTGCTGCTCAGCAATATCGCGGCCAGCGAGTATCTGACGGCGTCGGGGAGGGTGGTGTCGGGCCTCAGGGCAAACCAGCTTCGGGTGGCGTGGATCTGCAGCGCCGGGGCAGCCGGATATTTCCTGATCGGCACCTTGGGCGTGGTGCTCGCGATCGGCTTTATGGAGGTGGTGCCGCTGATCTACTTCTGGCTGGTCCTTCGCCGCCAGGGCGTGCTGAACTGGAGCCAGGAGGCCTTGCAGCTGGGCCTGAGCCTCCTGGGCCTTGCCGCGGGCTCAGCGGCCAGCATCGGATATTTCGCGGCGACAACGCTGCTGCTCCAGCGCTAGTCCTCAGCGGACGAGCAGGCCGTGCTTCTTCTTGCCGGCCGAGATGCGGACCTGTTCCTCGACCGCGATGACGATGTCGGCTTCCGCCTTTTCGCCGTCGACCCGGGCGCCGCCGCCGGCGATCAGGCGCCGGGCTTCGCCCTTGGACGCTGCAAGTCCGAGGCCGACCAGCGCATCGACCAAGGCGATGTCGCCGGAAACCTTTAGCGTGGGCAGCTGCTCGCCCGCAGAGCCTTCCTCGAACGTACGCCGGGCCGTCTCGGCCGCCTCGCGCGCCGCTTCCGCTCCGTGCAGCATCTCGGTGGCCGCGTCGGCGAGCAGCTTCTTCGCCTCGTTGATCTCGCTGCCCTCGAGCGCTTCGAGCCGCGCGATCTCGTCCAGCGGCAGATCGGTGAACAGGCGGAGGAACCGCCCCACGTCGGCATCCTGGGTGTTCCGCCAGAATTGCCAATAATCGTAGGGGCTCAGCAGATCCGCATTAAGCCACACCGCGCCGCGTTCGGTCTTCCCCATCTTGCCGCCGTCCGCCGTGGTGATGAGCGGCGTCGTAAGGCCGTAGACCTGGGTGCCGTCGACCCGCCGGGCGAGCTCGATGCCGTTGACGATATTGCCCCACTGATCCGATCCGCCGAGCTGAAGCCGGCAGGCGGCGCGGCGAGACAGCTCCAGGAAGTCGTAGCCCTGGAGGATCATGTAGTTGAATTCCAGGAAGGAGAGGGACTGTTCCCTATCCATGCGCAGCTTGACGCTCTCGAAGCTCAGCATCCGGTTAACGGAGAAATGCTGGCCGATCTCGCGGAGGAAGGGGATATATTCGAGCCGGTCGAGCCACTCGGCATTGTCCAGGAGAACCGCATCGCTCGGCCCATCGCCGAACGTCACGAACCGCTCGAACACGCGCTTGATGGAGGCGATGTTGGCGTTGATCGTCTCCACTGTCAGCAGCTTTCGCGCCTCGTCCTTGAAGCTCGGATCGCCGATCTTCGACGTGCCGCCGCCCATCAGAACGATCGGCTTGTGTCCGGCCTGCTGCAGCCGCCGGAGCATCATGATCTGAACGAGCGAACCCACGTGAAGCGAAGGGGCCGTCGCATCGAAGCCGATATATCCGGGCACGATTTCCCGCCCTGCGAGGGCGTCGAGCCCCCCGGCATCGGTCAGCTGGTGGATATAGCCGCGCGTTTCGAGCAGGCGGAGGAGTTCGGATCTGTACTGGCTCATCGGGCGCGGCGGTTAGCACGCTCCCGCTTCGAGCTCCAACCCCGGAGCTAGCGTGCCGGTACCGGCACCCGGCGCGAGGCGCGGTCGGCAAGCGCGTCCAGCGCCTGCCAGTCATCGTCGCCCATCGTGTCTGCGCAGAGCATCAGGCGGCGCAGGATATCCTCTCGGTCGCTGCCGACAGTGCGGGCGCGCACTGCGGTTGGAGCAGGGCCGGCACAGAGCAGCTCCGCGAGCGTCAGGCCGTAGACGTCCGCGAGGCGCGCCAGCAGCTCCGGGCCGGGGCTGAGGACGATGCCCTGCTCGATCCGCCAGAGGTGCTGCCGTGAAATGCCGGCTGCCTCGGCGACGGCCGAGCAGGGCTTGCGCGCAATGCTCCTGAGCTCCGCGAGCTTTTCGGCCAGCGACCGGCGCCCTGTGCTCGTCGGGAGACCTCGATCCGCGTCCGCCCTCGCTCCTGACATCGAAATTCCCCCGCCTCCGAGTGGATGCTGCAGGATACATCCGTGCCCTGGCGGGCGCATTCCCCTAACCTTCGGGGGGCGTCAGTCGATCAGCCCAGCCAGCGAGGCCTCCACCGCCGCCTGCACCCGCGTCCTGACGCCCAGTTTCCTGCACGCCGCGGCGAGGTGCTCATCCACCGTCTGCACCGACAGCCCGAGGATCGTCGATATCGTCGCGGAGCTCTTTCCCTGCCTCACCCAGGCCAGGCATTCCCGCTGCCGGTGGCTGAGCAGCGGCGTTGTCCCCGGCGATGCGGGCGCAAGCCTGCGCGCTTCCGCGGCGTAGAAGCCCGAAAGGATGCCGGCGGAGGTTCTGACGAACGAATCCTCGAGATCGGGCGCGGGTCCCGCAAGCACCACCGCCGCATAGCTTCCGTCGACCCATCGAACGGGAGTGAACAGGCCGTCGGCGAGGCCAAAATCACCGGCCTCGGCTTTGATCCGCATCTGATGCTCGTCGACCGGGCGGCGCAGCATCACGTCTCCCCACGAATAGGGATCCTTGGTCCCGAGCATCTCGCGCACGATCAGCGAGCGGCTGCCATAGCCGTTGGCCACGTAGCGGCTGGACCAGTCGGGCTGGAAGCTGCCGGCCAGCACCGACACGTCCGGAGCACGATCCGGCCGGAAGAAGCGGGCGAGCGCGAAGAATGGAAGACCGAGATCGGCAAACAGCGGCGCCGCGCGTGCCGAAAGATCGGCTGGCGAGTTCGCGCGCTTCATATCCGCGATGCAGTCGAAGGTGCGCCGGGCGAGCTGGTTTTCGTCTGCTGACATTCGACTCGCCTGAACCGCTGCCTCCAATCAACCTAGTTAAGCAAAGCCGGAATGAACCGATCCTGCACTTAGCTCAGCCTTATCAACAGCGGAACGCATGTGCGCGGGCAACGGCTCCTTAGCTCTTCCGGCTCAGCGTCCGCATCGCATCGTCAAGCCCTTCCAGGGTCAGCGGGTACATGCGATCGTGCATCAACGCGCGCACAATGTCGGTCGAGCGGTTGTAGCCCCAATAAAGCTCGTCCATCGGGTTCAGCCACACAGCGGAAGGGTAGGTGTTCACCATCCGCTGCATCCAGACAGCGCCTGCTTCGTCGTTGAAATGCTCGACCGAGCCGCCGGGGTGGGTGATCTCATAGGGGCTCATCGCCGCATCGCCGACGAACACCACCTTCCAGTCGTGGCCGTATTTGTGGAGCACGTCCCAAGTCGGCGTCCGCTCCGCGTGGCGGCGGCGGTTGTCCTTCCACACGCCTTCGTAGAGGCAATTGTGAAAGTAGAAGAATTCGAGGTTCTTGAACTCGGACGTGGCGGCGGAGAACAGCTCCTCGCAGATGCGGATGTGCGGGTCCATCGAACCGCCGACGTCGAGGAAGAGCAGCAGCTTCACCGCATTGTGCCGCTCGGGCCGCATCCGGATGTCGAGCCATCCTTTGCGCGCAGTGCCGTCGATGGTTTCCTCGATGTCGAGCTCGTCGGCCGCGCCCTCGCGGGCAAAGCGGCGGAGGCGGCGGAGCGCGACCTTGATGTTGCGGGTGCCGAGCTCCTTCGAGCTGTCGAGGTTCCTGAACTCGCGCTTGTCCCACACCTTGATCGCGCGCCCGTGCCGGCCTTCGCCGCCGATCCGCACGCCTTCGGGATTGTAGCCGCCATGGCCGTAGGGCGAGGTGCCGCCCGTGCCGATCCACTTCGACCCGCCCTCGTGCCGCCCCTTCTGCTCCTCGAGGCGCTGCTTCAGCGTCTCCATGATCTGGTCCCAGGAGCCGAGAGACTTGATCTCCTCCATCTGCTCGGGCGTGAGGTAGAGCTCCGCGACCTTCCTCAGCCATTCCTCGGGGATCGGCACGGCTTCGGTTCCGTAGCTGGTCTCGATCCCTTTGAAGACCTTGCCGAACACCTGATCGAACCGGTCGAGCAGCCCCTCGTCCTTCACGAAGGTCGCGCGCGCGAGATAATAGAATTCTTCCGGCCGAGCGCCGATCACCTCGGCATCGAGCGCTTCCAGCAGCGTGAGGTGCTCCTTCAGCGAAGCCGGGATGCCCGCCGCGCGCAGCTCGTCGACGAAGGAGAAGAACATCGCGGCGTCAGCCGCCGCGCCGGCTCATGAACGCCAGCCGCTCGAACAGCATCACGTCCTGCTCATTCTTGAGGAGCGCGCCGTGGAGTGGCGGGATGGCCTTCGAGGGATCGCGGGACTGGAGCACTTCAAGGGGCATGTCCTCGTGGAGGAGCAGTTTCAGCCAGTCGATCAATTCGCTGGTGGACGGCTTCTTCTTCAGGCCGGGGACGTCCCGGACCTCGTAGAAGATGTCCATGGCCTTCGAGACCAGCATCTTCTGGATGCCCGGGAAGTGCACGTCGATGATCGCCTGCATCGTCTCGCGGTCCGGGAACTTGATGTAGTGGAAGAAGCAGCGGCGGAGGAACGCGTCCGGCAGCTCCTTCTCGTTGTTGGACGTGATGACGACGATCGGCCGCTCCGCCGCCTTCACCGTCTCCTTGGTCTCGTAGACGTGGAACTCCATCCGATCGAGCTCCTGGAGGAGGTCGTTCGGAAATTCGATGTCGGCCTTGTCGATCTCGTCGATGAGGAGCACGGGCAGCTGCGGCGAGGTGAACGCCTCCCAAAGCTTGCCGCGGCGGATGTAGTTCGAGATGTCGTGGACCCGCGGATCGCCGAGCTGGCCGTCGCGGAGCCGCGCCACCGCGTCATATTCGTAGAGGCCCTGATGCGCCTTGGTGGTCGACTTGACGTGCCACTCGATCAGCGGGGCGCCCGCCGCACGGGCGATCTCGTGCGCGAGCACGGTCTTGCCCGTGCCGGGCTCGCCCTTGACGAGGAGGGGGCGGCGGAGCTTCACCGCCGCGTTGACTGCGACCTTCAGATCCTCGGTCGCGACGTAGTTCTGGGTGCCTTCGAAACGCATCGCCGCCGCATAGGCGATCCGACGCGCGGGGTACAACAGCTAGTCCGCGCCGCGCGCCTGCTGCCGTGCCTCGAGCAGGCTCCAGAGGCCGTGATGCTGGATCACTATCTGCTCGGCGCCGAACAGGAGCGCACGTTCGGTGGCCGGCGAGGGGGCGAAACGGTCGGCGACGCTTCGCACCGCCTCCGGCTCCCCCAGCGTATAGGGGACTGGATCGACTCCGAATCGGGCCGCGGCCGCGACCAGCACCTGGCGGATCGCGGCCCAATCGGCGACGAGCGCGAGCGCTGCCCCGAGCGCGCAGCCGTTCCGCTCCGATTGGGCGAGCATCTCGATCGCATGGCGCTGACCGATCACGGCCGCTTCGCTGTCCGACGAACCGGGAGTGCCGGGGACCGGTCCTGCCGCCACGGCGAGCTTTGCGAGGAATGCACGCTCGGCTCCGAATGCCTCTGCCGCGGCCGCAAGCCAGGCACGGGGCCCCGCCTCGGTGCAGCGGCCGGCGGCATGGTCGATGACGCCCGGATAGCGCCCATGGAGGGTGCAGAGATAGTGAACCGCATCGGACAGGTTTCGCGCGGCATGTGGCCCTTTGAGGAGCGCGAAGCTGACGGGATAAGGGTGCGCGGCGGTCCCCTGCTCGGCGGCGCAAGCCAGCAATCGGCCGCCGATGACGGCGCCGCTCTGGGTGCCGGCCGATAGTGAAGCCATCGAGTGACCCTTTTCCATAAAAGCTGCCATGCGCTCCGATCTAAGGGTCCTACCTATCTCAATGGCGTAAAAAGGAGGTTTACGGCCCGTTAGCCGCAAGGACCGCCCCGGAACGGGCCGCGGCGCGGGAAGCTCTTGAACCTCCGCCCGGAACCTCCGATGTTGGCCGAGTAGAAATTGCACGACAGGATTCTCCCTCACCATGGATCATCAGGATATCGTCAACGGCCTCGTGCCGATCGTCATCGAGCAGTCGAACCGCGGCGAGCGCAGCTTCGATATCTATTCGCGGCTGCTTCGGGAGCGGATCGTGTTCGTGACGGGTGGGGTCGAGGATCACATGGCGACGCTGATCACGGCGCAGCTCCTGTACCTGGAGTCGGAGAACCCGAAGAAGGACATCTTCATGTACATCAACTCGCCGGGCGGCGTCGTGACGGCCGGCATGGCGATCCACGACACGATGCAGTACATCCGCCCGCGGGTCGGCACGGTGTGCATCGGTCAGGCCGCCTCGATGGGCAGCTTCCTCCTCGCAGCCGGCGAACCAGGGATGCGGGTGGCTCTCACGAACGCTCGAATCATGATCCACCAGCCGTCGGGCGGAGCCCAGGGCATGGCCTCCGACATCGAGATCCAGGCGAAGGAAATCCTCCGCATCCGGCACCGGATGAACGAGCTTTACGCGCAATATACCGGCCAGACGCTGGAGACGATCGAGCGCGCCATGGACCGCGACAAGTTCCTTTCCTCCTCGGAAGCCAAGGAATTCGGAATCGTCGACGAGGTGTTCGACAAGCGTCCGGACGCTGCAGCCGAGGATGCGGCCAAAAACGCGGCTTAACGTTTAGGCCATTGTGATCGTGGTAATAAGAGGTCAGGATGCTCCGCCTGGGGTGCGCATGACAGGCGGGCAGAAGGCCTGAAGGATAGAGAATGACGAAATTGAGCGGCGGCGATAGCAAGAGCACCCTCTACTGCTCGTTCTGCGGGAAGTCGCAGCATGAGGTGAGGAAGCTCATCGCCGGGCCGACCGTGTTCATCTGCGATGAATGCGTCGAGCTGTGCAACGACATCATCCGGGAAGAGACCAAGTCCGCGCTCGTCAAGACGCGCGACGGGGTCCCGACGCCCGCGGAAATCTGCAAGGTGCTGGACGATTATGTGATCGGCCAGCAGCACGCCAAGCGCGTGCTCTCGGTGGCGGTGCACAATCACTACAAGCGCCTCAACCACGGGGCCAAGGGCGCGGACGTCGAGCTTGCAAAGTCGAACATCCTGCTCGTCGGGCCGACCGGGTGCGGCAAGACTTTGCTCGCGCAGACGCTGGCCCGCATACTCGACGTGCCGTTCACGATGGCCGATGCGACGACGCTTACCGAAGCCGGCTATGTCGGCGAGGACGTCGAGAACATCATCCTGAAACTGCTCCAGGCCTCCGACTACAACGTCGAGCGGGCGCAGCGCGGCATCGTCTACATCGACGAGATCGACAAGATCAGCCGGAAGTCCGACAATCCTTCGATCACCCGCGACGTCTCGGGCGAGGGCGTCCAGCAGGCTTTGCTGAAGCTGATGGAGGGCACCACGGCCTCCGTTCCACCGCAGGGCGGGCGCAAGCATCCGCAGCAGGAATTCCTGCAGGTCGACACGACCAACATCCTCTTCATCTGCGGCGGCGCCTTTGCCGGCCTCGAGAAGATCATCGCCGACCGTCTGCAAGGTAAGTCGATCGGCTTCGGCGCTTATGTGGCCGCTCCCGAAGAACGCCGCACCGGCGAGGTGCTGCGGCAGGGTGAGCCCGAGGATCTGCTGAAGTTCGGCCTCATCCCTGAATTCGTCGGCCGTCTGCCGGTGATCGCGACGCTCGAGGATCTCGATACCGACGCGCTGGTGAAGATTCTGCGCGAGCCGAAGAACGCGCTGGTGAAGCAATATGCCAAGCTGTTCGACATGGAGGACGTGAAGCTCAGCTTCACCGACGAGGCGATGGTCGCCGTCGCGAAGAAGGCGATCGAGCGCAAGACCGGCGCCCGCGGCCTCCGCTCGATCCTCGAGAACATCCTCCTCGACACCATGTTCGACCTGCCCTCGATGGACGGGGTCGACGAGGTGATGATCGACAAGGACGTGGTCGAAGGCCGCAAGGAGCCGGTCCGCGTCTATGCCGAGAAGAAGGGCGAGAGCGCGGCTTAACGCGCTCCCCCTTAGAACTACATAAGGGGCGGGCCCGTGAGGTCGCCCCTTTTCGTTTGCGCTAGCTGCCGGCCTTTTTCGCCGCTGCCGCCTTGGCCTCCTGCTCCTTCTGCCAGGCCTGGAAAGCTTCGATGTCGGCGGAGCGGCGGAGAATCTTGCCGGAGGGGTCGAGCACGACGTGTGCTCCGGCGGGCACCGCCAGCGACCCCTTGTTTCCGGTCATTGCGACCGTCTGCACCCGGCCGTCGACTTCCACTTCGACAGGCATCGGAAACGGCTTGTTGCGCGGAGTCTTCCACCGCAGGTCGAGCCTGTCGCCGCGCCGTTCCTCGACCAGGTCCGGCAGCGCCGCCTCGTCGAGATAGATGTCGAAGAACCAGCCGAGATCCTTGCCCGTCACCTGATTGACGATGCTGCGAAACTCAGCCGAGCTGCCGTAACGCGGCTTGAAATTTCCGGGTCTGGGATCGGGCCGCCCGTAGACCAGGCGGCGGGTGGCGTCGAAGAAGGCGGTATCGCCGAGAAGCTCGCGCAGGGTATGAAGCATCCAGGCGCCCTTGACGTAGATGTCTCCGCCTGGGCCGCTCTCGGGCTTGTAGACTTCTTCGGAGGCGCGCGGCGATCCCGACACGAGGGGAAACCGGTTGAGGATCGTATTGCGGGCGGTGTTCATCGCCGCGTGATAGGCGAACTCGCCGCCCCGCCAGCGGCCGTAGAGCGGCTGCATATAGGCGCCGAAGCCCTCGTGCAGCCAGAAATCGTCCCAATCGGAGGCGGTGAGCTGGTTCGCGAACCATTCGTGCGCGAACTCGTGGTGGAACAGCCA
>NZ_DASVUE010000240.1:0-33516 GCF_036387215.1 Allosphingosinicella sp. | reverse complement strand
GAGCGACCAAGGCCGGTAGAGCGGAATGCCGCGCAGCTCGAACCACGGACGGCCGAGCTCCGGCTGATAGGCCAGCATCGCCGCCGCCCATTGCGTGGCCCCCCAGACACCCAGCGCGATGATCGCGAACACGATCAGGATCTGGCCGATCAGCAATCTGGTAGGCGTCATCCGGGCACTCCCTCCTGCCGGCATGCGGGCCGGTTTGGACGCCAGAGGAATCACCGATTTCGCTGCGAAGCCGGATTCCCTGTTCGACGCACGATGGTGCCGCTCAAGGAATCGAGCGCGCGCCGGCGAGTCTGCCGGGGCCGCCCACGCAAGCGGCTGGACCACCAGCCGGACCATCGGCCAGCCACTCCCCCGACGTGCCCGCAATCCTGCATGACATGCTGCTGGCGGCACGACCGCCTTTCGGATTAGGCTCGAGCGGGGGCGGCAATGGACAGAATCACGGCACTGGAACGGCTCGCGCAGCTGCGGTCATCGGGGAATCTCAGCGACTCCGAGTTCGAGGTCGAAAAGCAGCGGATACTTGCGGCAGCGGACGGGCGGCCCCGTTCCCCGCGCCGGGGCCGGCTGGCTTTGGCAGGGCTTGCCCTGGCCGGCACCGCCGTGGCTGCGGGGTGGATGCTGGCCCCTGACGCCGAGCCGGTGGCTCCCGCAGCGAAGCCTCGCCCGACGACGAAAGCCACCTCCCCTCTCCCGGCGGCAGCGGCCGAACCCGAGCCTTCGGTCCGCGAGCTATCGACGCAGGAGCAACTCACGGAGGCATTCAGGGCTGCCTACGGGAGCAGGAAGTCAGCAACGCTCAAGCGAGACGGCAGCACCTATGTAGTCCGTCCGGCCTCGCTGGAGTGGATCGGAGACAAGGCCGTGCTCCTCACGCTGGCGGGAATTCCGGATGCCTGTCATGGCTGCTCGGGCGCGATCGGAGTCCACTACCTCGTGCCTGCCGGTAAGAACTTCGCAGTCCAGGAGAGATGGCCGCTTTTCGTCCCGGGCTCTTCCTGGGGCGAACCGGCCACGGAATGGTCCATCCGCCGTGACTTGAGCACTTATCCGGTCGTCGCGAGCGAGGGCGGCCATATGGGACAGGGTTATCTGTGCCAGTGGACCTCCCTTGCCGAACTGACGCCGGCCAGGCCCGTCCTCCTCGGAACATTTTCGACGGGCTTCAGCGACGAAGGGGCAAGGGTCGACGGCGAAGCAGTCACAAACTGGGATGGCCGGATCACTAAGCCGGTAAGGGGCCGGTCCTTTCAGATCGCCGTAAGCGGCTCCGATCATTTCACCGAGCGCTATGTCCGCCGCGGCGACAAGTTCGTGCCCGCCCACACGTCCCGTTTCAGCGAGCACTGCGGCTGAAGGTATCCGGTCCCCGTGCAAAGCTCCCGCCGTGGACCAGACACGGCGCCGGTCTGCGCCGGCAGCAGACTTTCCTGTCGATGATGCCTGATCTCCAGCCAGCCGGCGCCGAGAGGATCACTTGAACCGTCCAAGGCTCACCGTCGATGCAAACTGCATCATCAACCTCTTCGATCTGGAGAGCGGCAGTGCAACCTCGGTGGAGGAGCTGCGGGCGCTTGTGCGCTATGCAATGGAAGGCAAGGTCGAGATCGCTGTCACGACGCGACTGGAAGCCGACCTGCTGCGCGACCGGAACGAGGCGCGGCGTCAGCCGCTGCTGGACACGCTCAACATGTTCCCGGTCGTCAGCACTGTCGCTCGGTGGGATGTGTCCAGGTGGGATGACGACCTCTGGGTCGATGACCGCACGGCCAGGCTGAACGAGGAGATCCAGCAGATCCTTTCGCCCGGCCTCACCGCCGCAGATCCCCGCTACAGCAACAAGATCAACGATATCGATCATCTGACCGGCCATGTGATTGACGGCCGGGACATCTTCATCACGGACGACAAGGGCATCCTGAGGCGCAGAGACCAGCTCCGCAACGGCCCCGGCATCCTCGTCATGACACCCGCCCAGGCGCTTTCGCACGTGGACCAGATCGCGCTCCGATCGGGGCCGCGCACCCTGCCCACAGAAGGCCTGTCCCCGCGCTACCACTCGCGTGCGCTGCGTGGGCGGGTCACGTTCGACTATACGAACAACAATCACAGCTACGCGCTCGGTGAAGGGCAGCACCTGTTCGAGACGAAGTGGACGAAGGCCAGCAACACGGCCATCCACGCATATTCCGACGGGGCCAGCATCGATGCCCTTGCCCTGGCGAGAGGTGCGGAGCGCATCTCTGACGTCACCGACGCCGAATCCTATGACTTCTCATCGCGTGTCCGGACGCCGCGACTTGGTGAGGTGGTCATCTGGCGCAACGTGAACGGCCTTTACGGTGCCACCCATGTCCTCGCCATCACCGACGACACACGTGGCGCTGAATCCAATGAGCTTACGTTCGAGTACGTGCTGCTTCCCGACGGAAGCCGGGATTTCTCCAGGTCCTGACCCGGCCCTGGTGAGCGACGCTCGAAACGTGAGCCGCACGCCGCGACATGCACAGAGGCAAGACAGCCGGTGGGGATCGGCTGGCGCATGAACGTCATTGCGGCGGGATCACGGCGATGGCGCCGAGGAGACTCCAGAGCCTTGATGTCCGAAATTTGTATACGGATTTCGGACGAGCGTATCGTAAGGCCTCGTCGGCGATCACCGGACCCTGTCCCTGATCCGGCGCCTCGCCAGCGACAGCGGTCAGCCGCCCGGGCGCAGCGCATCGTGTCGCGCGGCGATCTCGTCGATCCTGGCAATCACCCAGTCAAATCCGGGCGCATCGCCGAGGATCATGCCCGTCATGGCCGCGTAATCCCGCTTGAGATCGGCCATCACTCCGTCGGGAGGGACGATCAGAAGCTTCCCCTGCTCGGCCTCGTCGAAGCGCATCCAGCCGCTGCGGAAGGCAAAGCTGCTATGGGTGATCACGTCCCGGAGAAGATCGGCGTCGGCGAGCGCCCGAGGCCCTACCTCGTCGGCCATCATCGCAAGGTCGTAATAATGGCGGGATTCGCGCTTGGCGTTCTTGTAGACGAGGCCGCGGTCCCGGAAGTGGCAATGACGCCCATGAAGGATCACCAGCTTGTCGAGGAAAGTCCGCTCGGCATCGATGGTCTGAACGCCGTCTGCGATCAGGTCCATCTCACCAAGCACCGCGACGGCATAGGGTTCGATCCGTGCCTCATGAGCCGGGAGGGTCGCGCTCCGGGCCCCGGCCTCGATCTTCACCACCGGCCGGACATATTCGTCCCGCGCGTCGAAGACCGACGGGTAGGCAACGAGAAGGGTCTGCCCTTCCTGTCCGGGATCGGGATCGATCTCGACCTTCATGCCGAAGGGCGCCAGCTGCTCCTCAAGGACCGGCTTCAGGCTCGACGCGACATATTCGCCGCCTCGAGCTTCAGGGCATCGACGAGCCGCTCCCGCGCCTTGTTGGACAGCCGCTTCCCGTCCGAGAGGATGCTGCTCGGTCGCATCGGATCGCTGTCGTCCTTGAAGCCGAGCTCCTCGCGCACGATGACGAGGTCGATGTCTTCGGAGAAGCGGCTGATGAGGCCATGTGCCTTCGAAAGTGAGGTGCCGCCCTTGAACACCAGCTTTTTGCGCGCGTCCGGGACGTCACCGAAAAGGATGTTCAGCGCCGCCGAGACGACGAAGTCCTTCTCGATGAAGGATGCGCTTGTCGGCCACGTTTCGGTGGTGTCGGAATAGACGTGGCGCCGATCCCTGGGATCGGCGCCAAGAATGTCACGGAAAGCCTGTTTCACGCCTGCTGGAGCACCCGGTCCGCAACCTTGGCCGTCCAGCCCGACAGCAGAGGCTTCGCTTTGGCCAGGTCCCGCTTCACGGGCGGCGGCAGACGGCGGCGAAGGGTGTCGACCACCCCGTCATCGTCTGCAACGTCCCGACCGAGCCAGTGGAGGGCCCGCACGACATCGCCGGCGGGGCGGTCCTTGAGCGCCATGAGCTTGGGTCCCGCGTGCTTCAGGTGCACGACCCGGTTACCGATCCTGACGGTCCGGCTGGGCCCGTCCGTGAGATAGTCGTTCCTCGCCGAAACCCCTGTCGTCAGGCCGAGCCGGTTGGCGGCAGCCATGCCGTTCGGCACGACGGTGATGTCGTCCCGCCGCGCGATCGCATCGACGACGGCATCGACATCGGGCGCTGCAACCCGCTTCAGGATGGGGTTCACGCGCGGGATGTCGTAGAAGCCGCGCCGGATGCGGCGGATCGCTCCGTCCCTCGCAAGGCGGGAGAGGGCCTGGTCGACGGCAGCGCGGTCCCCGAGGTCGAGGAAGTCCTTGGTGGTGAACACGAGTCGGGAGCCGCGCGCGGACTGCGCACGGGCACGACGCATGATACGGTCAGCAAGGCGTGTCACGATTTTTCTCCTGTCAGAAGATATGCCCGTTTTTTCTGACTCATTCAACCCTTTGTTGACACCCCAACGCGGCTGAAATCAGCCTGTTCCGACCCAAAATCCCGTGGACGCTGCTCTAACCACAACTGGTTAAGCATTTGCCCCCGAAGGAGCGAGCTTTTCTGGCTATGTGCCGAAGGTCACGAGGGGCGGGTCAGAGCCTGTTGTTCACCTCGGCAATCTTGTCTTTGATATCGGAAACGGCCGCCCCGAGGCTGTCTATCCGCCCTCTCGCCTCGTAGATCCATTCGTCGACGCGCTCACGATAACTGTCTGACCATGCGTCGGACCGTTTGGCATATAGGTCTTGCAGGTGCGAAAGTGCTCGTTCGAGTTGGCCGCTTTTGCGGTTTAGTGCTTCGGTGAGCTTATCTACAAACTCGTGCTGCCCTTGACGCCAGCGTTCCTGCTTTTCGACCTTTTCCTGCCGCCGTTCTTGTCGTGCTTTATAGGCGCGCGACTGCGCTTCCTTATAGGCAGCCCAGTCGCCCTGAACGTTGGCTCGCTGTGCGGTGATCGCGGCAAACGCTTCCGCCTTGTCCGCACCGGTCATCTCCTCTTTGTGCTCTTTGAGGTAGGTGCCCGCGTCCTTGAGACAGCGGTTTCGTCGATCGAGCGAGAGGCGCGCTTCGTCGGTTGGTCCAAATACCGCATCCATGCCGGCCCGAACTAGCAAGCTCATTCCGCCGGTGCTCAAGGTCATCGCTAAGTCAGCCCAATCGCTACCGGGACCTGCGGCCTCCACCAGTTGAAGGATGTGTCGTAGGTGGCGACCGGAGCCTTCGGCCATCTGGGCGCGCCTAGCTTGGCTCTCCTCGCGCTGATCCTTTACGACCTGGACTGCGTTTTGGAACGTGGTCCAAGCTACTTCGCGCCGCTCACGATCAGGAAAGTCGCTTCCTTTGAAGCCTCGACCAATAAGTTTGATATCACTCCAGATCGCTTTCCAGTCGCCGCGGCCGCTCGAAACAGCGGCACTTACCGTCGAGCTCAGGCGTTCAATACGGCGCTCGAGTTCCGAAGAGTCCATGGGACGCAACCCTCTACCGGTCTCTTGTATATTAGAGCGCGATCCAGGTAACCCAATAGCCTATTGTTCCTGTCGGCACGTCCGCTTGTTTGATCGGGGTGCACAGGTTGAAGGCCGAAGCGCAGGCCTCCGGGCATTTGAACGAGTGGCCGCCGTCGGAATCCGCGCGATCGCTAAGGTGAGGGGACAATTGGCGCTGAGCGACGTTCAGCCGTCAAGCTGCGCATGACCGCTAACGGCGCAATGCGGCCGATCCGCCCTTGCGGATCTCCTCGCTCTTAATCAACGGGTCCTAGGTTCGAGCCCTAGTGCGTCCACCACCTTTTCAAGCACTTAGCTGCTCCCTTCCCTCCTGCTCAAAATCAAAAGGTAGCAGACTAGGTAGCGAGCGATATGAAACGAACTGACGCGTCCTTGCGCTCAGCGGGAGGGTGGCTTTCGGCCGCTCGTCCGCGGAAGCGGTTTCCCAAGAAGCTGGCTCGTAAGCTCCGGGCTGTTCCGTGTGCCGACCACCCAAGCCGGAACCCAATCTGTGGTGGGTCCGGAGGAGCGCTCCGATGATCCTTAATGGAAGAAGAGCGCCCCGGCGAAGCCGAGGCGCTCAGTTTGGCCGTACAAAGACGGTGGTGGGCCTTACCAGTTCTTGTGGCCGGTGCCGCGCGTGGTCCGATCACGCTCGATGCGTCCGGTGCGGAGGTCCTTCACCGTCTTCCGGGTGCATCCGTCGCGATAGTTCTCCACGCGGTGACACTTCCCGTTCCTGTGGCTGTAACTGACACCCATGATATCTCTCCTTTGCTGTTTGCCTGGGATCATTCCCATGACAGGAGCAGAACCAGCCGAAGCGTTGTTATTGCCGTCCTTCGGCGAACAAGCTTCGACCCGGGGTCGAACAAGTTGCAAAACAATTGTTTTCGGAGCGCCATCAGCTACAAAACACCAATGAACCAGAGGGTCCAGATGTGGAATGCCGTGATGCAGGACGAGGGGATCCAACGGGGATCTCCGAAGGAGCTGGCGTTCATCAGGCGCCATTTCCGAGGCGTCCGGACGACGGGGACGTTCAAGCCATATATGTCCAAGGGTTTTCCCGAGAAGTACGATGCTGCACTAAGGGCGCTGTTTGGCAAACGTTATGATCCGGTCCAGTGGCTGAAGCAGCCGCAGGCTGGACTGAGATCGGTAGATCACAACAGAGTGGCAGAATGGCCGAATGATCCGATAGGTGACATGGGAGATTTCTGTCGGCAGCTCGGAACGTTGCTCGGCGAAGCGACCGATTATGCGTGCCTGAGGGTCGGAGGCCTCTCGTCCAGAACCCGTGCCAACGTCAAGCTCGACGAGACAGAGTTGGCTGTGGAGCCTGAGCAGGCAAGCACCCGACTCCCCTATCTCGGTCCTCTTTGGGACCGAGTTGCCGCCGGTTCACTTACGATTACCGCCGTGCATGTCGTGCGGTCGATCGAGCGTCTGCTTGAACTGTGGGCGGCAGTGGAGATCCTTCGGGAGGAGGATCGGCTGGGGAAAAATCTTGTCTACGCCGTTCCGCTGAACGTGAATGGTCTGCCGCGCATTGAGCCGACAGTCTCGGTGAGAGTGATCAACGGCCGGCTGACGCTGCTGAGCCTGCTCAGAACAGAAGCTGAGCATACGCCCCCGTATTCCGATTGGATCCTCTCTGAACGCTTGGCGACCTTCGCCCTAGCGGCCATCACGCGAGTCCGACAGCCAGGCCTCGTCGAGGAGCTCAGCGCGTTGCCAGCGCCAGCACTGGAGGAATGGGTTGAGGCCGCAGTCACGATCTTGCTGCAAAATAAAGCCAAGACGTGGACAAACTATGGCCGGCTGGACACCTTTGATCGGGTCCGAATAGTGAAAGACCGCATGCTGGGCTGGCCACGGGATCTGTGGTTGCCCGCGGTAGGTTGATGGGTGGAGGCGCAGGAACCTCCCGAAACCATGCTTCTACGTGTCGCTGCACGATCGGTGAAGGCGACGTGTCTTCTAAGCTTGGGGTCGCAGGTTCGAATCCTGCCGGGCGCGCCAGTTTTCCGCCGTTTTTATGTTACCTAGCTGTGCGTTAGGAAACGTATAGGTAACATTTAGCTGCGCTCCAGTGGCACCGGTAGGGTCGTCATGGGAGGCTTGCCTCTAGGAAAGGCGGTTGGTTTGGCTGTTACCTAGCGGGCCTAATCTGCGCCGCCGTCGCATCGTCAAGAGACGTCGCCGCCGATTATGCACTTCAACCCAAGCGGGCCAACCTAACGCGTCATATTTCCGGGCCCATCGGGGCCTCCGAACCGCTCCAGGTGGAGAAACACCTCGAGGCTCCTCATTGGGATGAGCGTCATTGAACCGACCTTGATGGTTTCGATCTCTCCTTCCTTCATCAGGAGATAGAGCTTTGACCTCCCGATCCCGGTTAGGCGGCAGGCCTCCTTCACGCGCACTGTAAGCGGCAGAGTGCTAGCACCCTCTTCAGATGGCGCTCCTGATCCGGTTGTTCTCATTTCGCCTCCAGAGCAGGCCGACTCGGTGCATTTTAGCTGACGCCGACCGGAAAACAGTTGCCGAAGGTGGGCAAGAAACTGCCGCCTGAAGTGTTCACTCGCGTCGCCTCGGATTGCCCCGACCATCGATACGGTTCAGAGTGGAAGCGGCGGGCCGTTGACCGCAGCCCCGCCTCTGACGAAGTTGCGCCGGGACAAATCACAAGGGAGCGGCTGATTTCGCAGTCGTGGGATCCGATCTACGGACGGCGCGATGGGGGCGCGCCGTCGGCCCATCGCAGCGGCGAAGCCCGCACGCCGCGACGGACGCTCTGGCTGCGGCAGAATTTTTTTTGAAGCGCCTTCCGGTTCGCCGTGCGGGCGCCGCATCCCCAATCATGGACGAGGTCGAATATCATACGATCGAGGAGGTGAAGCGGGCGCTGGCGCGACTGCGGGACCCAACGCTCGTGAAGCTGACGATGCTTGCCCGTAGCTGGATTCGGATGACGCCACAACGAGGACACGAAGACTTGCTCAGCGAAGCCCTCAGCAGGGTCCTTTCCGGACGCCGGCGCTGGCCGCTGGGCCTTCCGCTCGACGTTTTCCTGAACGGCGTCATGCGCAGCATAGCGAGCCAGTGGGTAGGGGAAGACGCCGCCCGGGCAACGATCGGTCTTGAGGATGCCGTTGGCGTAGCGTCGCCCGGCGGCGCCGGGGCATTCGAATTCCGGGATGCGGTTGCGCGGATGAGCGCCATCCTCGCCTTCGACCCCCTCGCGCGTGGTATTCTCGAGGGCGCGGTGGAAGGCTCGACCTGCGCGGAGATCATGGACAATCTCGGTATGGACGAGACGGCATACGACACCGCCCGGCGGCGGATGGTCCGGGTGTTGGCGAAGGCGTTCGGGCCCGACTGGAAGGACAAGATATGAGCAGCGTGGAAGAGGTGGCTCTCGGGCTGGTGGCAGACGGGATACTCGAATCCGGAGATGACGAAATCGTCGAGGCCGCACGCGCAGCCGGCGTTGACGTTGACGCCGTGGTGCGCCGGGTGCGCGAGCTCGTTGCCGAGCGCGTGGCCGTTTCCGACAACCGTGCCCGAGAGTTTGGCGTAGGCGACGCAGTCGCGCTGGTCTCAGACCCGAGGCGCATTGGCGTCGTCACCTCCGTCGCCCGCACCAACCGGGAGACCCGCTACGGCGTGTTTGTCGACGGACGCGTCCATACACTTTACGCTCGCCAAATTCAGGCGGCGGATCTCACGGCGAGCATGCTCTCCGCGAGCCTTGATGAGCTGAACGCGCGGCTTTCGGCCCTTCAATTGACGGCGCCGAGTCTCGCTAATCTCTATTCGCTCCAGGCGGGACGCATCGACTTCATCCCCTACCAGTTTCGGCCGGTGCTGAAGTTCATCTCGGCCGACCGGCCGCGGCTGCTGGTGGCGGACGAGGTCGGCGTCGGCAAGACGATTGAGGCTGGCCTGCTGTTGCGTGAGCTGCAGGCCCGGCGCCCGCTCCGATCCGTGATGATCGTCTGTTCGAAAGCGCTTGCGGTGGAGGAGAAGTGGCATCGGGAGATGCGCCGGTTCGACGAGGAGTTCGTCACCCTGAGCGGGGCCGATCTACGCTATTGCCTTGAGCAGACCGACTTCGACGGTGAGTGGCCGGACCGGTTCTCGCGCGGCATCATTCCTTTCTCCCTCTTCGGCGATAATCTGCTTCATGGTTATCCTGATGCCCGTGGTGAGCGCACGAAGGGCCTCGCGACACTGGAGACGCCGCCGAGGTTCGACCTCCTGATCGTCGACGAGGCGCACAATGCGAGGAACACGGACACGAACCTTCATGAAGGATTGAGGGTGCTTGCCGACAATGCCGAGGCGGTCGTCCTGCTAACTGCCACTCCTATCCAGCTGCGGGCCGATGATCTTTTTTCGCTGCTGAATCTGTTGCGGCCGGATCTGGTCATCGACAAGGCGAGCTTCGAGCGGATGGCCGAGCCGAATCCCCCCATCAACGCGGCAATCGCGGCGATACGGGCGGGGGGGACGGGGTGGCGCGAGGCCGCCGCAGGGCACCTCGCCGAGGCGGCCGCCACCCACTGGGGCGCCACTATGTTGCGGCCTTCACCCGAATTCCGCTCCGTCTTGTCCGCAATTCGCGAGGCCGACGACGGAGCCGGTCGGGTTCGATTGATTCACCGCGTCGAAGGGCTCCACAGCTTCTCGTCCATGATTAGCCGGACGCGCCGGCGTGATATCGGCGCGTTCACCAGTCGCCGCCCGCAAACCGTGCCGGTCCCGTTTACGCCGCCCCAGCAGGAGGTGCATGATGCCGTGCTGGCCATCCAGCGGTCAATCTACGCTCGAACCCACGGTACCGGCGCTCTCGGCTTCCTAATGACCACGATACGCCGCCAGGCGGCAAGCTCGCTCCATGGGCTGGTGCCGTTCCTCGAAGACATGCTCATGCGCCGCATCAACGAGGAGGAGTGGGTCGAGATCGACGACGGCGCCCTCGCCGCCGGCGGCATCGACGAGATCAGGACGGAGATCAACGAGGTTGTCGCGAAGGCAAGCGCGCTGCCGGCCGAGGACCCCAAGCTCGACCAGCTCATCCGGATCGTCCGCCAGAAAGCTGAAATGCCGAACCCGCGACTGCTTGTCTTCAGCGCCTTCAGGCACACCATCGCCTATCTCGAGGAGAAGCTGCTGGCGGCTGGGGTCCGAGTGGGCGTTATTCACGGCGGCGTTGCCGACGACGAGCGCCGACGCCTGCGCCGGGCGTTCGCTCGGCCTGCGGAGGATCCGGAATCGGTCCACGTGCTGCTCTCGTCTGAGGTCGGTTCGGAAGGCCTGGATTTCCAATTCTGCGACGCGCTCGTAAACTACGACATACCGTGGAACCCGATGCGGATCGAACAAAGGATCGGGCGCATCGATCGCTACGGACAGCGCAGCGAGACTGTAGCAATCTATAATTTCGTGACGCCGGGCACCGTCGATTTCGACATCTACGAGCGATGTCTTCTGCGCATCGGTATTTTCGAGCAGGCGATAGGCGGCAGCGAGGCGATTTTGGGCGAGATCGCCACAAGGCTTCAGCGCGTCGCGGAGGACTTCTCACTGACGGAGCCGGAGCGCCAACAAAGGCTGCAGCAGCTTGCGGACAACGAAATACGCGAAATCGCGGAGACCGAGGCGCTCGAGGAGCGAGAGGCAGAGCTGTTCGGCGTCCAGGTGAATTCGAGCCGGATGGACGACGAGATCGCCCAGGCCTCAAGCAAATGGCTGGAGCCGGCAGCCCTTGAGCGACTCGTTGCCATTCACCTGGAGCGTGTCCTCGATGCCGGACGGACGCCCATTCTTGGCCAGGGTCCTGCGAAGACGCTGAGGCTTTCAGCGGAGGCAAGGCGACGCCTGCTCCCGAAGAGGGGCCGGGGCAGTCGGCCGACCGCGGCGGAACGGGAGTGGGAAGCGTGGCTTCGAGGCGACCAGCCGGTACTCCCACTGACGTTCGACCGGGAAACTGCGAACGCCGATCGCGACATTGCGTTCATCACCCCGGTCCACCCGCTGGTGCAGGCCGCCGCCAGGTCTCTGCCGTCTGACGAGCAGGTAACGGTGTCGCTCGCGGTGGAGAGCACCACTCTCCCCGCGGGCACGCACCCTTTCGCGATTTATCAGTGGACCTTGTCGGGGTTGCGGGAGGACGCGATGCTCGTTCCGGTTACGGCCGACGAGGAGGTTCGGCGGAGCTTTGTTGACCTGCTGAGCCACGCCCGCGACGCGCCGGGTGCCGATCTCCCAGATCAGGGCGTTTTCGACGCGCTCGACGGATGGCATTTCGAGCTGTGGGAGGATCGTCGCGCCCGTCATGTCGCTGAAACCGAGGACGTGGCACGGTTCCGCCGCGACAGCCTGGAAGCGAGTTTTCGGGCGCGCATGGCCATCGTAGAGGAGCAGCGGGCACTGGCCGGAGATGATCGGATCCGGAGGATGCGGACTGGCCAGATTGACCGCGCTCGCGCCGATCACCGCGAAGCGCTTGCAAAGATTGCCCGCGACGCCGCGCGCGCCGACATCATTGCGACGCGTGTCGCAATCGGCGTCCTTCAGGTGGAGCAGCCATGATGACCGACGTCACCTTCGGGGCATGGCTTCAGGCGCTCAGGGCTCGCCGCCAGCGGTGGGTCGACGCGAGCCGGGAAAACGATTTCGATCGCGGCATCTGGAATGCCACAGTCGAGAAATATGCCGATCCGACGCACTTCATCTTCGAGTTGCTGCAAAATGCCGAGGATGCCGGAGCGACGCGAGCCTCTTTTCGCCTCGACACGGACGCGATCTCGTTCGAGCATGACGGCCGCCCGTTCGGCCGTGAGGACATCGAAGGCGTCACCGGCATCGGCAATACGACCAAGATCGATGAGGCCAACAAAATCGGCTGCTTTGGCATAGGCTTTAAGTCGGTTTACGTGATCACCGACGCGCCCGAGATCCATTGCCGTATCGAGGAGCGGCCGAGCGCCTTCACCATCAGGGATCTCGTCGTCCCTGAGATCATCCAGACCAATCACGACCGTGCCACTACTCTCATTCGCCTTCCCCTGCGGCAGGACCGCGGGGGCGCATTGCTCGACCAGGTTCGCGCGGCTTTGCGGGCGAGCGCCCCTCGGAGCCTGCTCTTTCTCCATAACCTGCGTTCGGTCAGCTGGAGCGACGGCATCGGCGGCGCCGCGAGCGAGGCTGACACTGTCGGAGATATTCGCGTCATCAGAACGAAGGGGAAAACCGGCCCCTCGAGCGAGCGCTTCCTATTGGTGTCCAGACCCGTCATTCGGTCAGACGACAGCCGCAGCTACACCGTCAAGATTGCCTTCCGCCTCAACGACGGCGGGGAAATCGTGCCCGAACCGTCGCCCACCCCTCTGGCGGTCTACTTCGACACCGAGGATCTGACCGGGCTTCACTTCCAAGTGCATGGCCCGTTCCAGCTCACCGATAATCGGGCCAACGTGAAGCGTGAGGATCCGTGGAACCAGCTGCTCGTCCGCGAGCTGGCCGAGCTCCTCGCAGACGCGCTCCCGAAGCTGCGGGAGCGCGGGCTGGTCCGCAGGTCCTTTCTCGAAGTCCTGCCGAATGGGTCTGACGAGCTGCCTGAGATCTGGGAGCCGTTACGGAGTGCCGTGCTGAAAGTGTTCAGGGACGAGGCGCTCCTTCCCACCCATTCGAGCGGTCACGTCAAGGCCAGTCAGGCCGTTCGTGGTCCCGCAGACGTGCGGGAGGCGATCGGAGACGACGGCCTCGAGGGGCTGGCGGGGCTGAAAGGAGCCAGATGGGTCCTTGGCGGCCTTCGAGGAAGCCGGACGGAGGCTTTCCTTGCTGCCCTCAGAGCTCGTGAGTTCGGGCTTGCCGAACTTATCGATGCGTTTCGCGGCACCATCGGATTCTACTGGCGCTCGCCAGAGCGGATACGCGCCGAGACATGGCTCGGGTCCTTGTCGGATGAGCGGCTGCAACGCTTCTACCTGCTACTCGACCAGGCCACTCGGCAGAAGCGACCCGGGTTGGACGGGATCCCCTTCGTCCGGCTCGAAAGCGGCGAATGCGTTCGCCCCTCAGAGGCCCGGCTTCCTCCCTCGGGCGGCGGGGTCGACGATGAGCTTGGTTCGCTCCGCCCGAAGCTCGTCAAACTGTCCCTGCTCAAAGGCGGCCGCTCGCGCGGCGCCGACGTGCGTCAGTTCCTGGAGCGCACGGGGGTTCCGGAGATCGACGAGGGAGATTGGATCGCAGGGATATTGAGCGATCACTACGCGCCGTCGCAAGCCCCGCCGCCTCTCGACCGACACCTCCAGCATGTCCGCCGTTTCGTGCGGTATTTCGAGGAGACCGGCAATACGGGGCCGCTGAAGAACGTGCGCTGGCTGCGGGCGGAGGGCATCGACGGAATGTTCACGCCGGCGCAGATATTCCTTCCGCCGCCTTTCGCAAAAAACCAGCTCGAGCGGATTTACGGCGGCAGGGTTCCAGGCCGCGACAGGCGGCCTCTATGGACGGGATACTCCCGGCTGAAGCGCCGCGACCAACTAGTGAAGATGCTCACCGATGCCGGTGCCGAGGCAAAGCTCAGCGTCTACCACGGGGAGCCAAGGCGCAATCCGGGTTGGCGCGAGCTTTCCGCCGGCTTTGGAGCGACGCGCGTGACCGGCTCGGGCGTGTCCGATGACTTCATCATCCCTGAGTTGGCAGCGATCCTCGCGCTCCGGGACGTGGAGGTCTGCCGGATGCTCTGGAACTCGATTTGCGAACTGGGTGCCTACGTCATGTGGGCACGATGGTCGCCCAATCAAAGCCGCGAACCCAATCGCTGCCTCTCGCAACTTGCCCTCGTGCTTCGTGAAACGGAATGGGTCCCCGCTGCCGACGGCACGTTTAGGAAGCCTTCGTCCATCACAAGCAGCGAGCTGGCCCAGGGTTTCCCACTCCAGCCAGCATTGAAGTGGCTTGAGGCGATCGGGTTCGGAGCCGATCACCGGCAGCGATCGGAGCTGCATCAGGCGCGGCGCAAGGCCGCGGAGTCCATCGGCCTCCCTTCCGAGCTGGCGGATCGCCTTCAGTCGATGTCGAAGGAGTCACGAGCCGCACTAGCGGCCGAGATGATGCGCCGAATATCGGACGGCGCCTTCACTTCGCCCGAATTCCCCGAGCGCGAGGCCGCCAACCCGCAACGCCGGGCCCAACGGGTGGCGCAGCGGGCGGAGGCCGCCCCCGGTAAAGTCTACGAGGTAAAGTCGCGCAGCGTGCGGGTGACAGGCGGAGACACCCGCGAAATGGCCCGCATTTACCTCCGGGATCTCTATACTAACGACGCGGGGCAGATGATCTGCCAGGGCTGCCGCCTCGAAATGCCCTTCCGGCTGGAGAGCGGCGAATATTACTTCGAGGCCGCCACGCTCGTATCCTCGCTTTCCGTCGAACTCTCTGAAAACCACCTCGCTATGTGCCCAACCTGTGCGGCGAAGTGGCAGCACGCGCGCGCGACACCGGATTCCGATCTCCTCGAGGGTCTGCAAGCTAGTGAAGTCGCGGAGCTGAAAGTGACCCTCGCCGGGGCTGCTGTTGCCCTCCGCTTCGTCCAGCTTCATTTTGAGGATCTCAGAGCGGCATTGGACGGACTCGGATCCGCCGCCGGCGGAACTGCGCAGTGCTCCTGAGGCGCCATCGAGAAGGAAGCTGAACTGGCCGGGGCCGATCCAGCATAGGCACTAAGCCGCTGCCGCGGCTACGCCAGCCGCATACTCCGGGTGAGTACCCTGCGGCCTACGGCGTTCGGGGACAGAGTTGCCCTTTCGTTCGCCCGGATGACGAGGCCTGTCCCACGACACCACTGCCGGCGAAGGCCACCATGTATCAGGCCGGAGCGAGAGCGTCCGCTTAGCGGCGTTGACGACAGGATCTGCCGTTGACGCAGTGTTTCCCGCTCGCCAACGTTCGATCCAAACAGGGGGTGAAGGTGAAATGGCCGAGTTGATCTTCAGGCGGGAGCATGCCGAGGAAGCTATCAGGCAGACGATCGGCCAAGCACGCGATAACGATAATGGGCTCGGATGGCTCTACAACACTCATCGTAAGCCCGGAGGGCAGATGCGGAAATCAAGCACAGGCTTCCTCATGTACGAAGGGGTTGCCTATCCGGTGAAGCCGCTCGGTCGCTTTGCAAATGCCCTCGCCGGACGGCCGATGAAAGAAAACCCGATCACCAATGTCTTTCGGGACCGGTTCGCCAAGCTCAAGTTCCGTTTGATTGATAGCCCGGAAGCCGAGGCCGAACAAGCAGTCGAACGTCAGCGGAAGCTCGCGCAGGTCCTGGCGCGCCCTCAACAGGCTAAGTTCCGGCGCGAAGTTTTCATGCTGTGGGGCGCCCGCTGCCTCATCACAAAGTGCGAGACATTGTCTGCGCTGGAAGCGGCGCATATCCATCGCGTGTCCGACGGTGGCAGCGATGATCCCTGGAATGGCATACCTCTTCGTGCAGACATTCACCGTCTGTTTGACGCGAACCTGATCACCCTGTCATCCGAAGGCTGGATCGTCACGGTCACCGATGGTGAGCCTTCCCATTACCGCAAATTCCATGGCCGGTCTCTGGCCAAGCGCATCGGCAAGAGCGGAAGAGCGCCGGATCTTGCCGCAATGCTTCGCGAGCGGGATGTTCGGTAGGAGATCGGGCAAAATGGTTCGAGGCGGTGGGCAGGCTGCTCTCCGGAGGTGGCGCGTACCTAACCTTCAAAGCGGGTACTGCGGCGGTGCGGGAGGTCTCCGAACATTGCTGCCTAAGTGCATGAACTTGCGCAGGAAGCCTAGACAGCGCTGCGCGCGCCCCCACGTTTGTCCCCACGCGCGGCATCGGCTTCAATGGGTTCGAGTTGGCCATCCCAGGACGACTGGGCAGCTGATGCTTCGAAGCAGGCAGCCCTCTCAGTGTAAACGAGATGCTCTATGGCTGCCCAAGCCGGCTCAACAGCGGATTGGCTGCTCAAAATATACCAAATGGAAAGCTAGCGATACGACGCTTCAGCCTTGAAGTCGGATTATAGGTGAGCTTGGCGGCCGCTCCCTGACGTGATGGCTATGGACGGGGACATAGAGGACGTGCTTGATCCTGCTCAATAAATGGTCGGCGAGGCGCAAGGGGAATCGCGGATGGCGGCGACGCTAGGGGACTTGGTGAGTGGCGACGAGCTTCGCACGGTGTCGGTGCTCCGCGCGAAACGCTTCGACGAAAAGACTGTGACCGCGGCCTCCGCGAAGTCGCTCCAGATGAAGCGCGAGGCGGAGGAACACGACGGCTGGGAGCTCGCCAAGGAGAACAAGCGGTCGCTGAGGATGCGGCGCCTGAAGCCCGAGGACCGGCAGCTCGAGGACGACGTCTGGACCTTGTTCTACCGAATGGGCTTCAAGGAGATGAACGCCGATCGTAACCTAATGGTCATCGGCAAGGACGGTGCGACCAGACGCCAGCTCGACGTGTTCGCCAAGGACGATGAGACGGTGTTCATCGTCGAGTGCACACATTCCCGCGACTGGAGGGGCCCGGCGGCCGAAGCCGCCGGGGGTAGCGAAGGGCCTCAGAACGGCACGTCGTCATCGAGATCCGTGTCGCCGCCAGCGTTGCCGGAACCGCCGCTCTGGCGCGGACGGCTGAGGAACTGGACGTCGTCGGCGATGATTTCGCAGCCATAGCGTTCGATGCCTTCACCGTCGGTCCAGCGAGTGTAGTGGAGCCGCCCCCGGACCGAGACCAGCATGCCCTTAGTGGCGTGCTGCGCGATGATGCGTCCGAGGCCGTTGAAGCAGGTCACCCGGTGCCATTCGGTATCCTTGGCGGTGAAGCCGCTGGCATCCTTGTAGGTCTTGCCCTCGCTGTCGCGCTTCGGGCGGCTGGTCCCAAGGCTGAAGGTCGCGATGTCGGTATTGCCGCTGGAGCGGGTGTCGGGATCGGCGCCGAGATTGCCGACGAGAAGGACGGTATTCGTCATGTTCTGTCTCCTGCTTTGTCGCCGGGACCGCCCCGTCGACAGCCCCAGGAATGCGAGGCGAAGCGGGAGGCACGCACCGCAGGCGGCACGCCAAGGGGAACCCCGGAGCAAGGCCGGCGCGGGCAGCCCGAAGGGCAACACGGGCCGCGGCGACGTGGGTTGCGGGGCGAAGCTGCCGAGCCAGAAGGGCTGACGAAGGAGATGGGGTAGGTCCCGACAGAGCGCAGACGGTCGTGACTCGCTTCGTCTCACGGCCTGTTCAGCGATCGGGACGAGCCCCTTTTTGTCCGGCACCAGGCCGGATATCTCGCCAGGCTTGGATGACGTCACCCGAGGCGAGAGACGGCTCGACAGGAGCCGCGGCCGGCGCGAATATCGAGGCATCAGACAAGCGAGAGGACAGGATGCAATTCGTCGAAGCGTTCGAGCGGCTGGGCTATTCCGTCGAGGCGCCCCGACAGGACTGGACTGCGGCCAACGAGCATGGCGTGTGCATTTCGCTGTGGAAGAAGGAGATGGGCGTCCAGGACGGGCTGATGTGGATGGACACGAGAGTCCATGCAGACCCGATCGAGAACTGGACGGAAAAGCCCGGCAACACGAAGCGGATCAGGCACCTCCAGCGCGCGATCCAGGAATTCGCCGGGCGCGTCGATGTGGTGATCGTCAGCGGAGAACCGGGCGTCAGCTACGGCACTGCGCAGCCCTGGCTGGCCGAGGGCGGGCGCGCAGGAACCTGGTGGCAGGTCCTCGACCTGGACGAGGAGACCGGGCATTTCGAGGTGATTACTGCGGCGCGCAACGGCCGACTGAAATCCTGAATTCGCTCGAGATCGCCTCCCATTCCTGTTCTAGCGGCAGTTCGCACTCTCAGCCCGTCGAACTTGCGAAGCCCGGTAGCCGAACCAATCTTTCAGACCATTCCCGGCCGCGGAGCGGGCCGGCAATTGCCCGCCATTCAGATCGCGGATTCGAGAAAGCCACACGGAGAGAGCCTTGAGCAATGAGGAGCATGACGAGCGGAAGTCTTTCGATATCGCGGCGGCGCTGCAGCCGGTCGTAATTGATCTGCCCGACCTCGGCGCGGTGACGCTTCGGGTTCGATCGGTCGGCTTCCTGCGTTGGTTCGATGAAGGTGAGGCGAACCGGCGGTGGAGCGATCCACAGAGCTTCGTTCGCGCTCTCCTTTCGGATCGCGCAGAACCGCCTGATGTTGCCGAAGCCAATCTCGGCCCCCGCGTGGAAAGCCTCACAGCAGAGCAGGTCGAAGCGGCGGCGGGAATCATCCTCGCATCCGCCGGCGATGCATTCGTCCCCGGCCGCTTCAGGGATCAGGACGACGCATCCGGAAACGCCGTGGACCTGACTGCGGCGGAGCCAGGCGAAACCGAAAGCGCGCGACTTTACAGGCTTGCGACGAGTTATTCGGAGCACCACCGACGCCAGAGCCAGCGCTTCCTGGATGCAGTGAAGCGCGCAAACAGGGTCGGCGATCTGTTGAGTAAAACCCACGCGCTCTCCTCAATCCTCAAAAACCAGAATGTCCTCGCCAGCGGAACGCTTTCCGAGCGTGTGATGCGGCAGGCTGAGGCGCTGCCGTCGATCTTCAAGGTACAAAATTCGATCGCCAGCGGCTTCTTCGGCTCCGAGGCTCAACGCCGAGCCCTCGCCGCTTCAGATCGATCGCAGTCGATCCTGAGGGCTGCGGATACGCTGGCATCCTCCTCCCTGTTCGAGAGCCATCGCCGGCTCGCGGAACAGCTCGCCACCCGGAATTCGCCGCTCAGCCGGCTCCAGGAGAGCGTCAGAGGCATGGCCGGACTGCGGGCGTGGCAAACAGCCGAGGAGCGCTCGCGCCTCTTTTCCTCCCGCGCCTTGTGGTCCGAAACGGTGAACAAGCAGCTTCGCCTCGGCCTGCCGGCGACGCTTTTCACATCGCTGGCTGCGCAGCTCGCCGGCACCGCTACCGGCGGGGTCCCGCCGGAACTCGCAACAATGATCCGCCCCGGCTACGAGACGGTGGCCACGGTTGCGCTTGAGGGTCTCGCCGGGCCGGGCGCCGCAGCCGAGTTGCTTCGGCGATACGGGGAGGAAGCGCAGGCTCCGATCCTGGAAGCCGTCCGGCAGACGGTGATCCAGCTGGATGCGGAGGACGCGGGTTTCGAGACGTTCATGTCGGCGTACGAAGCCGCGTGGGCGGCGATCATGCAGGCGATCGCGTCCACGCCCGACCTGATCCGCAAGCCGGCCTTCGCAGTCTGGCTCGGCATTCTGATCAGCGTCGGCGCGCTTGCGCTGAGCGGCTACCAGGTCTTCGGCCCCCCACCTGTTGAGATCACCAGCCGGATGGACCGCACGAACGACGAGCTCAGGGGCGTCAACGAGAAGCTCGAAGCCGAAAGCAAGAGCGATGAAGCGGCTCGCCACATCCGCTACGTCGAAACAGTCGTGAACCTCCGCGTGGGACCGGAGGCGCGCGCGCTTCCAATCCGTTTTGTCTACCCGGACCAGTGGGTGCGGGTTCTCGAGACCCGGGGCGAGTGGGCGAAAGTCGAGGTATTCGACTACGGAACCGATGTGCCGGTCACGGGGTGGATGAACCGCCAGTATCTTCGAAACCGGCCCCAGTAGCGTACGGCGGATCTCGCGATCGGGAGCGAGACGAAGCCTTCCCCATCGACCGGAAGTTCAAGGGGACCGGCGCGGCTAGTGTATCACGTAGCAGTTCGTCGCCTGGTCGATCCAGAAATCGATCGCGCGACCAAACACCTTCAGAGCATCATGCTCGCCCTGCTCGTCCATGATTACGAGGCGCGGCCCGTGTGACCCCGATCCGGGGCCGTCGGTCCGCGTGCCCGTCGCGCCGACAATTCCGACATGTTTAGATGCATTGCAGACCGCCTGCACGAGGTTCAGCTCGGGGCAGCGGCTCACCGCCCATTTCACCAGATCGTCCTGCTCAAGCTTACGGTGAGTGACGCCAAGGAGCCGCGCCACGGCGGGCTTCTCGGACTTACCCTGCGCGATCGCCGCCCACAGCCAGTCGTTTATGTGCCAGATCGATATTGCGCAGTTGATCCCGGCATCGCGCAGGTCTTGTTCGGTCGAGGCCGCCCGGCAGCGCTCAAGTTCCCGATACGCCTTTTCGACCTGCTGCCCCGCCCGCTCCAGGCCGAAGCTGCCCACCGCCGAGTGGAGGGTTTCACGCATCCTTCCCATAGGGTTCTCTCCAAAACGCGTTACTTCAAGCCGTCGACACATCGCCGACGGCGCGTCGGAGCTCTTCCAGGCGCTCGCGCGATACGGCTTCTACAAGGTCCCGGAGCCGCCGCACGCACAGGGTCAGGACGTCAAGATCGTCGCGGCCGATCTCGAAACTGGCGGAGTAGCGAGCCTCCACATAGGCCCGCTTCAACAGCTCGAAGCGGCGGCGCTCCAGCTTCGTTGCGCGGGGCCAGGCGTCGATCAGCCGCGGCTCATTGTCCTCCGCGAGAGACCGCAGGAACTTGATGTTGTGAGAGCGCGGAAAGTAGAGCGTCCGCACAAGGAGAAAGCAGACATAAGCGCGCTCCGTCGCCTGGTGGAGCGTGAAGGCCGCGTCCTTCCACTTTTCCTTCTCGAGGCAGAACTGCGCGATCTCAAGCGCGTCATCTACCTTCGCAATCCAGTCACGGAAGTAACCGCTCGCCATCTCATATGCGTCCTTCGGCGAGGCGGGCATGGGGGTCGCGAGCTCGTGCTGCGGAAGCTCGTAAAGCGCGATCCCGTCACGGGCGATGTCCACCCAGAAATACTCGCCCCGCTTCAGCGCCTGGTTCACCTCGTCGATCGAATGGACGATGATGTTGACGGGCCGGCAGATCTCCGGATCGCGGAGGATCTTGTCCTCGGCGACATACCAATAGTCCGCGATGTCCGTCAGATCGCGATGGCTGACCACGATCAGCAGGTCGAAATCCGACTGGTAGCCGTTCTCCGGCTCGTCCACCCAATCGTCGCGCGCGTAGCTTCCGAACAGGATGATCTTGTAGATCCGCCCGTTCCGCCGCCAGGGCTGCGTGGCACGCGAAGTGACCTCGTCGAACTCCTCCATGAGGATGCGCACGGCTCGGGCAAGCTCGCCCTGCTGCACCTGCGGAAGATGATCGACGTTAACTCGCATGAGCGCTTGGTCCCCCTTTCTCGCCCGCGATGCAAGCCGGCCAACGGTAACGCGGCGCCGTGGTCGGAGGTGAGAACATGCTTGTGGACATGCGCCAGGCCTTACGACGATGGCCTTCCGGGTCCCGGCGCCGCGACCGCACGATGGCGGCCTCAGCAAGGTAGGGGCCGTTCCGGGGCGAGCGCAAGAGTGGCTGAACCGAGCGGAGCCGGTTCAGCCACGCGCGGCTATGCCGCCGCCGCGGCAAGCCGGGCTTCTCCCTTCGGGTGCGTCCCGAGCGACCCCCGGCGATCAACGACGGCGACGCCCTGCTCCTTCGCCTGGATGACGAGGCGCTCCAGAACGCCGTTTCCGGCGAACGCCACGACGAAGCGCGGTTTGAGCGAAAGCATCTGCTCATTGCGCTTGAACCCGGCGCGGGAGCCGAGCCGGCTGTCGAGGCCGAAAGCGATCTGCGGGACCTTGCGGCGCTCGGCCCAGGAGGCGGCCAGACGGTCGACGCCCTTGCCGTCACCGCCGTGGACGAGGACCATGTCGGCGACGTGGTCACGCACCTTGTCGAGCGTGTCCCAGACGTTCGCCGCGAACGACTTTGCGTCCCCTCCGCTCGCGAAAGACAGGCGGCCACCGGCGAACACGACCGGCGTTCCCTGCGGCATCGTGGCCGTCCGGCGGGCTTCGGAACGGGCCCTCAGGAACTCTCGTCCCTCGACGACGGCAGAGGTCAGGTTCGCCCCATGGTTCAGCCGCGAGCCTCCGGCAGGCCTCCAGGAGGAGCCGGTCTCGTTCATGTAAAGGGCGGCCGCGGCTTCCCGGAAGCTTTCCAGGCCGAGCATCGCGACTTCGGCTGCGCGGGCCCGCGCGATGTGGTTCTCGAGCTCGGTAGTGTGGACTTCGGAGCCGTCCGCCGACGCGATCAGCAGGCGGATCTCGTCCGTCGCGCGATCGATCTGGCCGCTGCGCTTCGTGGCCGCACGATGGAAAAGGTTGACGATGCCCCAGGCGAGCTCCTCGGCGTCATCCTCCAGAGCCGTGTCGGGGAACAGCGCGAATAGATCCGACCAGATCGCGCCGAGCGTCTGGTCGACGGCATCGGGGTCCGGAAGCTCAGAGGAGGCAGTCGAGCCGATCCGCTCCACTCTGAGATGTCCGAGCCCGAGCTGCGCGAGCTGAGCGGCAAGGGTTGTGTGCATGATGCGTCTCCCGTCATTCCGACGCCGGACGATCCGGCGACGGGAGCCCGTGAGACCCGGCACAGGCGCGGGGCCGCACCGCGCGGCGCGCGGGGAACCCCCGGACGAGGCTGGCGCGGGCAGCCCCGCAAGGCGGGGCAACACGGGCCGAAGGCCGGCGGGTTGCGGACCGGCGGCGACGGGTCAGGGCCCCTCTCGCGCCGGATCGCGGGGACGACCGGGGGAAGGCTGTCACACAGCTCGAACCGTGCCCCGCGCGAAAATCGCGTCGCCGTCAGGCCGCAAGGCGCTGCGCGTCCTCCGGCACGTCAGCAGCTTCGTCGGCCCTGCCCCCGAGGCGCAGGAGCAGCTTGCATGCTTCCTCGGCTTTGGCGGCCGCCGTCAGGATGGCCCGGCTGTCGCTCTTCAGCACCTTGAGCCAGGACGCGAGGTAGCTCGCATGATGGTCGAGATGGGCAACCGGTAGGCCGAGCTCCGCGCCCAGCATCGCCGCGGCAAGCTCGGCGATCAGCTCCTCGACCGCATAGGCATCGTTGCCGAAGCGCCCGGCGAGGCTCCGCCCGAGCCGGCTGTCGTGCCCCGTCCAGTGGGAGAGCTCATGCGCCAGGGTGGCGCGATAGTGGTCGGGATCCTCGAACGCGGATGGATCGGGCATGGTGATCCGGTCGGCTCCAGGTTCGTAGAACGCTTCGCTTCCCTGGTGACGCAGCCGGGCCGGAATGTTCGTGAAGAACATGTCCAGGGCGAGGTCCCGCGCCGTCGGCTCGGGCAGCGGCCGGGGCGCTGGAAAGAAGCGCTCCGGCAGGCCGTCGACCTGACAGGCGTTGAACACGGTGAAGCTCTTGAGGACGCGCCTTGCCTCGTCCTGCACGAGGCCTGTCTCCCGATCCTCGACCTCTTTCGAATAAGCCTTGTAGAAGATGGCGTTCGTGCCGCTCTCGCCCTTCCGGACCTTCCCGCCCAGAAGCTTGGCCTGGTGGTAGGTGAGCCAGAAGGGAGACCCATGGCCCGCGGTCTCTGCGGCCATCCAGAGCAAGAGCGTGTTGATGCCCTGGTAGGGCGTCCCGCAAGCTCGAAGCGGCCGGGACGAGCCGGCGGCGTTCCAGGGCCTGATCCACGGACGGGTGCCCGCTTCCAGGCGCTCGATGATCGCCTTCGTGATCGTGTCGGCGAGGCTTCGCAGAGGGGGTGAGGATTTGCGCATTTCTGGTCTCCCGGGTGCGGTCATTCGCGACCACCCGGGCAACCGCACTCTTTCCTCTAGAGTGGGGCGCAAACTCACCAGAATTTCCACCAGGGCCGCGCCTGGCGCTCGAGTTCGCGGTCGAGGCGGTAGAGTGCGTCGGCGAGGTGCCCCCTCGCCTCCTCGCTGGAGATGCCGAGGCGCTCCGCTATCCCGTCGTAGCGGAGGCCCTCTCGCGCACTGAGGAGGAGCACCTCCCGCTCGATCGGCCGGAGCCTTGAAGCGGCCTTTTCCAGCTGGTCGAGCCGAGGCGTGCGGGGAGTATTCGGCATGGAACGTCTCCTCATGCTCGGCAGGGGTTGAGGGCGGCGGGGAACCCGGGCGGCAGTCCGTTCCGACCTGTGCGCCATCCTCCCCAATCTCCTGTGAGGCGTCGCCGCCCTTCCGGATGGGTGATGGCCGACTGGTCAGTGAGGCACCTCAGCTAGGCGCTTCGGTCGGGTCGATTGCGGCGGATAGTGGGGAGTGCCTGCATTTCCCTTTGGGCAATCCCTGTGGCCACTTTTCACTAATTCCGGTCGCCGCCCTCAGCCGTTGCCGAGGGTGACCGGGCGGCCCTTCGTCAGGAGGACCGCCCGGGAAGAAGTGCCCGGGAGACGTCAGGCGGCTTCTTCGATCTCGTGATCGGCGTCTGTCCCCGAACGTTCGCCAATCTCGCCTCCGGGGCCGGGAGCGGGGTCCGTGCTGCCTTCGCCCACCGGTTCGACGGGCTCGGCCGGCGCCGGTGCGAAGCGCATCGCCTCCGGCACCCAGGCGAGCGCGGCCTCCTTCACCTCGATTTCGGCGATGAAGTCGCCCGAGAAGATCCGCTCGCAGGACTGGGCGAGCTCGGCCTTCTTCGCCTTGGCGTAGCGGCCGGCAAGGGGCGCGCCTCCGATCTCCTCGAGCGCGGCGAGCGTGACGCCCTTCGGCACCCGGTCGAAGTAATTGACTCCGGTCGGCCGCCACCAGCCCGCGACGTCGATGCCCAGCAGACGGCCGAGATGGTCGTGGAACCCGCAGGCGCGTTCGCCCACGAGGTTGAGGCTCGCCTCCAGCGTCCTCGCCACCGCATGGCCGAGCCAGGCCGCTCGCACCTCGTCGGGCAGCAAGCGGAACGCGTCGAAGCGTGCCGCCCGCGTCTTGCCTCCCGTCCAGCTGCGATCGAGCAATTCGGTCGCCTGCTCCTGGGCGTTCGTTGCCGCCGCGCCCGGAGTCTTGAAGTCGAAGACGGGGTTGGACGGCGGCAGAGCGGTGAGCGAGGAGCCACTCTTTTCGCCCGAATAGCCGGCCTCTCGGTCAATCATCAGGAAGATGGCGAGGTCGAGCGCCAGGCCGGAATCGGCCGCGACATGGACGGCGAGAATGTCCCGCCGCTGCATCGCAAGCTCGTCCACGAGCCTCTGCGACAAACCCGCAGTGCGCGCGGAGTTGGGCCGTCCTTCCGAGAAACCGTCGTCACGCCCGCCTTCATCGACGTCCGACGCCTCGCCGTCCGTCGCTTCGACGTAGAAGCTGGCATCGAGCCGCGGACGCCCCTGCTCGTCGAGGATGAGGAAGGTTCCGACCTTCGGCTTCAGCACCTCGTCGATCAGCGGAGGCTTGTTGACGATCGTGTCGATGGCGTCCCTGAGTTCCCGGACCTTCACTTCCGCCTGCTCGCGCTCCGCCTCCCCCGCCTCCTCGTCCTGAAGCAGGTCGATCAGATCCTCGATCTCCCCCTCCAGCGCATCGACGCGCGCGGTTTCCTCGTCGCTGAGCCGCGGCGTCTCTACCGGAAGACGGCGCAGCCCCTCGATCTGCGAATGACCGATCCAGCTGTCGAGCGTCGCCCGGACGAAGGCGAGACCGTTCGCGGCGGTCGCCTCGGCAGCAAGCGCCTCCATCTTCTCGACGGCGAGCCGCTCGAGCAAAGCCACGTCGAGCCAGCGGGCAGCACCCTCCTCCGAGAAGAGATCGCGCTCGACCCGGCCTCCGGCGCCGACATAGACTTCTTCGCCGACGAGGCGTGCCCGACGGTCGCTGGCGCTGACCGTCGCCTGCGTCATCATGCGGCGGACGCTGTCCGGATGGTTGGCGGCGTAGCTGCGGCCGACCTGCTCGAACACCCAGGCCTGCCGTTCCCGGTCGGGCGTCGCCGCATAGGCCTTGGCGACGTCGAGGCTGATCTCTCCGGCACCAAGGGCGTCGAACACGACCGGCGTGAGGTTCGCCAGGCGCAGCCGGCCCTCGACAAAGCGGACGGAAAGCCCGAAGCGGCGGGCTATGCCCTCGACGTCGGAGCCCTGCTCGATCAGCTGCTGGAAAGCGAGGCATTCGTCGGCGGGATTCATCGAAAGGCGCTGAAAGTTCTCGGCGAGGCTGGCCTCGCGGCCCGCCGATGCCCCTTCGACCACGAGGCAGCACACCTCGAAATCCTTCGCGAGCTTGCCCTCAGCCGCAAGGCTCTGAAGCGCACGGCGACGCCTCTCGCCGGCTTCGACCGCGAAGCTGCCGCGCGGCTTAGCCGCGCCGGTGACGACGAGATTCTGAAGAAGACCGCGCGCTTCGATGTCGGCCTTGAGCTCCAGGTCGGCCTGCTCATCCGTCCTCCGCCGCACATTGCGCGGACTGGGCACGAGCTTGTTCAGGGGAATGGTTCTGATCATGGAGGGTCTCCGGATGAGAGCCGGTGCGGCCTTTCCGCACCCGTCGCTCACCCGGCCTCCGTTCCCTTTCCTCTCAGCTGCCGCCCGCCGGAGATCCACTTTGGATCGCGTCCCTATCGGTGCCACCACCGCCGGCTCTTGCGGATGCCGAGGGGCTGGTTCTTGCGGCACGGATAACGAACCGCTGCTTCCGTTAAGGTGCCGTTCGCCCGCAGCCGTGCGTTATGTCGGCGATGACTCGCCTCACCTCCTTGCTGCTCGCCGCCGCCGCCGCCTGCTCGTCCGCGCCGTCGGCACCGGCTGCGCCGGCGCCGCAAAGTCTTCTCGGCCAGTGGCGGGTCGTGGCGCTGGAAGGCCGCCCGCCGGTCGTGGGGCGCGATGGCCGGCCGCCCGTGCTCACCTTGAACGAGCATGGCTATGGCGGCTATGCCGGCTGCAATTCGTTCGGCGGGCAGGGGTTGATGCACGAGGGCCGCTTCTACGGCGGATTCGCCCTGTCCACCGCGATGGCTTGCGGGCCGCCGTTCGACGAGCAGGAGAGAGGCGTTCAGCGCCTGCTGGCCAGCGCGCCGGGGATCGAGTGGCTTGGGCCCGACCGGGTCGCCCTCGTCGCCTCCCCCGGGCGGCTCGAGCTGGCCCCCATGGGTCCGCTGCCCGCCGACCGCTTCGTCGCTCCGGCCATTCCCCTGATCGGCACCGCCTGGAGCTTCGGCACGCTCGACGGCCGGCCGATCGAGATGCCCGGTGCGCGCGCAGGCCCGATCCTGACGGTGGAAGGCGATCGGTTCACCCTTGCCCTGTCTCGTCGCGGAGGGCAGCTGGGCTCAGGCCGGCCCCGGCGCGGTCGCGCTTGCGCCCGACCACCGCACGGCGCGCGCCTGCAACCCCGCCTCGCGCGTGCAGAGCGAGGCATGGCTGGCGGCGATGCGCGGGGCGCTCCGCTACGGCAACGGACCCAATGGCGAGATCCTGCTGGCCGGCGGCGGCCACTGGATGGCCGGGGACCTCGTCCGCCGCGGCAGCAGGGACGCCGCCTCGCTCGCCGGCCGCTACGAAGTCGAGGGCGGCCCCACCGCAGCCCAACGCAAGGGCGCCGAACCGGCCGAGCTGATCCTCGCCCGCAACGCTTATTATTTGTGGGACGGTTGCAATCGTACGGAGGGGGTGGCGATCGCATTCGAGCGGCAGCTGTTCCTTCACAGCAGCGGCCTTTCTACTCTCGCAAACTGCCTGCCTGGCCGCGACAACGCCGGACTCAAGCAGATCGTTATTTCCGAGCCGCGGATCGGCCGCGTCCAGGGCGGCCTGCTGCTCTCGTCCCCGGCCGGCGCCGTCCGCCTTCGCCGCACGGGCGATGCTCCGCCGGGCACCGGCGGAGTCACAACCCGCCTCGCGCCCGGCGTGCGCTTCAATCTCTTCGGGGCTCCCGGCGGCACTCTGGCAATCCTGCCGGGCAACCGCTTCCGTTTGATCCAGCCCTGCGGCGTCACCGAAGGGCTCTGGCGGGCAGCTCCGCGTGAGACGGACGGCCCCGTCCGGTTCGGCCCGGAGAGGTCGGCCGAGGCCTGCCAACGCGACCCCGCCGTACGAACCGTACAGCGCGCCTTCCTCGGCCATGTCGACGTAGCGATCGGCCCAAATCGCGACATTGCCTTGTTCACCGGCCGCTTCGGTGCCGTACGCGCCCGGCTGGAGCGCTGAGGCATGACACGACCGACAGCGGACTGGCAGCATCAGGCGTGTTAGGTGAATGTTGCCGCCTGTAGACGACCTAATCAGCGGGGGCGGTGCCGGGACTCAGGTAGGCAAACATGTGTGGCACATAGTCCACCTTCCCGAGAGGCACCCCCGCCTGCCGAAGAAGGGCGTAGGCGATCATCTGGTGGAATGCGACCTGGGGCAGTGCCCAATCGAGGACATACTGCTCCCCAGGCATGTCAAGGATCATCCCCATCGGCAGATCGTGCGCGATGGGCCTCTCGGCAGCGAACTCGAACTCCTCCGAACCGACAGTGGCGAGCAAGGCCGCTGCGTCGGCCACTCGAGCCCGCGCTTCTGCCCAGGTGCCGGGTTTCTCTCCACCACCCCGGCCCTCCTGCCGAACCTCAAGCACGCTTTCCGGGACAGCCTCGTCCGCGAAGGCGGTAGACGGGCTCCTGCGCCTGGAAGGCCAGGAAGCGCAGCTGCGTCGCCAGCGGAAACATGTCAGGTGCGAGCCTGAGGGTCAGCAGTCGATCCGGGGCCTCCCCGCTCTGCGACGAACGTCTCCGCCTTATCAAGCCATCCGGACAGCGCGTGCAATTGATTGGAAAGCGAGCCGATAAGAAGACTTGTGAGGCGCATGGGATCGCGAGTGGACGGTAGGAGCTCGTAAGAGCAAGCCCGATCAGCTCGCCTGCTCCGTTCGTGCTTCAAGCGCGCCCACGACCGCGGCCATGTCTTTATCGCCGCGACCTTGGCTGCAGTCTCTCCCAGGAGCGCCCGACAGAGATCGATCAGAGGCGATGCACCTCCGGCCTCTCGCCCGGTACTGGTTATCAAGCGCGTGCTGTTTAAGGCATCGGCGACGGGCGTTTGCCGGCAAAAGCCGCGCTCGAGCGGCTCGCGGATCGAGTGCCACCCGCAGAAATACGTTAGAAGCGAATGGTGTTCATGGTTGCGATAAGCTGCCGACAGGCTGCTGCGGTTCGGCAGGTTCCATCGATCCGAAGGGCGGGCCGCACGACACCTTTCGCCTCTGCGTCATTGGCGAGGGGAACATCAGCTGACCATATGTAGCGCGCGCCGCTTTCGTTGGCGCCGTCGCCCGGGAGATCGAATCGATGGTACGGGATGCCGTCAATTACCTTGCGCAGCGCGGGCCTCATGTTCTCGCGACTGGGAGAGGCCTCGTTGAACCCGAACAGGACTTCCGCCCGCCATCCCTCTTGTCCGATTACGGCCACGAAGCTGTCGCTACTCAGCCTCTCCACAGCATCCTGGCCAATAGCAAGAGTGCAGCACCTCGGCACCAAGAAAGCGTTCGGCCGGTCAATCCGGGGTCGGACGTAATCGGCCGAATTCAGCGTTCCCGATTTCTTGACGGGCGGCTGTTCCTCCTCGGCGCCCCGGCTGGATCCACCGCATGACGGCGCAATCGCGCCTATCACCGCCAGCGCAATGACGAGGCGGCTTTGCAGCTTACCTCGCCCCATAAACTGCTAGCATCCGTTGGCGCTCGTCCGTGCAAGGAGTGCGTTTTGCAGTTCCCCTCGGGATGCTGGCGGCCATCACGCACGGTCCGGTTGCACCATCGGTCCGATGATTGAAGCCGATAGCGTGGCCGAATTCGTGCAGTATAGCCGTTTGATAATCCGTCTGACTACCAAGCCCCCCCGATGGCAATGTTTGAGCGCAATAGAAGTCAGTGGACTGCTGAGTTTCTCCGGGGTCAAAATAGTAGAGCATGTTCGTATTTACGTATATATTCGCATCTGTTCGCACATAACGGCCGCCAGAATATTGACTTGTGCTGATTGTGCGCATTGGCTCTGTCGAAGACAGTCCACTGGCATCTTGAATGTTTATGTAGTTATAATCGGGATTATTGGTCTCGTCGACGTATGTGTTCGTGAAATTTTGGGCAACCTGTGTGATCTGAAAACGTGCACCGGTGTTGTTCCAGGTCGTCGCGGCATCCCCCGTCGGCCCATCACAACCCGCAGGCATACGATTATGGATCATCACTGGCTTTGACGTAACGCTCCAGGGTTCGGACGTAAACGTCACCTGAGCGAACACAGGTGACGGCAGAACCAACACTGCAGCGATGGCGAACCTAAGTGGACGCATCACGAAACTCCCTCAATTTGCCTGGATCTCATTCAGATTCGCCGGCGCCTGGAACGGAGAGGTTGGTAGCAAAGTAGAACCGCTCACCCGGTAGAAAGGCGTTATCTCAACGGCCGCCCTCGCATTGCCGCGTGCCGAGGTCGAGTTCCTGTAGAAGGCGCGCGAGGCCAGAAGCAATATCTCCTCGCCGGCCACCACGGGCTCCTCAATCGAAGACTCCACCTTTCTTGAGCGGGTCTGGCCACTCAGCCGGCGCAACTCGATGGCGTCGCCGACGCTGATCCGTTCCGACAGTGGCCGCACGACCGTGAGGGTGACCGTCGATAGATATCCGTCACCGCGATCGTCGCTATTGTTGATGCTGCTGACGCGGGCGACTGCGGCGGTATCTGACAGGAGAATATTCTGCCGAAGCGTTGCACCGCCCTTCACTCGTGCTGCCGCCGCTTCCACCAAAGCTCGACCGCTTCCTGCACTCGCGCGGACGTCGCCTGGAGTGAAGCCCAACATTGCGAGCTCCTGCGACAGGTCGATGAGGAAGGCCTCGCCCAAGCGCTGTCTTTGTTCAGCATCGTCGACGAAGGGAGGGGCAGGAAGACGAAGGCCGACGGCCCGCACAAGGCCGTTCAACGATTGAAGGTCGGATCCGGCGTTGCCCAGCCTCTGAGCGCGGGATTGCTGCTGCTGCTTCTTTCCCTCCAGGAACGCCTCGGTTCTTTCTCTTTGTGCCGGAGGCTGCCCAACCTGCGCCGAGCCCGCGGCGGCAATAGTGATGGCGGCCAAACCCATGAAAAAATACGCCTTACCGGACATCTTTGTCGCTCCAACTCGGTGGAGCTGGCCGGAACCGCTCTGACGAATTCGTGTTCCCCGAAGACTGATCCGATATGGACATTTACGCTCTAACGCGGTGGAGCTGCGAAAGCAGTTCACGTCCATCAAGATCGGGTTCTGGTCCGGCGCCGAAGCTGATGCCGGTATCCGGCAGAGGATGACGCGGCATGAGCCGCGCTAGCACCGTGGCAGCACTATCAACCGGCACGAACAGCCGCGTCTGGTAGCGGATGATCTCGGTGAAACAGCCTTGTGCTTTGTACCAAGTGAGGCGCGCCGAGGAGAAGCCGGCCAACTCAAGCCGTTGGCTTCCGTTGACGAGCGACCGCTTAAGGGTCAGCTCCTCAGGGCCGCGGAACGACAGCGGTTTGCCGGACCTGAGAACGGTGGCGGCCAGTTCGTCCGGAGCGACGTCCAGCGACATGTCCAGGCCCAGCTTGCTCCCAAGGTCCGCCAGATAGGGGGTGGGTATTTCCCTTCCGAGCAGCGAACGCCCGTCATCGGCGGCGATGCGGATCACCTGGATATAGTCGCCTCGAAGCTTGTCCCAGACGGGCAGCAGAAGCCCCGTCGCGAGGTGCACGGTCTCACGCCGGAGCGTGGCTTCCGCCTCTACAACCTCCGCGTCCCAGGATCCGCCGAACTCCTCAACGGATGCCGGTTCCCAGCTGTCTCCGCCAGGCGCTCGCGCGGCAGATGTTCCCGCTTCACCGGGCGGATCAGCTCGTAGCGCCCCGATCGGCAGCCCCTCCTCCGACATCAGGCTCCGCGCGTTTATGCGAAGCGCCGCCTTGCCGGATCGCCGGTTTATCATCGGCACTGCGTCGGGCCGCGAGTTTCGGAGATCCAGCAGCCGCTCAAGCCGCAGCGGCCTCAAGCGCCGCACCAGCTCGACCCGCAGCAGGTGGGTGGTTGCTCCCGAGCTCGGATCGGCGCCGATGACCTGGTCGTCGAGCACCTGGAACCGGTCGACCGGCATGGTTTCGACGCCGAGGTCGAGCGTCCCGGCTTCACGCGCTGCCGCGACCCGCGACTCGATCAGGCCGAGGAGCTCGTCGAAGATGGCGATCTGCAGATCGATCCGAAGGGCCAGCAGCCGGTTCAGCCAGCGCTGGATCGGCGGCAGGTCCTCGCGCAGGCTACCGCCCTCGCCTTCGAGCTTCAGCCCGATGAGCGACTGGAACCGGGCGAAGGTGACCGAGGCGAGCTTGCCCGCGAACAGCAGATGATACCAGCTGGTGAGCGCGTCCCTGGCGTAGCAGCTTTCGAGATTGTCGGCCGGGTCGAACAGGTTCTGGCCTCCCGTCTGGCGCTGGCCGCGGGTGAGCGCCCCGAGTGAATCGAGCCGGCGCGCGATCGTCGAGATGAAGCGCCGCTCGCCGCGAACGTCTGTCGTAACCGGCCGGAACACGGGCGCCGAGGCCTGCCGCGTGCGGTGAGTGCGACCGAGCCCCTGGATGGCGGCGTCCGCGCGCCAGCCGGGCTCGAGCAGATAATGGACCCGCCGGACTTGGTTCCTCGCTCCAAGGCAGGCATGATAGGAACGGCCGGTGCCGCCCGCGTCGGAGAAGACGAGGATTCGCTTGTCGCCCCGCATGAAGGCGTCGGTCTCGATGAGGTTCGAGCGTGCGGTGCGGTTCTCCAGCTTCTGCCGGCCGTCCGCCGCCGTGACAAGCCGCCGGGTGCGGCCGGTCACCTCCGCAACAGCCCCAGTTCCGAACCGTTCGATCAGGGCGTCGAGGGCAGTCGCAATGGGGGGCAGCGCGCAGAGCTGCTCGATCAGCCCGTCGCGCGCCTGGAGCGCCGCCTGGCAGTGGACGGGCCTGCCCTCCTCGTCAGTCATCGGCTCCGAGCGGATATTCCCCTCGGGATCGGTGAAAACCCGCATCTGCCGTGTCGGAAAGGCCGCGGAGAGATAGTCGATCACATATTCGCGGGGGCTGAGGTCGATCTCCAGCGCTTCCCGCTCTTCCGGGCTGTGGTCGGCGAGCCGCCGGTCGAGCATCGCCTCGGCCGTCGAGACGAGCTGGACCACGACCGCCTGACTCGCGGCGACGTCGGCCTCGTCGCTGGCGATGTCGAGCTCAGGCGCTTTGCAGCAGCGCCGGATGCGCAGTTCGTGCGGCTCACC
>NZ_DASVUE010000239.1:0-4028 GCF_036387215.1 Allosphingosinicella sp. | reverse complement strand
CCCGGCCCGCAGATCACCTGCGGCCCCGTCGTCGGCAGCTTCTTCAAATGCACGCGCGAGGATTTGTACGAGCAATGCTCCGACCACATCACGGAGAAGATGCCGAGCTCGGTGAGGTTCGGCTCCCGCCCCATCGCGTGCAGCACGCGCTTATATTCCTCGGGGGAGAGGCCGTGCTCTGCAACGACGTCGGGGGTGATGCGGGATTCGGTCATGCGGCGCGTCTATTCGATCGATTGGGCTTTGTCGAAAGGCAGGCTCGGGTGTATGCGTGATCACCCTTTGTTCTTGTTGGAGGAGGCGAGATCATGAGCGTCAAGGCAAAGCCCGACGGTTATCATAGCGTTACGCCCTATCTGATCGTGGACGGCGCTGAAGAAGCGATTCGCTGGTATTCCCAGGCGCTCGGCGCGGAGGAGATGCTGCGCCTGCCGATGGGCGACAAGATCGGCCATGCCGAGATCAGGATCGGCGACAGCTTCGTCATGCTGTCGGACGAATGGCCGGATCATGGCAAGCTCGGCCCCAAGACGCGGGGCGGCGCAACCAGCAGCCTGATGATCTATCTCGAGGATGCCGATGCGGCCTTCGACCGCGCCATCGCCGCGGGAGCCATTGTGGAGCGGCCGGTCGAGGACCAATTTTACGGCGACCGCTGTTACCGATCCGTTCGGCCACAGCTGGACCGTCTCCACCCATATCGAGGACGTCTCAGAGGAGGAGATGCAGCGCCGAATGGCCCAGTTCACCCAGCAGGCCGAGCAGGCGCCCGCCTGAACATGAAAAAGGCCGGCCGGATCAGGTCCGGCCGGCCTACTGAAGCTTGTGGAGGTGGTGGCGGCCTCAGGCCTTGCAGCTCTGGCTGCCGCCGCTCGGCGAGGAATAGGTGATCTGCTGGCTGTTGCCGCTGACGGTATAGCCGTCGGCCGACTTGTAAGCGCCGCCCGCGGTCTCGGCGGTCACGGTCGCAAGCGGCGGCTCGGCGCCCTTCTCCTTGCGAACGATCGCCGTATTGTTCGACATGAAGTCGATATAGACGAGGCTGTTGTCCTTGCACCGATAGGCGCGGCTCGCCTGGATCGCCGGCGGCAGCTCGACCGGCTGAGCCTTGGCGAGCTCTTCCTTCATCGGATCGGGGTTGGTGTCGACGACCTCGGGCTCCGTGTTGCAGGCCGAGAGCGAAAGCAGTGCCGCGACGGAGGCGGCTTTGATCATATCAATCTTACCCATGGCTCCTCAATTCGCGGGCGCCGCATCCATCGTCAAGAAGTTTGTGAGCGCGGACTCCGAGGCGGGAGCGGGCGATCGGACGAAAATAAGACAGGGGTTCGACAAGCCGGAATCGATCAGCTAGATTCCTCAGCATGTTGAGCCGGGGCGGGGAGATTTTGCACGGCATGCAGCGTGTACGCATAGGCCTGACGGGGCTTGCCTTCGTCTTCGTGCTGGTGCTGCTGGCGGCGATCTTTACGCGGCCCAGCGAAGAAGCGCCGATCACTCCGAACACGATCGAGCAGCAGATGGCGGCGGGCGCAGCGGTCAATTCGGCCGAAGCCGAGCCCAAGGAACCGCTCGCCGAATTGGGCGTCGCGCCCGGCAATGACGACGGCAACCAGCTCGCCAACGCCGCCACCGGCTCACGCACCCGCTAACGACCCATTGAGGGTCGCAGCCGGGCTTCTCGCAGCAGCGGCGGCTTATGCGGCGGCTGAAATCCTCCTTGGGGTGTTCGTCGGGGACTTCTCCGGCTGGGGCAGGGCCGAGGCCTTGCTGTTCTTCGCGTTGCGGCCGTGGCTGCTGCTCATCGGCGCGGTTCTGATCAAGCGGCACGGCTGGCGCACCCGCTATTCATTCTACGCCGCCGCCTTGCTGCTCGCGGCGCTGAGCGAGAGCCTGTTCCTCATCGGCCTCGGCGCCACCAGCCCGTGGGCGGAGGCGGCGAGGGGCATCGCGGCCGGGGCGGTGGTTGCGCTGGTCTTCGATCTCGCCCTCGCCGCGGGCGTGTGGCTCGGCGGCAGGGCCGGACGCTGGACCGCGGCCGCGCTGCTCCTCGTCCTGCTCGCTCTTCCCGCGGCGCACCGGCCCTATGAAGCGATCGCGATCGGCAGCGGCGGCCTCGTCGGGGGCGAGAAGCAGGACCTGATGCTGGTGAGCGCCCTGCCGCTGGTCTGGGGCGAGCCGGGGCCGCTCGATCCCGGCTCTCGTCCTGCGGCGGCCTACCGGGCGCTGGCCGAGGAATTCACGATCCGGCCGCTCGACGTGCTGGACGAGGCCAACCTCGCGCGCGGCCGGCTGCTCCTGGTCGCGCAGCCGCGCGCGCTTGCGCCTGAGGAGCTGGTCGCTCTCGATCAATGGGTGAGGGACGGCGGCAGGGCTGTGATCCTCACCGATCCGCGCCTGCTCTGGCCGTCGGAACTGCCGCTGGGCGACATCCGCCGCGCGCCCGGGATCGGGCTCCTCGACCCCTTACTCACGCATTGGGGGCTTCGGCTGGAGCCGCCGGAAAAGGCGCGGGCGGTCAAGCAGGACCTCGACCTGGGAGCGGGCAGGCGGCGGCTGATCCTGTTCGCGCCCGGCCGCTTCGTCCCTACCGGTTCCGACTGCACCGTCGGACCGACCGTGGAGTTCGCGCTCTGCCGGATCGGGCGGGGGAGGGCGATCCTGCTCGCAGATGCCGACATGATGCACGACCGGCTCTGGGTCGGGCCCGGGAGCCGCGGCACCGAGCGCCACGCCCGGGTTTCGGACAATGTGCTGATCCTTGCCGACTGGCTCGACCAGCTCGGAGGCGTCCGGCGCAGCCGCGCTTCCGGGCTGGTTCAGTGGCAGGATGAGGACGCCGACCGGCGCCTCGCCTGGCTGCTCGCGTTGCTTCCGATCCTTGCCGCCGCTGCGCCGGCTGCGAGTCTCCGGCTCCGCCGCCGCAGCTGAGACCGAAAAACCACACAAACTTATCCACAGGCTTGCACCCACGGAACAGGCTTGGAACAGGAGCGTGAACAAACCACGAATTAGCAGGAGAATTCCATCTAGTGGCATGAAATCCCTAACTACGGCATGAAAACCCCTTCCATCCCAATGCCGTGTCTGTTATCCACTGGCTCGTAAAGTTTCGGGGCACTTCCTTGGCTGAGACGAGCCACGCGGACGCAGTGATGCGCGCTTCCGCGAACGGGGAAGGTCTGCGTGCGAGGGGGCGGATCGACAGGTGGAGCTTGAACACCTTTTCAACGGAAGCGCGCTGAATGCGGTGGACGCCAAGGGGCGTCTGTCCATTCCGGCGTTCATCCGTGGGGTGATCGAGCGCCGCTCCGACGCCAAGGCCGTCGTCATCGGAATGCACGACGTCTCGCCCTGCCTCAATGCCTACGACCGCGGCTATGCCCGCCACCTCCACAGCGAGAACGAGCGCCGCCGCCTCCTCGAAGAAGGGCAGGGGGGCTCGCCCGAAGCCGCCTACGCTCGCGCCCGCCGGACGTTCGGCATCACTGAAGACGTTCCCTACGACACCAGCGGCCGCATCATCCTGCCCCCGATGATGCGCCGCAAGGGACGGATCGAGGATCTCGCACTGTTCGTCGGCGTCGGCGGCACGTTCGAGATCTGGAACCCCCATCTCGCCCTTGAAAGCGGCGATGAGGACCTGCGCGAACTGGCCGCCTACCGCCTCGAAGAGCGGGGGATCGGCGCATGAGCGTGAATGCCGCACCGCACGTCCCGGTGCTCCTCGACGAAGTGATCGCCGCGCTCAGCCCCAGCGCAGGCGAAACCCATGTCGACGGCACGTTCGGCGCCGGCGGCTACACAAGAGCAATTCTGAATTCCGGTGCACGGGTAGTTGCGTTTGACCGTGATCCGGATGCCATTCGCGAGGGACGTATCCTCGCGGATGAAAGCGAGGGGCGCCTGATCCTAGTGCCGGAGCGTTTTTCCCGGATGGATCAGGCGCTGTCCGACCGCGGCGTTGATGCGGTGGACGGCGTTACCCTCGATATCGGCGTCTCGTCGATGCAGCTCGATCGGCCGGA
>NZ_DASVUE010000238.1:0-33282 GCF_036387215.1 Allosphingosinicella sp. | reverse complement strand
GGCTTTCCCCAGGGCGAGCCGACTTCGATCCATTGCGGGTCCTCAAGCGCATCCATCGCATAGAGGCCGGAGCCGCCGATGATCCCGATCGTCCATTCGCTCATCGCGCCTCCCTAGTGGCGCCCGCCGCGCCGCGATAGGTGAGCCTGCGATGCAGATGTCCCCGCAGCTCCCGAAAGCCGCCAAAGCCTTCTTGAAGGCGCTGGGCATCCTGCTCGCCCTGCCCCTGCTCTACTTCGCGGCGGCTCTCGTGGGCGGCCTCATCCCCGCCAATGCCGGCTGGAAGGAGGCGGATCGCGGCGTCCGAATCTTCGTCCGCACCAACGGCGTCCATACCTGGATCATGGTTCCGGCCGCCGCAGCCGGGATCGACTGGCGCGGCATCGCCCGGCCCGAGCACATCAAGGACCCGCGCTACGCCGCCGGCAACTACCTCGCGATCGGCTTCGGCAACCGCGATTTCTATCTGAACACCCCCACCTGGGGCGACCTCTCCCCGCGCACCGCTCTCGCGGCCGCGTTCGGCGGCGGCCCAGGGCTCGTCCACGTCGAACACGAGCACGATCCGAAGGCCGACGAATATCAGCAGCCGATTACCCTCAGCCTCGACGAATATAGAAAGCTCGCCGCCCACATCCGCCGCAGCTTCGATCTCGCCGGCGGCCGCTCGCACCCGCTGCTCGGTCGAGGCTATGGCTCCGCCGACGTCTTCTACGAAGCCCGCGGCCGCTACGACGCTTACCGCACGTGCAACGAATGGACCGGCGAAGCCCTTCGCGCCGCCGGCGTCCGCACCGGCGTCTGGACCCCTCTGTCGCAAAGCATCATGCTGCGGCTGGAAAGTTAACCATCTCTTCACCACGGTGGTGGAGAATGCCCTCATGCACATGACAGCAATCCGGATCGAGCATGCGGCGCCGCTCAGCGGCAGCGACGACGACGGCGTCCGCGCCATCGGCGGCCTTGCGATCGGCCTCGCGATCAGCCTCCTGATCTGGCTCGTCCCGTTGGCGGCCTGGCTGCTCCTGAGGTAAGCTCCCACCGCGGAAAACTGGCGCGCCCGGCAGGACTCGAACCTGCGACCCCAAGCTTAAACGTTTCGTCGGGGGCGTCACGAGAAATCAGAACTGCGGAGTGTTCGTACCTAGAGGCCAACTGATCGGTTCGGCGGCATGTCAATGGTGATCGTCGAGCCTTCGAACTCAAGGAAGGTCTCGTTCCGGTTCAGGCGGCGGAAGGTCCGGTACGGACCCTGGATGATCGGCTTCGGCATGTGCTCCTCCCCTTGAAGGTCAAGCAGTCACTAACCGACTGAAGGCCTGCTCCGCTTCTCCGGGATTACGCCCGCCGGGTTCTAGCGGGACGGAAGGCTCAGGAAGCTGTCACCAGGGATCGACCGAGAGGGCGGAACGAACGAATAGCATGTCCTACCGGGCCGAAGGAAACCGTTAGACGGATCGAGAAGCAGGTCCCGACCGGAGTTGAAGCCCGACGCCATAATCCAATTATTATTGATATACTCAAAACCGCGGTGTTGGATGTTGGACTGGAAGCAAGCGAACAATATGCCTGTGGGAGTACCATCCTGCCATATTTCGGAAGACCGCCGCAGAATACGAACGTCGGGCGGCCTTACTGCATCACCGAACTGCGTTCTTGCGAACCCACGTGGATTGACCTGGCGGATATGGGAGCAGGCGGCTATTCGGCTGGCCAGTTCTGCCTCTGGCGTGGAAGGCGGAATCTCCTCGCCCGCTGAATCCACGAACTGTCCGCTCACCGACCGTCCGACAATGATGTCCCGCTTTCCCGGCGCTTGCTCGGACCATCTCTGAAGGTCGTAGCCATATTGCCGGACGACCAGGTAAGTACCCCCCTGATGCAGGGGATCCTCGCCCGCGCCGGCGAGGAGGTAGGATCGATAGCGCTCGGGATCTTGCCGGCGGACATCCTGAAGATTGCTCAGCCCCTCCTTGTAACCCAGCGCGTTCGCTCCCGACCGGAAGCTGCACGAAGCGATCGTGAAACGAAGCTCGGTCTGGGGCAGCATGGCCAAAGACCGGAGCCAATTCTCGCAGCTCGCCTCCCGGTCCGCCTCCAGCAGCAGGATGAGGTCCGCTTCATCCTCCCGCGCCGCATCCAGGGCTGAACGGCCGGTCGAGATGCTGTCTCCCCTTATCTGAGGCACCTTCAGGCATCGGGGAACGGCAATTTCGAGGCCGAAGCGCGTCGATCGGGAGCCGGTGTCACGCGAGCTGCTGGCCTCCCCTTTGAAGAAACGGGCGGTGAAGCCGACAAGAAGCGTGCCCTCCCGGGAGCAGTTCGCCGGGGCGTGCGGCCCCGCAAAGGCGAAACCATGGGAAGTGTTCAGTTCAGCCAGAGCGGCCATCACTCGGCCGGGTTCCTTGCTGTCATCCGTCAGGAAATTCAGTCCCGCCAAAAGCGAGAACCCGGCTGACTCCGAATCCACGCCCAGAAGGAGCTCACCCTCTGGGGCGAGGGCGGAACCTCCATCGGAGGCCTCGCGCCCGATCAAGGATTTATGAAGCTGAGGCTGCTCTGGCCCGCAAGAATGGGCATTCTCAGGCTCACCACGTTCATTGAAACGGTTTGCGGCAGGCTCGATCTTTCCACCGGAACAGAGACCTGGATCACCATGGTGTCTTCAGCGGAGCCGCTGCCCGACATCAACCGGTTGCCCTCATGCGGGAAGCGGCTATCCCGCCCGAAATCGCCGAGCAGAAACCACCGCACGTGGATCGGAACTCGCGCCTGATTATGAACTCTCCACGACGTGTAGAGCACACCATCCCGAACATCCTGGCTTAGGAGCTCGATGTCCAGCGAGTTGTAGTCGTAGAGGTAAAGCGACTGCTCCACGATACGCATGACGTGCCGGTCAGGATTCTCGAGATCGTAAAAGTCCACTTCTCCGTCGATGCCGATGGGCGTCGTGGAATATGGCGGCCAGGTCGCTCCGCTGATTGTCTGCCTCATCGGCACTTTCGAGAATGCCTTGATGCCGAGATCGACGAAATCGCAGATGAAATGAAGTTCGTTGACGGTTTCGGCCGGAAAGAAGCCGTCGTCGGCAGGGTTCGGGTTCGCGGACAACATCGTCGTCCTCGAGGTTCTCTCCGGGTCGTAATAAAGGCTCATGAAACCAAGGACGGGGTTGTAGGCAAAATAGCGGCCGTGACGCCACAGAACCTCCCGCCGGTCGACTGACCTCGGCAACGCCGTGGCCATCAGGGACGCCCGCACCTGGACTTCCGAGTCCACGGGGTCGCCGATGAAGAATCGCGAGGCGCAGGCGCCGCCGCCGGCCACGCTCACCTGCTGCTCCGAAGGAGGTATTCGGGATGGGTCGATGCCGATTTCGAAGGGGTCTGATGTCAGTGTGATCGAGTCGCCGCCGAGCCTCGTACCGACCGCCGACCGGCCGAAGATCGGGTCGCGCGAACTCGTTGAAACGAGGATGTTCCCGTTAGCCGGATCCCGTGTGGCGGTGGCCGGTCCGCCCGACAGGTCTATGTCGACACTCGCTTCAGCGCCGAGGAGGGCGCGGAAGTTGCGGCCGAGGTACTGCAGTTTCACCACGGGCCTGATCACGTAGTAGCCATCGACGATATCGTAGACTTCCAGGCCGACTTCGAAGTCCTCCCGCGTCGGGGGAGGGGCGGCAGAAAACATGCGGCGTCGGATAAAGGTCGCGTCGACCAGTTCATCCAAAGCTGAGATCCTGATCATCGCTGCTCCTCCTGAATCGGGGCGAGGGTAGCTGAGCGCGGGCCTTTCCCGCTTCTCCCGGATTGCAGCAGCATCAGCAGCGGCACGGGCGTGAGAAACGGCGGATCGGTCTCGGCGAGGCGGCGCAGCTGGAGGGGAAGCGGCCCGGCAGCGCGCGCGCTTGGAACGACGCTATTCTGACAGACGTGGAGCGCGTCGAGGCGGCCCGCCCAGGCGTCGCGTATGCAGAACGGGCCGATCGCAGCGGCCAGCAGGCTGACGCGCCGGCAGCCTGACGGCCAGGCGAGCGTCGCGGTCGGGGCGAGCGGATCGACGAAACAGCCGTCGAACGGCAGCCCCGCGGGAATGCTTTGGGGGAAGAGGCCGACGGCAAGCATGCGTCCGGCGGGTATCGCCTGGAGTCTTACGGCGAGCGCGGATGCGGGGTCGCCGCGCAGGCCGGACCCGAAGGCGGCCGCCGCTGCTGCCGCGGCAGCACTCAAGCCGTCGCCCCGCGCGAGGCGGCGCAGCTGGCCCGGGGGCACTCCCACGAGCAGCGCAAAGGTGCGCACGAAGGTGCCCAGCGAGCTGTAGCCGACGTCCAGGCTGATCTCCGTCACCGGCCGGTTCGTCTCGACCAGGAGGCGCTTCGCGCTCTCGATCCGAAGCGCCGCGTGAAAGCGTTGCGGCGACAGCCCGGTTACCTGCTTGAAGGCTCGGATGAAACTTTCCGGAGATACGGCGAGCCGGGCCGCGGCGAGGCTGGTCTTGAAGTCTCGCGATGGGTCGTCGCGCATCTCGCGGATGACGCCGGTCAGCTTTCCAACCGTGAGGGCAGCGGAGCGGGAGTCGCCCTGCGTTGCAGGTTCGCAGAGCTCAGCCGACCGGAGCATAAGCATCCAGCGCCAGGGCAAGCGCGGCTGGAAGCGGCGCGGGAACGAGCGGCCGGCCCTCGGTTTGCCGCATGCACGCAATCTCCTGGGAGCCGCGAGCGGCGAGGCACACGGCACCGTCGCGTTCCAGGCGGTAGTCGAAGCTGAGCCGCACCCGGTGGCCCTGCCGCCCGGTCAGCCGCATCTCGATCTCCACGGCGTCGAACGCACGCAGTTCTTCGAAAAAGTCGCAGGAAAGGTTGAGCGTCACCAGCCGCAGGTCGGCGGCCAGATCGGCCAGGATTTCCGGCGCATGCTCCGCCAGGAACGCCTCGCGGCACCGGCCCTGCCACGAGACGAAGCGCGCGAAATATACGTTGCCGACGAGGTTGGTGTCTTCAAACGCGATGAACGGGCGCCAGCGGAAGGCGCGACCCGGCTCGCTGCTCGTGCCGGCACTCATGCCTTCGGACCGGTCCCGACCGCCACGAGGACGGGCCCGGCCTGTTGACTCTCCACCTGACCGAGGATGGCAATCCGCTCCGCCCGGTCCCCGGCGAAGCGTCCGGGGCCATGCTCGCGCAGAGGGGCTGCATTGCCCAGCTTGCGAAGCGTTTCCTCCGCAACCCAGACATCACCTGCCTGACCCGCCGCGAAGGCGGCGATCCGTTCTACGTCGCAACTGACCGGCCCCGCGGCGCTGACTCCGACGGTGATGGCGTCGCAATGTGCGAACGAAAGGCCGCGCCGTTCATCGGGATGAATGGGAGCGCCGTCGCCTCGACGCCCGAGCGGGCTGGCTATGCCGAGCGCAGCAGCGGCGCGTGTCCGACGCTCCTGGCGATCCCTGTCCGAATCCTCGACCAGCACGAGCTGCAGGCTGTCATCGCCGGTCTCCTCCCGGGCGCGGCGTTCGAGGAACGCTGCGCGGAGGGCGGGGGCAGCGGCGATCACCGGCGCCACGTCGATAGCTCCCACATCGCGGAAAACCACCTCGGACCATTGTTCGACGACCTGATCATCGCCGTCCATGATCAAGATATCGAATGCATATTCCGCACCGTTGCACCAGAGCTCTACGGCTCGAACCCGAAATGCGGGGCCGCCGCCGAAGCGGTCGAGTCGGCGCGCCGAAGTCGGAATGAGGCGGCGGTGCGGGATGCAGCATTGCAGCACGTGAAGGGCCGCGTCGCGCGCGCCGGGATCGCCCAACAGCAGAGTCTGCGACTGGTACGAACTGAACCAGCACGCGTCAGGGGCAGCCGGCGCGAGGAACGCCTCTACCAGTCTCGACGACACCACGCCCAAACGGGCGACTCGACGGAAGGCGGGCCCTTGAAAAAACAGGGGCCCATAAAGGGGAGCAGCATCAAACGTCTGCCCCACGGCGGGCGGGGGCGAAGGCGGACGTTGCGTCCCGCCGACGAAGGCGGCTCTTGCATGGCGCTCCCGATAGTCGTCGCTCCCGCTTCGCACCTCGGCCCGGACCGTTCCATCAAGCTCGCCAAGGGCCCCGATCCTCACGGTCAAGTCGCTGGAGCCGATCTGAACCGCGCGCTCGAATGCGATGTCGGCGAGGCTGAGGCCGCACTCCGGGACGAGTGCAGACGCTGCCTGAGCCATCGCCTCGAGCAGGATCACTCCGGGAACCAGCGATGCGCCGCCCACCATGTGGTCCGCGAGGTACCGATCGTGTCCTGGACCGATGCTAGTCTCAGCGACGATCTCGACTTCCGGCGTGTAGACGAGCGCGCGATCGATGAAACGGAGCGGCTCTTCGAAAGCGACCGTTTCGTTGCAGGCGAACCGGCTGGCCACCACCATCGAGCCTTCGGCGCCTGAAAGGCAAAGGGTGGTGCTTTCGGCGACTGCCTCACTCAGCCGAAGTGCGTCGACTCCAGCGGCCGCCAGCCGTTCGGCGGCACCCAGCCGCTCCCCCATGCCTACACCGGCCCAAACGGACCACTCCACTGAGAGGCCGCTAAGCCCTGGCCGCTCGGCCGCAACCGCGGCAAGCAAGCGGCTCTGCTCGGCATTCGCGAGCGCGTAATGAGTTTCTCCGGCCAGACCAAGGCGGCCGATGATCGAGCTGAACGCCACGACGCGTTTCAGCGAACCGCCGCAAGCATCGATCGCCGCGAGGAGGCCGCTGCATTTGGGGCTCAGGGTCGACGCGACGGCTGCCTCGTCCAGCGCCCCGAGCAGTGCGGGCTCGTTGAGGCCGGCGGCATGGATGAGGTGGGTTACCGGACTTAGTCCCGCCACGGCATCCGCAATGCCGCGCCTCAAGAGCGGGGCATCACAGACGTCCGCCTGCACATATCGGACCTCGACGCCGACTGCGGAGACGCGAGCTTTGATCGCCGACAAGGCGGCGACATCGGGAGCGGAACGGCCGACCAGGACCAGCGGCGAGCCCGTGCGAAGAGCCAGGTCGATCGCGCACTCGGTACCGATGCCGCGCGCTCCGCCCGTGACGACGATCGTCCCGACTTCGATGTTCTCCGAAGCCACAGGCGCAAGCGGCCGAAGCACCGGCGTCGCGAAGCTTCCGTCCTCCTTGCGAACGATCTCTTCGAAACCGACGATCTGGCGCCGAAGCAAAACAGCCGCAGCCGCATCGGGGATGACCCGCACGCTCTCGAAATGTCGCTCGGCGGCGAGGGAACGGCCGAACCCGCTTAGCGGAGCTCCGCTGTGGCAAAGAGCCAGATGCCGGTAATTTCCCACAGCCCGTTGGCAGAGGCGGACAAGCGGCCATGCATCCCGCTCCGCCTGCCACTCCGCGATATGGATCGCGAGTCCATCGCCCGAACCAGGATCGGCATCGGCCCGAGTGGTGTGACGCCAGTCGATATTCTTCTCGCCTCGCACTGAAAGGGGAGCCGCCACTATGGCGAAGCGGCGGAGCCAGGGAGCGACGCCTTCCACCCGCGCTGGTGGCGCTTCGACGGGAACCGCCTCGGCCTCGACGAAGGCGGTCGCTACCTCCTGAAGGGAGGCGTTCGAAAATGCCGTCCGGTAGCCGGGTGGTCGGCGGTCCAGCAACTCGGCGAGCCGATCGATCAAAGACGGAACTTCGAGTGAGGAAAAACCGAGGTCATCAAGGAACCGGTGGTGGGGCTCGATTGCGGAGATCGGAGTTTTGGTTTCGCGGGACACCAGTGCGATCAATAGCGACAGCGTGTCGCCGCCGGCGGGCAGAGGAGGTTGCGGCTCGGCCTCCGTAACGGCGGTTTCCGCAGGAGCGAGCGGCTGCGTCTCTCGCGCCGATCGGCCGCAGGGGCTGTCGAGCAGCGACGGTTCCTCGATGCTAAATGGCCGGCTGGCGGGTTCGCACAGTAACGAGACATCGATATCGTGCCCGAGCACGAACAGGGACGCGGCCGCGCTGAGAGCGGGCTCGAGACTGTCGCCGAAAACGTCAAGGCTCACCACCGGTATGCCGTAGGGCAGCAGGAGGCGGCGCATGCCCGTGCCTGGCCCCGTCTCGACGAGAACGTCAACGCTCTCCGCGAGCTTTGCGGCCGCTTCCGCAAAGCGCACCGGATCACATAATTGGCGTACCAGCATGGAGCGGATGTCCGTGTCGGGCGCGATCCAGTGGCCGGTCACGGTGGAAACCACGGGTCTGGAAGCCGGGCGTAACGTGGCGCCCGAAAGCGCCTCGGACAGCGCCGGGCCGGCCGCGGCCATTGTAGGAGCATGGAAGGCGTGCGACACGACGAGCCGATGTGAGCGGATCCCGCAGGTCTGCGCCCGCTGTTGAGCGACGTCGATCGACTGGAAGCTGCCCGATAGCACCGTCTCCGAAGCGCCGTTGAAGCATGCAATCTGAGCATCGAGACCTTCGATCAGTGCTCTGGCATCGACGGCACTGCAGGTAAGCTGCAGCATCGCGCCGGGCGGAACCTGGCCCATGGCCCGGCCGCGGGCGGCCGCGAGCGAGACTAATGCATCCCGCGGCAGGACGCCCGCCCACGCGAGCGCCGCCAGTTCGCCGAGGCTGTGGCCAATTGCCGCGGCAGCGCGGATTCCCATCCCCTCGAGAAGATCAAGTCCGCCAAGACAAGCGCGAACGATCAGCGGCTGCGCTTCCTCGGTTCGCGTCGAGTCGGCCCCGCCATTCCAGGCCGGATAGCGTCCAGGAAAACGGCGCGCCCAAGCTCCGGCCTGTGTTCGGGTGGGGGCAGCTTGTCCGGGAAAGACGAGGCCGATCCGCGGAGTGGAATCCGGCTTCCCCAGGTGCACGCCCGGCTGGAGATCTCCTCCCTCCAGTGCGCTGAGCGCCGCTTTTCCCCGGACGGATAATTCTCCAGGATCCGCCGCTACGAAGGCCAGCCGGAGGGCTCCCTCCCCAACCGCTCTACTGGCCCACGCAGCTGCGTCGCCCATCTCGGCGAAGGACATCGTCGCTGCCCGGTCGACCAAGGCCTTCAGCCGCGGCATCAGGTCGGCGGCGTCACGGCCCCGGAAGAGGAAGAGGTCGCCGTTCCGGGCCGGCGGCTGCGGCGGGCGAGCGCGCGCGGAAGGACCATCAGGACCGACGAGAACAGCATGCGCGTTGATGCCGCCGAAGCCGAATGACGAGACCCCAGCCACGCGAGGGCCGGGCCGCCATTCCTCCGCCGTCGCGACTCGCAGGCGATGTCCTGTCTCCGCGAATATGGGATGGGGCTGTTCGCAGCCTGCATGGGGCGGCACGACGCCGCTGCGCAGCGCTTCCGCGGTGCGGATCAGTCCGGCAAGGCCTGCAGCCGCTTTCGTGTGGCCGATATTTCCCTTGATCGACCCGACGGGCACGGGTCGGTCTCCGCCTTTTCCAAGGAATGCGGCAAGGGCACTGATCTCGATGGGATCTCCCACCGAAGTGCCGGTGCCATGAGCCTCTACATAGCCTAGTGCCGCAGGGTCGATGCCGGCGGCACGATAGGCGCGTTCAAGCGCGCGTCCCTGACCGCGGGCATCGGGTCGGGTAAGACCGCCCTTGCCATCTGTTGAAACACCCCACCCAGCCAAGCTCACTCCGGGATCGAGGCCGCGGCGACGCGCTGCTTCACGCCCCATCAGGATCAGAGCGCCGGCTCCCTCCCCCGGCCAGAACCCTTCTGCCCGCGCATCGAAAACCCGCATTCGGTTCGGGGCGAGCGCATTGACTCGGGAGAAGCCGACCAGCTCGAATGGATCGAGACTGAGGTCCACCGCCGCCACGATCGCCGCCTCCACCGTGCCGGCGGAGATCAGGTTCGCCGCGGCTGCGAGGGCGACAAGGGACGAGGCACAGGCGGCATCCACACACCATGCACCGCCGTGGAGGTCGAGCTGGTTGGCAATGCGGCCGGCGATCGTATTTGAAAGGCCGCCGGCAAGGCTTTCCTCATTCGGCTGAGGCAAGGCTTCGCGGAGGCGGTCCCTGAATGCGGATCGGATCCACGCGATCGTTCGTTCATCGAGGCCAGCTGCCGTGAGGACTTCTACAAGCTGCTCGTCCAGCCAAGGCCAGCGGAGCCGCAGAATCGAGTTCCGGCTAAATTCGCCGGTGAGCGTATTCGCAACGACGACCGCGGTCCGCTCTCGATCCAGCACATCCGCGCCGCCCGCGGCCTCGACCGCATCGGCGGCAACTTCCAGCGCCAGCCAATGCGTGAGATCGGTGGCAAGGAAAGTTTTTCTCGGAATGCGAAAACGCGTCGGATCAAAGCGCCAGTCGGTCAGGAGGCCCGCCGGCACCCTGGTGATAGAGTCGGCCTCGCCCGCGCGCTCCTTCGAGTAGAGGTCGAGAGGAAGGCGAGACGGCGGCATCGGTCGAAAAGACTGGCGGCCGGCAAGGCTGTTCGAGAACAACGCCCCAGGATCGTTGGCGTCGGGGAATCGACAGGCCGCGCCTGCGATTACGATTTGGTGCTCAGGCTGCACGCAGCATACCGGCGTCTGAAGCGGGTGCGGCCGGATCAAGCACAGTCTCGCGTTCGCGTGGACTTCGCGCCGTCAGCCACAGAAAGGCTCCGCGCGCGCTGCTTACGAGCACAAGCGCGAAAAACAGGCCGAACACGACGTGCAGTTCCATCAGCAGCGCGTAGGCCGCCGCCACCCCGGCTCCGAACAGGAGCTGATTGCGCGGCTTGTCCGGCGTCGTCGCGGGATCGGTCACCATGTAGAAGGTGAACAGGACGAAGGCGAAGCCAGTCATCACCGCCAGCCCGGCCGCCGGGGGAGTTCCATTCGCCAGCGCCCGCAGGACGGCCTGCACGGCGAAGGCCGAAAGCCAGCCGGCGATCAGCGGCAGGCGCAGAGTGAAACGCCGGTTGATGAGAGTCCCAGTCATGACGATGGCGAGCGGCAGCAGCCAGTCCAAGGCGCCGACCAGTGCCTCCGCGAACTGATATGGTGGTGCGATGCCGACCGTCGGGAAGAGCAGCAAAGTCAGTGCAATTCCAAAGTTGGACGGATTGAGGAAATGTCGCGTTGCTCCGGGAGGGGCGCCCCGGCCCACCGGCACTCGAAGCACATATTTCGACGCTACGGCTGCACTGGCGGCGAAGGCGACCACCCAAAGCTGTTCGGCCGCATAAAGCAGCATTCCGACCGCGAGCGCGGTGATGTGGGCGGAGAGCAGGAACTTCGTGAATGACCTTCCGCCGCCGAGGAAACGCGCCGTCCGCCCCGTCGTCCGGGCACTTGTCCATTCCCCTACCAACTCGGTCGTATAAGCAGCCGCAAGGGCTACGAACGGCGTAATCCAGCTCTGCTCGAATCCCAGCCAGAGGTGGCCGAGGATGTTGAGGACGGTGATTGCGACAGCGAAGCGAAGGAGTCCCGCTTCGCGGCGCTCAACTGGGCTGAGGGTGCGACGAACCGGCCGCTCGCCCTCGTCCGTCGCCGCGTGGATCGGATTGGGCGCGTTCATGCCCTAACTCCCGCTGTCAGAAGGATCCGATGATGGCCGGGAGCCAGTTGGCCCCGCATCCGGTGCAAGCCGCCCCGGTCCCGCCAGCTGACGGTGACCGCAACGGCCGACCGGTTCCGGCCGAGCCCGAAGTGGACCAGCGGCGCGCGCTTGCCGCTGTGGCCGTTGCCGCCATCGACGAGGCCGATCATTGGCGGCCCTCCGGCAGGGTGGATCGAAACGACTGCGCCATAGGCCGGACGGCTGGTCCCGTTGGAATTCGGAAGGCGAAGATCCAGGGAGAGAAAGGAATGTCCGTTTCGATTACGATTGAGGAACAGCAATGACTGCTGCCACTGTCGAGCAATGGCCGCGTCGAGCCTCCCGTCGAGGTCGAAGTCCGCGATTGCAATCCCCCGCGACACTCCGGGCATGCCCATCCCGGAAGTGGCGGCGACATCGCGAAAGCGGCCATCCGCTCCGGCGGCGTAGAGCACGTTCGCATGGCGGCCCGAAAGGTCCGTTCCATTTCTGAACGCGGGCCAAATCTCGGGCTGGTCGAGCAGGTCGTCATTTGCGGTCGCCAGTTCCTGCAGCTCCGGCCAACGATTGACTTGGCCGGAGCGGAATCCCAGCGCCTGGACGAGCTCGACCCGACCGTCATTGTTGAAGTCCGCAGCCTTTATGTCCCATCCCCAGCCGTTGCGCGCCGTCCCGCGAATACCGCTCTCGTCGCGGAAATCGGCGCGGCCGGTCTTAAGCAGCTCCGGACGCCCTCGATTGATGAAAAGGAAGTGGCTTTCGAGAAGAGCGTAATCCTGAGCCATGTTGCTGACAGCGAGATCGAGCCTGCCGTCGCCGTTCGCATCAAAGAATTCGGCGCCCATGCCCTTAAATGAATCTTGTCCAAGCGTCCGCGACCGCGGCGTCAGGAGGTCGCGAGCACCTTCCGCGAGGCGGAAGCTGGGCCTGCCCGGCTGGGAGAGATTGACGAGCAGCCGGTCCGGTCCGAAGTCGTTCGCCACGTAGAGCTCCGGCAGCAGATCTCCGTCGAGATCCGCCGCGGCCAAGGCTAGCGTCCAGCCGTTGGCCATCTGGCGCGAAAGGCTTGCGCTGTGGTCGGTGAAGCCAGCCGGCCCGGCTCCGCCCGGGTCGCGAAGAAAGAGTCGGTTGCGCCCTGCGTTGGACGCGCGCGACATCGACAACTGCATGGTGCCGCCGTCCTGCGCGGCGGCATCAAGGACCCGAGCATCCTCCGGGAAGTAATTGCCGAATAAGAGGTCCGCGAGGCCGTCGCCGTCGATGTCCGCCTGCAGCGCGGCGTTGGTGTACCAGGCCTCCCGAGCTGCCACCAGCGGCGCCGCCGAGAAGCGTCTTGCCGACATTGCGCCGTCAGCCGCACTGTAGACGAGCGGCGGCCTCCCCCAGAAATAAACGAGGAGATCGGTTTTCCCGTCTTCGTTGAAATCGCCCGGCAGGCAGCCCATCGGAGCAACGCTGCCGGCCGCATATCCCTCCTCCGACAAGGGCAGGCGGAAGGCGTGGAAGCGGCCTGGGGCATCCGGAGCTGGCAGGACGGTGACGCTGTCGTCGGTGGGGTCGATGTGGCAGAGATCATTCGGACGCCCGTCGCCATCTATGTCCGCCGCGGCTACCCCCGCACCGACCGCTGAAATCCAGGCGTCGATGCGACGGTATCTGGGATTCACTGATCGAACGTTTCGGCGGCTCGACGACTGGATGCCCATCGGAATGGAAGTGAAGCGCAATCCACTATCGCCGGGTGCCGCTTGCCCGGTCGTCACCCAGGCGACTGCGAAAAGGCCAAGCGCTACGGCCAGTGTCGCCCCGCGTGCACCATGTCGCCCCAGGAAAGAAGAATGGATCATCCGGCGCCCCCTGCCGCAAGTGTCTCCGCCACGTTCCGGCGCCAGGCCGCATAGGCCGCAGGAGCGGCTCCGAACCTGCAAAGGGCTTCGTCACGCGCGCTCAAGACAAGGGCGGAAAGCGAAGCGGCCGATGTTCCGCAAAGCCTGACGGCGGCCAGACTCGAGTGCGGCGGAACCGCCCCCGCACGAGCATGCGCCTCGATCCCGAAGGCGGTCCCTTGGGCTAACCATGGCCGGTTCGGGCCGGCTCCGGTAGCGAGCACGTCAAGCTGCCGCCCCTCAACGCCTCCGGCATAGGCGGCCGCGAGCCCTACCCCCGACCAGAGGTCGCTCGACCGGCTCTTGTTCGCGGAGCTGATCGCGTCCGTAATCCGCGCCGGGTCCGCACAATGGACGAACCAAAGCGAGCGGCCCACGCCCTGATCGTAGGCCCCCCGTCTCAGCGCCTCGCGTGCGGATAACCCGCTCCCGATGGCGCGGCGAGGGTGGAAGTATCCATCGTGAAAGCCCCAGCCGTCGATGGCGAGCGGAGCGAGAAGGGGATCAAGAGCCCGCCACAGGCGACCGCGAGCAACGGGCAGCCGCGCCATCGCCCAGCCGACACCGACATGGGCAAGATAAACATATCGATCGTTCAGCGCCGCCAGCATGATGCCGAGATCATGCCGCCACGGCAGCAGGGCGGAGCGCACTGCGGCGCCCATGGCAGCTCCCTCCGCGACAAAGCCGCGAAGAAAGACAGGATGTCCATCCAGGGCGGAAGGAAATTCGCGCCGGCCGTCCAGTGCAAGATTGTAGCCACGAATGAAGCTTTCGCCGATCCTTTCGAGAAGCGGCTGCGCCGGCCCCGCAGCAAAGCCGCGCTTCGAAAAATGAGCTTCCTGCGAGGCGAGGCCGAATAGGCGCACGAGCAGCCCCGGGCCTCCCCCGCGTGTTGCCTCGGGGCTAACTGCCGAGATCTCGTTCACGCCCATACCCCGGTCCCACAGCGAGAACGCCCTCGCCGGTCCGCACTGCGATCGTCCGCATCGGCGCGAACCGCTCCGCCATTGCTTACTCGCATGGTACTCGAACGGTGTTGGCGGACGCCGGATCAGCCAGAGACGCCAACACGCCGAGGTAACCATGGTCATGAAGCCATCGGCCCCGCTCCGCGTGGGTTGATGCATCTCCCTCGATTCCATGGCCGTGGACGAAGCGGTTCATGAAGTTGAACATAGCGACGACCAGGATCAGGTCGTGTAGCGCGCGCTCGCTCCAGCCGGCGGCGAACACAGCTTCCGCATCTGCAGGCTCGGTCTCGGTGTGGGCAAGTGTGAGCTTGCGGGCGTAGTGCAGCATCGGCCGGAGTCTCGGGTCAGCATCGTGAAGTCCAGGATCATTCACCAGGCGCCGGACAACATCACCATCGCAGCCGAATGCTTCCGCGGTTGCTAAATGGGTTCCGAAACAGAATCTGCACGAGTTGAGGCCGGAGACGAACGCGGCAATCAACTCACGCTCCGCGACGCTGAGAGGCGAAGGCCCGCGCAATATTATTTGGTGATAGCGGCAGAGCGCCTCGCCCGCCTCAGGGTGTATCTGAAGAGCGTGTCTCACGCCAGCGTCCGCCGGCAGACAAGCAAATATCATTGCAGACAACCCCCCTTGCTGCAACAGCAGCCGATTCGCTGCTTATTAAACTTGGTATCAGAGTCTGTTGGATTGTTTCAACATATTCATGATGCAATGCTGTCCGGTATATTCGGACGAAGTAAGGGGCACTTTCCTGGGGCCACGCTCGACTTTAGCCAGCGCAGGAGCGGCCACCGTTTACGAACGCCCTATGGGATAAGACGGTCGAAGATTACGAAATTCGAAGTCATTCCTTCAACTGGACAGCCCCGGGATGTCACGGTGGGCCGCCTCTCGCTCAATGACGCCCACGCGATTCCCGCGATCACTTCGGAGCAAACGCTCATTGCCTCCACAATGGACCAGATGCTCGTCGGACAAATCGATCTTCTGTGTACCTTCTGGATCAAGAGAAAGGGGAATCCGAGTTCATCTGAGGAAGAGCCATCTGCTGCGATTTCGCTCTCACCCAATCGAAGCCATACGAACTTCCAAACCGCATCCGCGTCCACGGGCTAATTATCGGAGGTCATGGTCCCAAGTGCCAAACGGGGGCGAGCTCAAAGGCGGTCGCAACCTCGATCCGCCGGGCGTTATCCAAGGATCGATCAGCGACCTGTGTCTGCGGGGGTGTGGGTACTCCAGAACCAGGTTTTCCAGCCGCAACGCAGCGAGCTAAGCAGGGATGCGAACACCATGTGGACTGAGGTCCGCCTGTCGATCGAAGGACTTGCAACTGGATGGGTCGCGACCGCTCAGAGCAGCCGTAGAGCACGGGTTCTCATCTCAGCGGCCACGCCGAGTCATGCTGCCTCGCTCAATATTACCTATGCGTTACCTGACGCCAGTAACAGGAAAACGGCGGACAACTGGCGCGCCCGGCAGGACTCGAACCTGCGACCCAAGCTTAGAAGTCCCGTCAGGGGCTGTTTCAGGGCCTCCGAGGAAGTGCCGTTCCCGCTGAAAACAATCGCATAGCGTCCCATGCGATTCCAGCAAATCCCAGCGCCCTTCCAGCAGCTCATAGAGCAGGACGCAGACGTCGAGGGGATCGCCGGGTAGTTCGGGCTCACCGTCCGGTTCGTTGAAGGACGGCTTCGGCTCGCGGGCCTCGCGCCCGTCGTGTTCGACGCGCTTGGCGCTGGCGAGATCACGCTCGACGTCACCAAGGCTTATGCCGCGACTCCGGACCAGGAGCGGCAGGCGTTCGTGTTCGAGCAGGTGAGCCGGAGTTGCATGGCTCAGCATGCCGACAGCATCCGCCGCATGGTGACCCAGGCGACGGTGAGCGCGAGCGACCTCGGGCGCGGTTCGTCGACGAGGAGGCCTATGCCGCCGCCGGCGGGCGGATCGAGCGCAACCTATCCTCGGAAGAGGTTGGCGCACGTTGGCTCGACGTTGCGCTTCTGGAGCGGCTCGCGACGGAGAAGCTGGAGGCGCTCGCCGCCGAGAAGGCCGCTTCGTCCTGCCTTGCCTTTGCGCGGCCGACGCCGGAGAGCTGGGCCGGCTACGAGGTCACTCGCGGCCTGCAACGCGTCCCGCTCGAGACACCGCCGCTGTCGGATGAGGAGAGCGCGGAGGTCGACGCCTCCAACCCGAGACCGAGGAGCTGATCGGTCAGCTCACGACGAGGGAACCGCCGAGGAAGCACGCGGGGCCGCCGAGGCGCGGGTGCGGGAGATCGGCGCCCGAGTGGCGGTTTCTCCGGCTAAATACCCGGACTCGTCCCGGATGGCGAAACTAGGCCCAATCAATCCGCGGGGGAATGGGGGGTCGCGGCGCGCACGATATGGCTTTCTAGAAGATATTCAGGTGCTTACATGGCGACGTCCGACGACCTCCCGCTCCACACGGTCGCAGTCCCTAGAGTATGATGTCCTCGAGCGCCTCCAGCGCGATGGCGTGTACCGGGCGATCAGCCCGCTCGGCGTCGACCCGGCGGGCGAGAGGATCCGCGTCTCTGAGCGGCCCAAACGATATGCCGGTCGCCTGCTCGATGTCCCTGATCGGCACCTGGTAGAAGTTGAAGTTGCCGATTTCGAAGCTTTCCGTAAGTGAGGCAACGAAGGCTGCCTGCCCCAATACGTAGCCGGTCGCGTGAAGGCTTTTGCCGTCCGCGGCGACCATTGCGACCACCTTCCAGTAAGCGAGCGGCACCTGGATGCTCTCGTCCTCGATGAGCACTGGATCGTCGTCGGTCATTATAGGGCCCGCGAAGACACTCGCCTTGAACCCGTGGGTCGCGGCGGAGCGCAGGATATAATCCTCGAGGCCCAGCCAGCGCTTCTTGTCGCGGTTCAACAGGGCATGTTGGAGGCCGGCGTTGGTATAGTGGAACGTGTCGCCGTTCGCCATCGTGGCGGCGGCCTCGTCACCCCAGTTCGGATCCTCCCGCCGGACCAGATGACCACGGTCGAAATCCCCGGGAAAGTCGGCGCTCGTCAGCTGAACTTCCTTCGGGATCCGCAGGTCCGCGAACCATTGATCGTCGCCGCGCTTGATCTTGAAGGGTTGCGAGCCGTCGATGTTGACGGCGGTGAGGCGGGGGCAGCGCCGGTCGGCCGAATAGAGGATGCTGAAATGCATATATTCGAGCACATGCTTTCCGGGCGCGTCGAGGCGCTCGGCGAGATCGCTGGTGTCGCTCGGGACGGGGAGCGGCACGGTGAAGGCCCCGTCGCTCCGCGCCCCGCCGCTGGCAGCTTCCTCGAGGAACGTTTCGACATAGCCGACGCGTTCGGTGAAGTGGCCGGGTTCGTGCTCGCTGTCCCGTTTCTCCTGTGGAAGCGCCGCGGGCAGCTCGATGCCGGGTACCGCCGTTCCCGCGAGCGCCCGCTTGAGCGAGGCCACTGACACGGCATTGTTGAATTCAAGATAGCGTCCCGCAAAGTGGAGTCCGACGACCTTGCCGCTCACCAGCGAGACGAGCGGGGAGCCGGACGCGCCGCCGAGGGTGGAGGCGTCATGCTGCATCAAGCGGCCGGATCCTGCGGGCTGTACGATGTAGCCGACGGCAAGCCGCTTCTTGTCATAGATGTCGCGGAAGATCTCCGCCTGTGCGTCCGCGGCATTGCGGCTGTCGCGTGCGGGGTATCCGATCGTGGCGAAAAGCTCGTCGCGCCCCGCTTCGGCATCGGCGAGCTCGAACGGAGCGCCCAACCAGCCGGTATCCTCGAGTTCCAGTATCGCGATGTCGGGCTCCGACTCGTGGGCGAGATAACGTACCCCGGTTACGACGGCTTCCTGGATCTGCGGATCATCGTGAATTTGCAGGAAATCGACCATCGCGCCGTATTTCACCATCGAACGGGGGTCGCGAAGGAAGACGGCTTCGCCCTTGGTTCCCCGCCGGCGCGCGAATTCCGATGCAACGTGCCTGTTGGTGATGGCGATGGGCTTGCTGCCCTTGTCCGCCACCAGCCAGGCGGTGCCCACCCAAGCCATCGAAGGATGATTGATGGTATTCACTCGCCCAACCGACAACAGACGAGCCTCGACTCGATGCTGCGAAAGCAGGCCCGGCAGCGTCGTCGCGAAATCAGCGCCCGTGCTATAGTCTACCGCCCGTCCATGAATCAGATAGCTGGGGCGACCGACGCGCTTCACGATCGCCTCGAGGGCGAAGTTGCGTGACCTGTCGGCGCTTTCAAAGGCGTCGAGTTTTGCAACCGAATGACCATTCAGCGCGGCTTCGAGGTCTGCGGGGGTGATGTTGAGGCGCCGCAGCACCGGAGCGAGCGTTGTGTCCGCTTCCTTCAGTACCCGCTCATTGAGGTTTGGCACCGTATGGCGGAAATGCTCCAACCTTCTTTCGCTCTCTTCATTCATCTTGCCCCCCGTTCTGGTTTAAATACCGCCTGACAAAGCCAAGCGACGACTCCACAATGAAAGCGGGTAATATAGCCCCGAACCATTAGGCCGCACGGGTGGAAATCGCCAGAATGGACGTTAGAGACAGCTTGTCCGACCGGTGCCGCGGCCTGCAGGAGCGGCGACTGCGCCAGGCCTTCGGAACGCGGGGAACCAACGGCTTTCGGCCTGAAAGCCACGCCGGCCCCGGGGAGGAGAGGGCGGATCGCACCCGGGAGAGCCCGGAGGGACTCGACGGCGCCCGGATCCGTGCCGCTCGTGACTATCTGTTGCTGCTCGCGGAGAGCAGCAGGGCTCGAGAGGATCCTTTCCTCGCCGGCGAGCTCAATGCCGCTGCCGAGGGAGCCGAGGATGTCGTCCGCCAAGGACCGGTGGTGCGAACGCCCGACGAGGCCTTTCGGGCGGAACTGCTCATCCACGCCGACGGGACCCGGCCCGCCGCGCTGGTCAAGAACGGCAGCCTCCTCAGGCCCGAGGCACTGGGTGATTTCGGGGAGCTCTATGTAATCAGCAGGCAGACGGTCGACGCCTCGATCCGCTCCGCCGGCAGGATCGATGCGTCCGGCCGGCAGCTCGGGGGCGGAATGCTGTTGGCGCTCGAGGATCGCGATGAGCACGTGGTCCTGACGGCGGGCCACGTGCTCGATGGATGGCTCGAGCCGGGAGATCCGCCGACCTTGCGTCCGGGACTCGTCATCGATTTCGAGGCGGAATTCGGTGGAGCCTCGTCCAACCGGCACAGGCTCGACAGGCTCCTGTCCTACTGCTTCGATGAGCCGAGCGGCACCGACTATGCGCTTCTTGCTCTCGGCGCCTCCCTCGATGGCCGCTCGCCTCCCGCCGCGGCTCTCACCGACCCGGGGCGGTGGAGGCTCGCCGTCGGCGAAACGATCGGCATCCTCGGGTTTCCGGCCCGGCCGGTGCTTCCTTCCAGCCTGTTCCTGCCGGGGCAGGTCTGGCATAGCCTTTTCGGCGGCGCGTGGAGCGTCAAGCGGTTGTCGCCCGGCCGGGTGAGTGCCGCACCGGCGGATCAGGCCGGGCAAGACCTGGTGTGGCACGACGCGACGACCACCATCGGTTCTTCCGGCAGCGGCATCCTGACCTTCGGCTCCGGCTACCTTGCGGGCGTGCATGCCGGCGGCCGAAGCGAGGCGAACCGGGGGATGAGCCTCGCCGCTATCGCGGCTCGGTCGGGCCAAGGGTTCGGCTGATGGCGACCGACCGTGAGATCGAGGCGCTTGCCAAGCTGGTCACCGCGAACGACGAAACGTTCGGAGCGATCTTCCTTCACGCTCAGGAAGAGCGGGACAGCAGCATTGATCTTCCCACCGTCGGCGCCCTCGCCGGCGCCACTGACACCAGCGGGCGGGTGGCGGCTTGTCTGCGTTACGCATCCGATAACGGTTTCCTAAGGGTGCTTCTTCGAACCGCCATCGAGCAGAATGCGGCGGGGCCGCCGCTCGAGTCCAACGCGAAAGCCTTTGCCGCGCTCGCCACCAATCTAACCGGGATCAAGCCGAGGGACCTGGCCAATGCCCAGACAGCGTTTTTCGAGGCCCAGGCGCTCATGCCGGGCAGCTACACGGCCGATCCCAAGCGTCTCATTAGCCAGATCAGCGCGACCATGCGGCAGACCTGCCGAATCCTCGACCGGGAGAACCAGGTCACCGGCACCGGAGTTCTGATCGCCCCGCATCTGGTCCTCACCGCTGCCCATGTGCTCGACCGCCAGATCGGCAACGACGGCAAGGAGCTGCCGGGCTCAGCCGAGCGGATCGAAGTCAGGCTCGACGTGCTTGGCGATACGTCGGCTGAGGCGCCCCGGGTGCCGCTCGTGGAAAGTTGGCTCGTCGATCGCTCGCCTTGCCCGGAATGCATGCTGACGGGCCGGGCGGGCGAGTTCGGCTCCATGCCGTCCGCCGACGCGCTCCTCAAGAACGACGACTATATCATCATCGAGCTTGCGGCGGCGCCGGGTTTCACGCGGGGCTGGGTCGACGTCAGCCGCGGCGACGAGCAGATCGAATCGGACCGCCGCGGATTGGTCTTCCACCACCATCCCGGAGGAGCGGATCAGAAGATCAGCTTCGGCCAGTATCGGGAGGCGTACGGTCCACGATTCCTGCACGATTGCGACGCGGTCCGGGGCAGCTCGGGCGGTCCCATCCTCGATCTGAAGCCCAGGTTCGCAGGCGTTCACCACGGCACGATGGTCAACGGTGAGGACGTGAAGAACGTCGCCGGTGCCGGCGCGAGCCTCGCCGCCTGGGCAAAAAAGAACCGCGAGCGCCTAAGTCCCGGCGCCGCCCTCAATCCCATTTGGGAAATAAGACCCTCCGGCAGTACCGGCACCGGCAAGCCCGTTCTGGGGCTGGAGCCGTTGCAACGGCAGATCTGGGACATGCAGCGAGCCGACAAGGCGCAGGCTCTCGTCCTGACTGGCCCGCACGCTGCCGCGCAACTCCTCTTCGACGTCGTCGCGATGATGCTGCCGCGCGACCAGGCGACGATCATCCCGATGGACCGCTCCAAGCTGAACCTGATCCAGCAGCGGGCCGCGGGTGAGACGGAAAGCGGCGCTACGGCCGTCGCCGTCGCGGGGCTGATCGAACATATCACCCAGGTCGTCACTCCGGAGTCGTCCACGGCGTCAACCGACTCGATCGGGGCGCTCAAGACCGCCGAGGGCCTCAGCGCGGCCCTTGAAGCGCTGTGCTCGCATGGCCGGATATGGGTGCTCGTCAACGTCAGTTCGACGGACATGTCGACTCCGCTCTCCGAAGCCCTGGCCCATCTCTATCGAGCCACTTTGTCGCTGCCCGACGGGCGGGGGCGCCTTCTGGTGACGGGCCGGGAAACCTTCCTCGGCGCGGGGCTGCGGGAGCTGGTGGAAGACAGCTTCACCGGTGAGATCAGGGAGGGCGAGCTGCCGATGCCGACGGCCGGCGATATCGCTCGGCACCTGGCGAAGGCGCGGTTGGCGCGCCAGCTCGCGCCGGAGGACAGCGGGCCGAAGATCGCCCATATGATCATCGAGATCGCCAAACTCAGAGCGAGTGCCGGCGCGGACATGTACGGTGAGATACTGCGCCAGGTCGAGGAGGCAATCGGGTGACGGAGGTCGACACTCTCGCGCGACTGCAACGCGAGCTTGCCGCGTTGAAAGCGGATCATGGTGCTTCTCCGGCAGTTCCGGCGCGGCCGCCTCATCTTGACGACATGCTTGCTCGCGCCGCGGTCCGGGGATGGTTCAACCCGATGGAACTGGGTGTGGGTTCCATGCTGCGGGATGGACAAGCGGAAGCCGCCACCAAAGAGCGGTGCCTGCAGGTGCTGCGGCGCAGCTGCGTGGTGGATCCGTCGAACCCATTGCGCTGGATGCTGCTCGACAGGCACCGCCGCCAAGCGCTGTCCACCCTGCCCAGGGACAGGCTGTTGGAACTTCTCATCGGGGCGGTGGCCGGTGGCGACCTTCACGCGCGGCTGATGCACGCCATGATCCGGAAGGAGTTCGATTCCAAACGGGCCGAAAGTCACGCGCTCGCAATTGCCGGCGACGCCGCTCGATGGCTGAAGATGGCCGGCATCGACGCAGGGGTTCCACCCGCGGAGGAGCTTGCCGCCACGTTGGAGAGGCGGCTGCGAGACGACGAGCTCGACCGGCTCAGCCGCCATATGGTCGGGCGCGAGCCGGAGCTTGCGCGGCTCGCAAGCTTCTTCCGTTCCGCGTGGAGTGCTCCAGGGCACCTCCTTCCCGTATGCCGGGTGGACGGGATCGGAGGGGTCGGCAAGTCCACCTTAATCGCGGCTTTCATGCGGAGCGGCATACCCCATGTCGAGAGCGAGGCGATCACGCTCTGGATTGATTACGATCGGCTCCGGATCCGGCCGTCCGATGTGCGCAGCGTCCTAATCGAGATTGCCCGCCAGCTTGAATGGGCGGAGTCTTCCTGGGGGGCGAAGCTTCGGGAATTCCGTCGAGGCGCCCACCTGCACACGGCTGAAAGTGCCCGCAATCGCCGCTCCCCGCCCTTGGCTCAAAATCTTCGAACACTATCGGAGATGGGCGAGGAAGAGGGGCCGCTTCCGGACTCGGTGGATACGCGCGCTTCGGCCGATCAGCTGGCCTCGACGATCTTCGAGGTGGCCAAGGGTCCGCTGAAGCGCCCGGTTCTCCTTGTGCTCGACACGCTCGAGCAGCTGGAGCGGACCGACCTCATGGGCGTCGACCTGATCCAGGCGCTGGATCGCCTGCGTAGATCCGCGCTACCTTCCCTGGCCGTGCTTGCTTCGGGGCGCTCCGTCTTCACCAAGGGCTTCGGCTACACCGAGGTCGACCTCCAGGAATGGTCGCTGAAGGGATTGTCACAGCGCGAGGCCCGGCACCTCCTCGTCACCAAGGAGAGACTCACGCCGGCGGACGCCGACAAGCTGATGTCCGCTTTCGCCGACCTGGACGAGGAGGATTTCCGCGACCGCGTCGGAATCCCGATGCTGCTCAATCTGCTCGGGCGCCTGGTCCGGGAAGGGAAGGTCAGGGTTGACCGAGCGGACCTCGAGTCCATCAGGAGCGCCGCGGATGCGCATATGGCCACGGCCTATCTCTACGAACGCATCCTCGCCTTCGTGCCGCCGGCCGTGCAGCCGCTTGCAAGCCCCGGGCTCGTGCTCCGCGAGGTGTCAGCCGAGTTGCTGAGGGAGGTGATCTGGCCCGTGGTGATGCCGAAAGCCGCGCTCACGCATGAGGAGGCGGAGGTGCTGTTCGCCCAGCTGTCGAAGGAAACTTGGCTGGTAGAGCCGGTGCCGGGCTCCTCGCCCCACCGCGTCCGGCACCGACCGGAGCTTCGGCGTGCAATGCTCCACAAGCTGTACGAAGCTGCACGCCCACGGGAGCTGGAGCAGCTTTTCGAGCTCAACCGGCGTGCTCGGGACTGGCACAGGAGGGCCTTGAACGACTCTCCGTTCGAGTCGGCGGAGAGCCGACATCATCGGTTGGAGCTGGTCTATTACTCCTTGGCTCTGGCCGTCGTCGGTGAACGGGGCGCCGATGTCCGAATCAGCGACGTGAGGGCCGTTGCGAAGGAGTTGGAACCGCTCATCCTGGATTTCCCGACCGAGTTCAGGCCGGTGGTCCGGGCGCTGCTCGGGGGCGAAGCCGAGCCCGCGGATATCGGGCGCCTGCCGTCCAGGCTCCGAGCCACCGTCTTCTCGGATCGCCTGCGCAAGCTCGCGAGCCGAAGAGAGTATCGTGAGGCGATGAGCTTCGCGGCGGGGCTCTCCATCGAGGATCGGGGCCGGACCCCCTCGCTGGCTTGGCTGATCACGCGCTGCTTCCTTCAGTCCGGCGCCTGGGAGACCCACGCAGACACGATGGAGCCGCTGTTCTGTGGTCCGAACGCATCCGCCCTGCGCTTCGGCAAGGGCCGCCCGTCGCTTCTCCCTTTCATGGCCATGTTCTTCGATCGGCGCCTGAGGCCCTCACTGCGATCGGCTTTGGAAGCTGCCCCGAGATCTGCCGGCCTCCATTCGGCCGTTATCAGGAGGTACGAGCTTTTTGACACACTGTTCGCGCATCTCGAAGGCCCGTCCGAAGCGACCGCGGCCCGGCTGCGGGACATCATCTTCGAGACTGTCCAACCCCTGCGGGCAAAAACCTTGGGCGGAGACGCGGCCCGTATCGCGCGATTCTACGGCGCACTGGAGCTGGGCCGGTTCGGTTCGATCCTGCCGCCGCATGGAATTTGGGGTCAGGCGCTTCGAGGCAGCCATGCTTGCAGCATCCGTGGACTCATGACCCTGTGTCGCTGGGAGCGCGAGCCGAAGACAGCCGCGCAGTTCGTGATTGGTTGCAGGAAGATCGACAAGGACGTTGCAGTCGGAAGTGAACGGCCGCTCGAGCGCGAGTGGCGCGCGATCGTTTTTGAGGATTTCCACACGCCGCTGGGAGAAGCGCTCGCCTCCGCCTTGCCGGACCAGCAGCAAGCGTACGACGTGGCGGAAGCATTGTGGCTGCGCTGGCCCGAACGGCCGCATGACCTACGGCCGAGCCGGTTTGGTCGGGACTGCTTCACGGAACGGCAGCGGCGCGAGAGGTACAAGACACTTGCCGCATTTGCGGATCGCGCAGGATTGACGGCGGACTTGCTCGCCACTGCGCACCACGCTGCCGGCGACAATTCGGATCTGCTTCGGGTCACCGAGGGCATCATGGAATGGCGCCAGGCCTTGGGGGAGGACGTGCCTTCGCCCGTGCTTAGTCAGCCTGTCGCCTGATCCGTGCGGGCGCTCAGAAACGGGAAGAAGCCCGGTGCGGAGGACGAAAACACCTGCTGGCTCCAGATCGGGAGCGTCGGGGCTAACAGCGTGGCACGCGGTGCCGGCTGAGAACAATGCGGTCGAGGTATTCGCGACGACGCAGCGCTCGTTGCTCGCAGCAAGCCCACTCACCCGCCGGCGTTCCGGTGGGGCCCATTAGATACCACCCGATCCTGTTCGCCGGCTACCTATGTGGTACCTGACGAGAAAACGGTAACAGAAACTGGCGGAAAACTGGCGCGCCCGGCAGGACTCGAACCTGCGACCCCAAGCTTAGAAGGCTCGTGCTCTATCCAGCTGAGCTACGGGCGCGTGGGGCGTGGTCTAGCGCGCTTTCCCGCCGAGCGGAACAGCGCTATCGGCGCGCCATGGACGGGGGCGAGGCGAAGGCGGTCGAGGGGGCTGCGCTGGGCGAGCGGCGGCTGCGCTATTTCGATTTCGTGATGGCGGCGTTCGTCACCATCCTCCTGCTCTCGAACGTGCTCGGCGCTGGCAAGGTCGCTGTGGTCGCGCTGCCGCTCATCGGCGATTGGCCGTTCGGCGCCGGCATCCTGTTCTTCCCGATCTCCTACGTGATCGGCGACGTGCTGACCGAAGTCTACGGCTACGCCCGCGCCCGCCGCTGCATCTGGGCGGGCTTTTGCGCGCTCCTGTTCATGGCTTTCATGGCGATGGTGGTGGTGGCGCTGCCGCCCTCGCCGGATTGGCAGGGGCAGGCGGCCTACGAGCAGGTGTTCGGGCAGGTGCCGCGGATCGTGCTCGCCTCGATCGTGGCTTTCTGGGCGGGCGAATTTGCGAACAGCTACGTGCTCGCCAGGATGAAGGTCTGGACCCAGGGTCGCCACCTCTGGACGCGCACGATCGGCTCGACCCTGGTGGGGCAGGGGATCGACAGCCTCATATTCTACCCGCTCGCTTTCTACGGCGTTTGGGACAATTCGACGCTTCTGGTGGTGCTCCTCACGCAATGGGCGCTGAAGGTCGGCTGGGAAGTGCTCCTGACCCCCGTCACCTATCTGGCCGTCGGGTTCCTGAAGCGCCGCGAAGGCGTCGACGTCTACGACACGAACACCGATTTCACGCCCTTCAAGGCACAGGTCTGACGATGAGCCCCTTCCAGAGCTTCAAGCATCTCCTCGTGGAGGCCACCAGCCTCAGCAAGGATGCGCTCCACATCTATGTCGGGCTCGGCGTGATGCTTCTCGTCGTCATCCTGTTCAAGAAGTCGCTGCGCGACTGGCGCCCGCTCGCCGCGGTGGCGGTCGCCTCGATCGCTGGCGAGCTCTGGGACATCGTCGACACATTGGGCCACGGCGGCACGCCCCGCTGGAATGCGAACTGGAAAGACGTCTGGAACACGATGTTCTGGCCCACCGTGCTGTTCGGCCTCGCCCGCTTCATCCGCATCTTGAAGCGCTGACATGGACGAGGAGCGTCCGACGCTCGGGGAACGGCTTGGGCGGCTCTGGTGGCTGGCCGGGATCGTCGCGCTCTTCGCCTGGTTCGCCTTGCTCTGGTTCATGTTCGGCGACGTCCTCTAGCCTCCTGACAAATCGGGCCGCTGCTGCTAGGGGCGCCCGATGCTCAATCTCAGCGGCATCACCGTGCGCCTCGGCGGACGCACCATTCTCGACTGCGCCAGCGCGGCGCTGCCGCCAGGCGGCCGCATCGGCCTCATCGGCCGCAACGGCGCCGGCAAGTCGACCCTGATGCGCGTCGTTGCGGGCCTGTTGGAGCCGGACGAAGGAAGCGTCGAAATGCCGCGTGCGGCGAGGCTCGGCTATATCGCGCAGGAAACCCCCGCCGGCTCGGGCACGCCGCTCGAAACGGTGCTCGCTGCCGATCTCGAGCGCGCAAGGCTGCTCGACGAAGCGGAGAGCGAAGCCGATCCCCACCGCCTGGCCGAGATCCACGACCGCCTCAACGCCATCGCCGCCCACGCCGCGCCCGCCCGCGCCGCACGGATACTCGTCGGACTTGGCTTCGACGAGGAGATGCAGCAGCGCCCGCTCGACAGTTTCTCGGGCGGCTGGCGGATGCGCGTCGCGCTCGCAGCGCTTCTCTTCAGCGGCCCGGACCTGCTCCTCCTCGACGAGCCTTCGAACCACCTCGATCTCGAAGCGACGCTCTGGCTCGAAAATTTCCTCAAGAGCTACCGCGCGACGATGCTAATCGTCAGCCACGAGCGCGACCTTTTGAACAACGTCGTCGATCACATCCTGCACCTGAAGCAGGGCAAGGTGACGCTCTATCCGGGCGGCTATGATGCGTTCGAGAAGCAGCATGCCGAGCGCATGGCGCAGCTCGAATCCGCGCGTGCGAACCAGGCGGCGCAGCGCGCCAAGCTGCAGGATTATATCGCCCGCAACAGCGCCCGCGCGTCTACCGCCAAGCAGGCCCAGTCGCGTGCCAAGGCGCTCGCACGGATGCAGCCGATCGCCGAGGTCGCAGCCGATCCGAGCCTCAGCTTCGACTTCCCGAGTCCGGCCGAGCTGAAGCCGCCGCTCGTCAATCTCGACATGGCCGCCGTCGGCTACGAGCCCGGCAAGCCGATCCTGTCGCGCGTCAGCCTTCGCCTGGATCCGGACGATCGGATCGCGCTGCTCGGCCGCAACGGCAACGGCAAGACCACGCTTGCGCGCCTGCTGGCCGCCCAGCTTCCGGCGATGGAAGGCGAGATGAACGCCACCGGCAAGCTCAAGGTCGGCTATTTCACCCAATATCAGGTGGAGGAGCTCGACAGCGGCGACACGGCCCTCCAGCATATGAGCCGGCTGATGCCGAAGGCGACTCCGGCCGCGGTGCGCGCGCAGCTCGGCCGGTTCGGCTTTTCGGGCGAGAAAGCGACGATGCAGGTCGGCAAGATGTCCGGCGGCGAGCGCGCGCGGCTCGCTCTGGCGCTGATCACCCGCGATGCGCCGCATATGCTGATCCTCGACGAGCCGACGAACCACCTCGACGTCGATGCCCGCGAAGCGCTCGTCCAGGCGCTGAACGATTATTCGGGTGCCGTCGTGCTCGTCAGCCACGATCGCCACATGCTGGAGCTCACCGCCGACCGGCTCGTGCTCGTCGACGGCGGCACCGCGCGCGAATATTCGGGAAGCATCGACGATTATACCGACATGATCCTGGGCAAGAACCAGGAGGGCTCCGGCGAGAAGGCCGCGCCCAAACGAGACCGTAAGGAAGACCGCCGCGCCGCCGCCGAGGCCCGTGAGCGGAGCCAGGCGCTCCGGAAGTCGGCGAAGGCTGCCGAAGCCGAGATCGCCAAGCTCGAAGGCCGCAAGCGCGAGATCGAGCGGGCGATGTTCGACCCTTCCTCGGCGGCACCGGAGGATTCGAAGCGCACGATGACGGAGCTGATGAAGCTCCACGCAGACGTCGGCGCCCAGCTTGCCGAAGCGGAAGCCAAGTGGATCGAAGCGTCGGAAGCGGTGGAGCGCCTCGAAGCCGCCTGAAGCGGGAATTTTGACGTCCGTCAAAGCGGTTAAAGCGAATCCGGCGCATCTCCTTCTCAGAGAAGGAACCCTAAGATGACCGTCCACCAGCCCTACGCCCAATTCCAGGAAGTGATCGCCCCCGCCGCCGCCCCGTTGCGGCGCAACCGTGGCGAGCGCGTGTTCGATATCCACCCGGCCGTGCACCTGATGCTGGTCGGCACCTATTTCAGCTTCGCAGGCATCCTCTGCACCGCCTTCATGGGGCGAGACCTCATCGTCCCGGCGGCAATCGTCGCGATCGGCATCGCTTCTCTGTTCCTGACGCCTGGCCTCTGGGCTCGCGTCGCGCCGGACGACGGACTTCGCAAACAGAGCTGGAGCGAGTTCCTGCACGAGGGCGTCGAGTGCATCACCGGCCGCCTCACCGCCGGCCAGGCGCTGGCGCAGATCATGGTGCTTCCCGGGCTGATGGTCTGCCTTGCGATGGTCTTCGCGATCGTGAAGGCGACGCTCTAGGCCTGCTCCGGCAATCGGCAGACGTCGACCCACCCGGCGCCGACCAGCTCGGCCAGCCGGCTGGGCGTCGTTCTGACCGAGGTGTTCAGCGACCCGCCCGCCGGATAGACCGTGTCGAACGCCTTCAGCGACAGATCGAGATAGACCTTCAGCGGCCTCGCCAGGCCGAACGGGCAGACGCCGCCCACCGGATGCCCGGTCAGCTCCAGCGTCTCCTCCGGGCCTAGCATGCGCGGCCTGCCGCCGAACGCCGCCTTGGTCTTTCCGTTGTCGAGCCTCGCATCGCCGCGCGCGACCAGCAGGAACGCCTCCTCGCCGACGCGGATCGCCAGCGTCTTCGCGATCCGCCCCGGCTCGACGCCGAGCGCCTGCGCAGCGAGGTCGACGGTGGCGGTGCTGTCTTCCACCTCGATGATCGGCAGGTCGGGCGCGTGCTCGGCGAGCCAGGACCGGACGGATTCGGCGCTCATTCGCCCGCCAGATGCAGCGCCAGCGTCCGCCGGTGCGGCCGGCGGCGGTGCTCGAACAGGTAGATGCCCTGCCACGTGCCGAGCGCCATCCGGCCTCCGATGAGCGGGATCGAAAGCTGCACCTGCGTCAGCGTCGCACGCAAATGCGCCGGCATGTCGTCCGGCCCCTCCTCGTCATGCTCGTAGGCATGGGCATCCTCGGGAGCGATGCGCGCGAAATAAGCCTCGATGTCGCGCCGCGCCGCCGGGGCCGCATTCTCCTGGACGATCAGCGAAGCCGAGGTGTGGCGGCAGAACAGGGTCAGCAGCCCTTCCCGCACTCCCTGCGCGTCCGCCCACTCCGCGACCTCCCGGGTGATATCGAGAAGGCCCTGCCGCTCGGTGCGGAATTCCAGGAACCCGGTCGCCTGGCGCACCTCAGGCAGCGGCCTGTTGGAGCGCTGCGGGGCTGACAATCGCCAGCCCGCGGGCGCCGTGGCGCTCAATGACGCCCTCCCGCTCCAGCTCGGTGAGGCGCCGGCTCACGGTCTCGATCGTGGTCCCGAGCAGGCTTGCCATTTCTTCGCGGGTCAGCGGCAGCTCGAATTGCTGCGCAGTGCCGCAGGGGGAGGGGGCCGCGGCCCGCGCGAAGGAGAGCAGCAGCCCCGCCACCCGTGCCTTGGCGTCCCGCCGGCCGATCAGGTCGGTGAGCGCGCGCGAAGCATCGAGTTCGGCCAGCGTCCGCTCCAGAATCGACCGGGTGAGCGCCGGATGATCGCTCATCAGCCGCTCGAACCCGGCGCGCGGGAAGATGCAGAGCCGGCTGTCGGTCAGTGCCGTCACCTCGTGCCGCGTGGTGGCGGAGAAGAGCTGGCCGAGGAATCCCGCCGGGTGGATCAACGCGACGATCCGCTCCACCCCGTCCGAGTCGATCTTCGACAGCTTGGCCGCGCCTGAAATGAGCGTCGCGCAGGCGATGCTGTCGTCATCGGCTGCGAAGATGGTCTCGCCGCGGCGGAAGTCGCGGTGCTGGCCGATCGCCGCGAGCTCGGCCAGTTCCCTCTCGTCCAGCGCCGAGCAGACGGCGTGGTCGCGAACCGGGCAGTCGGCGCAGGCTTGCGGGCGCATCAGCCTAGCCGATCGCTTCCAATATGCCTTCGAAGAGGCGGCGTCCGTCGGTGACGCCGTGCGCCGCCTCCACCGCCCGTTCGGGGTGAGGCATCATCCCAAGCACGTTGCCGCTCTCGTTGATGATGCCGGCAATGTCGTGCGCGGAGCCGTTCACTTCACCGGAGTAGCGGAAGGCAATCCGTCCCTCGCCCTCCAGCCGGTCCAGCGTATCCTGATCAGCCTGGTAGTTGCCGTCATGATGGGCGACCGGAATCACGATCTCCTCGCCCGCCTCATAGCGGCCGGTGAAGGCCGACTGACTGTTCTCCACCTTCAAATGCACGTCCCGGCAGACGAAGGAGATCGTCGAATTGCGCATCAGCGCGCCCGGCAGAAGCCGTGCCTCGGTGAGGATCTGGAAGCCGTTGCACACGCCGAGCACCGAAACCCCGCGGTCGGCAGCGTCCTTCACCGCGCGCATCACCGGCGATTGCGCCGCCATCGCGCCCGAGCGGAGATAGTCCCCATAGGAAAATCCGCCCGGGACGGCGATCAGGTCGAGCCCGTCCGGAAGCGCCGCTTCCCGGTGCCACACCATGATCGGCTTCTGCCCGGTCACTTCTTCCAGCGCGACCGCCATGTCGCGGTCGCAGTTGGAACCGGGGAAGACGACGACTGCGCTCTTCACGCCGCGCCGCCCTCGATCCGATAATTTTCAATCACGGTGTTGGCGAGCAGCTGCCTGCACATCGCCTCCACGTCCGCCTCGCTGACGCCGTCTTCCAGGTCGAGCTCGATCAGCTTGCCGGCGCGGACGTCCCTGACGCCGCTGAAACCGAGCCCCTCGAGCGCGTGGTGGATGGCCTTGCCCTGCGGGTCGAGGACGCCATTCTTGAGTGTGACGTAGACGCGGGTTTTCATGGGCTCGCCTATAGCTTGTGGCGCGGGCGCCGCCACCTTATTTCAGGGCCATGACCGAGGCTTCCGAAATCGCGCTGACCCCCTCGGCGGCTGCCCGAGTCGCCTGGATCGCCAGGCGCCAGGGCAAGGCGCCGATCCTCCGGCTGGCGGTGGACGGCGGCGGCTGTGCGGGCTTCCAGTACCGCTTCGGCCTCGCCGATCAGGTGGAGCCCGACGATACGGTGGCGGAGCGGGACGGCGTCACTCTGGTGGTTGACGAGATGAGCCTCGACCTCGTCCGCGGCTGCGCGGTCGATTTCGTCGAATCCCTCGGCGGCGCCGCCTTCCAGGTCACCAACCCGAACGCCGCTTCCGGCTGCGGCTGCGGCACCAGCTTCTCGATCTGAGCCGCTACCGGACCATCGCAGCGCGCTGGTCCACGGCGACCACCGGCAGCCAGACCGCGCTCGCGGCGTTGCCGCCGCGTTCGATCGTTACCGTCGCCTTCCGATAGTCCCCTTTCTTCGCAAGGAAAATGTTGGGGACGTAGGTCTGCGGATTGCGGTCGTAGAGCGGGAACAGGCTCGATTGCACCTGCACCATGATCCGGTGTCCCGGCTGGAAGACGTGGTTCACCGTCGGCAGCCGGAAGCGGTAGCGCTGCGTCTTGCCGGCCGGGATGGCGCTCGGCTTCGCAAAGCTGTTTCGATAGCGGCCGCGGAAGATGTCGAGGCTGATCGGGAGCTGGTATCCGCCCATCTTGGGATCGGTCGCGACCTCTTCCGGATAGACGTCGATCAGCTTCACGACGAAGTCGCCGTCCGTTCCGGTCGTCTTCGCGAAGATGTCGGCGATCGGGGCGCCCGAGAGCCGCACCGGCGCAGTCAATACCTCGGTCTGGTAGGTCATGACGTCGGTGCGCCCGTCGGCGTGGCGCTGGTCGCTCACCAGCCAGTCGCCCCAGCGCCCGTCGTTGAAGTTCACCGGCCGCGGCAGGTGCGGCACCGGCTTGTCGGGATCGGAGACGTAGCTGTCGCCGCCCGCGGACGCCTTGTCGAAGCCGAGCGCGCCGTTCGCCTGCAGGTAGATCGGCCGAAGCGGCGACGCACACCCCTGCTCACACGCCAGCGGCCAGGTGGTGAACCGGTCCCAATGGTTCTCGCCCGTATTGTAGATGGTTGCGGCCGGCAGCTGCACCGGCGGCCCGTCCTTCAGATACTGGTTGAAGAAGGGCAGCACCATCTCCTCACGAAATTGCTGGGCAGTGTCGCCGTTCCACTGGAAGGGGCCGAGCGAGCGGCCCTCGCGGTTGATCTGGCTGTGCCGCCACGGGCCCATGACCAGATAGTTGTTCCCCATCTTCCCCTTGGCCTTCAGCGCCTCCCAGGCGGTGATCGCGCCGTACATGTCCTCCTGGTCCCAGAGGCCCTGTTCCCAAAGCGTCGGGATGTTCGACGGATTGGCGGCAAGGAGCTTGTCGAGCGCCTGGCCGCTCCAGAATTCGTCATAATCGGGGTGCGAGACCATCCGCTGCCAATAAGGCAGCTGGTCGTACCCCGACGCCTTCGCCCAATCGCCCGCCGAGCCAACGCGGCGGAAATTGTCGTAATCGTCATAGCCGCCGGTGGGCGGCGCCTTGCCTTCGCCCTTGTAGCCGGTCTGCCCGCCCAGCCAGGCGATGTTGGCGAG
>NZ_DASVUE010000237.1:0-1770 GCF_036387215.1 Allosphingosinicella sp. | reverse complement strand
CGTCGACGACGTGCTGTGGAAGCTCCACTACGATTTCTACTACATCAAGAACTTCTCGTTCTGGCTCGACGTGCTGATCGTCGCCCGCACCTTCCGGACCATCGTCAGCGGCTACGGCGCGCGCTGATCCGCCACTGGAACAGGCGGCCTCGCGACGACCGAGGCGTCGATCCCCATCGTCCTTCGGACGTGGATCCACATCAGCAGGTTGTAGACGAACACGCTTGAAGTTGCGGCAACCGCCGAACCGATGATTCCGAGCCGCGAGATCAGGGTGACGTTGAGGACGAGATTGGCAGCAAGCGCGGCGCAGGCGCTGAGCAAAGCGGAGTTCTGCCGGCCGGTCATGGTCATCAGATAGCCGACGGAGCCCGTGAAGGCGGATATCAGCCCCCCGCCGAGCAGGATCAGAAGCGCGGGATAGGCCGCATCGAAGCCATCACCAAAGGCTCGGAGCGCGAAACCGCCGATTGCCGCGAGGAACGCCGCCATCGCAAGCGAGAACAGGAATGCGAGCCGGGCATTGACCTTCGCGATCCTGGAAAGCTCGTCGAAATCGCGCCTGCGATACGCGGTGGCGATCATCGGAGCGCTGATGAACGAGAGCGAGATGAGCGCGAAAGGGACCAGGCTGGCAAGGCGCCAGGCGGCGGCATAGAGGCCGGAGGCGGCTGTATCCGCCAGATGACCGAGCATGATGACGTCGATCTGGTTCAGCACCTCCTGGACGACGTTCATGAGCAGAAGCGGCCAGCCGACCGCGATCCAGTCCGCCCGGTCGGTCAGATCGTGCCGGTGGGCACGCAAAGAGGGCGCGATCCTGTGGAAGTGGATGACGATCCCGGTGAGCGCGACCGCAGCAGCGATGACGGTCAGGATCAGAGCCCGTTCGGCCGACAGCCGGATGCCGAGGAGCGCGGCGCCGCCGATCAGCGCGATAAGCGAAGCGGGCCTCAGCACCTGCTCGTAGAGCTGCGAGGCGAGCACGCGTTTCGCGCTCCGGATCAGCGCCGAATAGAGGCCAAGGGCGGCAAGGGTGAAGATCAGTGCTCCGATCCAGAGCACGGCGCCCGACGAGAACATCGAAAACAGCCCGGAGCCGAGCTGCGCCTGCCCGATCAGGACGATCGCCACCACCGACGAGCTCAGCACCATCATCACCAGAGCGAAGCGGATGAGCGCCCGAAGCGCGGCGAAATTCTCTTCTTCGAGGTAGATGCTGGCGTAGCGCAGGACGGTGTTGTCGACGCCGAGGCGGGCCGGGATGACGAGGATCAGCGCCCATCCGAGCGCAATCGAATATTGCCCGTAAGCCGATGCGCCCAGCGTCCGCGAGATCAGCATGTGCGAGAGGAAGGCAATGGCGAGCCCCGCCGTCCGCACCGACATCGATACGGCGCTTGCACGAAGCACCCCGCCCGATACGGGATCGCTGAGCAGGCGCCGGGCATGGCGGACGATTTTCGCCCCGCGATCGGCGGTCATGCGCGTGTCGGTGGCAGGCCGGGCGAGATCATGCTGCCCGCGATGCTGCCAATCCCGCGCCGAGGCAACAGCAAAGCGCCAGGGAGCGGGCCAGCAGTCCACGGCGGGTTGTGCCCTGTGCACCCGGATGTTAGTCGCCCAGCGTTTCGCGCCCGCCGAGAGGCTGACGGCGCCTGAGCTCAGAGGAATATATGAAAGCGATCATTCTCGCCGGTGGCCTCGGCACGAGGCTTGCTGAGGAGACCGGCGTCCGTCCCAAGCCGATGGTGGAGATCGGCGGGCGGC
>NZ_DASVUE010000236.1:0-5741 GCF_036387215.1 Allosphingosinicella sp. | reverse complement strand
TCGTTGGGTCCGATCAGCTGGTGGTGCGCGACCCGGACCGAGTGGATCGCCGCCTCGATCTCGCGCCGCCAATGGTCGAGGAACTGGTGGACCCCTGGGAAGGACGGGGCGACGTCGTAAAGCTGCCAAACGAACAGCTGGATGAGCTTGGGATGATCCGGCATGTAATAGCTGATCTCGGCGGTGGTGAGGCCGTAGCCGCGCACCTGGAGTAGGAAATCGCGGTCGATCACCGGCTGGCCCTCCTGCTGAGGATAGCGGCGGGACTGAACCGGCCGCGGGTGAGAACGCGCTTCAAAGCCACTGACACTGGGACCTCCTGCTTCTCCTCAAAACTCCTGTTCGGGCCTCCCCGTGGGCTGCCATCAACCCGGGAGCAGCGAATCTCGTTCCGCAACAGTATCAAAATTCGAGCCGGATTTAAGCCGCTTGGCGCTGCGAGTGCCGCGGAAGGCACAAGCCTGCGGTTGCAGATGTTGCCCGGGAGTGAGACAAGACGGCCGTCGCTTTGCTTGAGGATGTTCCAGCGATGAAGTCAGCCCCGTTGCTCGGCCTTGCGCTCCTTGCCGCCGCCTGCGCTCCGGCGCGAGTCAGCCATCCCACCAAGACGGCGGCGCAGATGCAGGTCGATATCGAAATGTGCTCGAGGCAGGCGAAGCACGATTACTGGATGGATCCGATCGCAGCGCTCTATCACGCATATGATTGCCTCGAGGCGAAGGGATATGAGCGGGACAGCAAGCATATCTCCTCCCAGATCGAGCGTGCGCTCGGCGAAGCGCCGAAGCGGCCGAAGGGACCGGCGGCGCCGGCGGCACCCTGCCGGGTTCCCTGCCGGAAGAGCTGAAGCAGCGCCCTGGCCAATGAACGGCGGCTGACGGGCGCATTCAGGCTTTTATCAACCGAATCAGTGCATAAGCGCATCGTCGGCAGCAGGGCGCGACGAGTTTGCGGGGCGTATCTTCCGCGGTCGGCCTGGTTATCGACCCCTCGGGTCGCGTAATGAGGGAGGGGCCGGCATTCCTCGGAGTGCCGGCCCCTATCTATTTCGGCAGCGAAGAAGCCGCCGCCTCAGCAGCGCCGGCCGTAATCGTAGATCCGATCGCCGCGGTCGTTCACGTAATAGCATTCGCCGCGATTGTTGCGGTACCAGCGGCGGTCGTTGTTGGACGTGGCAGCGCCGATGATGCCGCCCGCGACCGCGCCGACAGCGGCGCCTTCGCCCGTGCTGACCCCGCCGACCGCTGCTCCGACGGCCGCGCCGACCGCCGCTCCGGCCGCGGCGCCGACCACCGCACGCTCGCGCTGCCGGGCATTCCTGTCATAGCCGTATTCGTCATAGCTCGCGCAGGCGCCGAGCGGAGCCGAGACGGCAAATATCGTCGCGATCATAAGGGTCTTACGCATAACTCACCTCTTGCTGACGGGCCCGGCCAGTCACGGATCGTCCGGATGCGCAGGGCCGCTTCTGATCAAACGAGAAGTGCTCGCCCTTCGTTCCGGCGCAGTGGCGCGGAGCCACTTCCACCGCTCAGCGTTAGGCATCGGCGCGGGCGAGGTTCGGCCGCTGCCGGTAGGCTTCAAGTGCAATTTGCCGGCCCGATGCGGCGGGCGAGACAGGGAAGACAGACATGACGACACGGACGAAACTGATCGCCACCGCAGCTAGCGTGCTGCTGCTTAGCGCCTGCGGCGGCGGCGGCCAGAGCGAGGCGAACAACAGCGCCGGCAACGATACGACGGCCGCCGGCGAAGGCCTGATCCCGGGCGACAACACGATGGGCAACGTGGCGGGCGCCGCCGGCAATGTCGCGGAAGATGCCGGGAACATGGCGCAGAACGCCGCCAACGCCGTCGGCAATGCGGCGGAAGACGCCGGCAACTCCGTCAGCAACACCAGCGCCGGCGGGAACACGAGCGGCGGCAACAGCCAGTAGGTTGCCGACATTGTGCCGGGGAGGCCGCGATCGGCTCCCCGGTGCAACGGGCGTGCGGAAGCGGCTTCCGGAAACGAGGAAGGAACAAGCGGCCGGCGCGTCCTTGCCACGGGCACCCGGGGCTGGACGACTTTTGTTGCTTTCGGTGGTAATCGAAAGCGTCCAGTCTTTGGTTGAGAGCCGTACGAGTCCCCCCGCCTTGTCAAAGGCGTGTGGCTTCGGCGCTCCCTCCTTGCGGAGCGGGCGCCGCCGGCGTTGCGGCCGAAGCCGCCGCACCGGAAGGACCTACTAATGAAACCGGCTCTTCTATAGACGCGAGCTCATACGTTCCCGGATGAACATCCGCGCCGACCGCCCTGCTTCGCCGAGGCTTTGCGGCCGGACCGGAGCCCGTCCGCGCAGCTCCCGCAATGGGAGCGAAGCAGATCCCCCTGCCCCTCCGGGTGATCAGGCCGACCAGGCAGGATCGACTTGCTAGCCTATTTGGTTCCAAATGTCAAGAACATTTGTGGATCGCCTTTCTGTGACTGCCGGAAGTGCAATTTATTGGGAAGCGTTCGTTTCCATGATGAAGTCGCGCAACTGCCCTGGGTTCGTGCCTCGAAACCGCGGCTGCTGCTGGAAACAAGCGGTCACTCCTGATAGAGAGATGAGCATGAACGCATTGCACGACGCCGCCAACGTGCCGCATGCCGCCCGCCTCAGGGTCGAGGATTTTCTGCTGCTCCAGGAGCACGGCGCATTCGACGATTATTCGAAGAGCGAGTTGATCGAGGGAGAGATCATCTGCATGAACTCGCAGTTCAGCCGTCACGCACGGGTGAAGTCCAATCTCGCCTTTGAACTGGAAACGTGCCTGCGAGGCATGAAGTCGCCGCTCCAAGCCATCGTCGAAGTCGCGGTTGCTGTCTCTGCCGACACGATGCCTGAGCCGGACATCGTGCTGACGAGCTTTCGCGCCAACGGTCCTGTTCCGCTGGACACGGTCGCTTTGGTCATCGAAGTCGCGGACACTACCCTCGCCACCGATCTGGGCCGCAAGGCGGACATCTACGCACGCGTCGGCATCCCCGAATATTGGGTGATCGATCTCAACGAAGACCGCTGCCTGCTGCACATGGGCACGGGACCCGACGGCTATGCGGAGCAGATCGACGTCCCGTTCGGCGAAGTGCTGATTTCAGCGACCATTGACGGATTGAAGGCCGGGACGGCTGGACTGGCGTAATCGGATGTTGTGCTCGGAGCCGTGGCGGCGGCTCAGGTAGGTCAGCTATTCCATTCGTCGGGCTTGTGCAGGTCAACCTGCTTAGAGCTTTCCATCGTTGTTGATCCGAGAAGCATGAGCTTCTGTGCCTGGAATTCCTCGTGAGTGAGAGCGCCTGCCTGATACAACTCCCAGAGCTTCCCGATCCTGCTCTCTACACCATCGGCACTGGCGAATTGTGGCGCGAACGTAGCCCGGTGATCCGAGCGGATCGCATTCGCGAGCAGGGCGTGAAAATGCTCGAGCCTGCGTGCGGGCTCCTTGAGCAACGGACTATTCGAATCGACGCCGTTTCCCGCCATTCGGAAGAAGGAAATGCGATGAACCGGTTCGCTCCGTTCATCGATCAAGATTTTGAGGCTGAGATCGCTGACACGCTCCCGCTGCCGTTTAGAGCCGGTCAGGCCGCCTACCAAGAGCCCGAGAGGACCGAGAAGTACCGCTCCGACAGCCGCACCCATTACCTGCGATCCACGGTTAGTTTGCTGGATCGACTGTCCGTTCTTCTCGATTTCTACTGAGTTGATTGCCGACCAAGCGACTTCGACGTGGTTAGTTACCGTTCCGACGGCAAGGCGCCGGCGGTCGTGATCTAAGGCTAGAACTCCTCGATCAAAGGCCGAAACATAGATTTCCCATCCCTGATGTGCGCCTGTGAACGTAGCATTCTCAGCCTCGTGCTGTTTCTTGATCTTGTTTGCAGCTGACACGCCGTAAATCAAAAGCCCGACGATTATGATCGCGATTAGGATCCACATCCCCACCACTCCCCCTTCGAGCCAGCATAACTCACTATGCTGAGATCACAACCGCCTCGTCCGGGCATGCAAGCGCAGCCTCGGGAGCATGAGAAGAGGCGAGGCTAGCGCGTGAGCTTCTTGTAGCTCATCCGGTGCGGGCGGTCGGCTTCGGGGCCCATGCGACGGCGCTTGTCCTCCTCATAGGCTTCGAAATTGCCCTCGAACCATTCGACGTGGCTGTCGCCCTCGAAGGCGAGGATGTGAGTCGCCAGGCGATCGAGGAAGAAGCGGTCGTGGCTGATCACCACCGCGCAGCCCGCGAAATTCTCGAGTGCGTCTTCCAGCGCGCGCAGAGTCTCCACGTCGAGATCGTTGGTCGGCTCGTCGAGCAGGAGGACGTTGCCGCCCTTCTGAAGCATCTTGGCCATGTGGACCCGGTTGCGCTCGCCGCCCGAGAGCTGGCCGACCTTCTTCTGCTGGTCCTGGCCCTTGAAGTTGAATGCCCCGACATAGGCGCGGGTGGACACTTCGTGCTTTCCGAGCTTGAACACGTCGGCGCCGCCCGAAACCTCTTCCCACACATTATGGTTGGGATTGAGCGCGTCGCGGCTCTGGTCGACATAGCCGAGGCGAACCGTCTCGCCGATTTTGATCGAGCCGTCGTCGGGCTGCTCGGCGCCCGTGATCAGCTTGAACAGCGTCGTCTTGCCCGCGCCGTTGGGGCCGATCACGCCGACGATGCCGCCGGGCGGCAGGCTGAAGGTCAGATCCTCGAACAGCAATTTGTCGCCATAGGCCTTGGTGAGGCCCTTCGTTTCAATCACCGTGCCGCCGAGCCGCTCGGGCACCTGGATGAGGATCTGCGCCTTGCCCGGCGTGCGGTTTTCCTGCGCCTCGACGAGTTCGTCGAACGCCTTGATGCGCGCCTTGGACTTGGTCTGGCGGGCTTTCGGGGAACGCCGGATCCAGTCCAGCTCCTCCTGGATCGCCTTTTGCTTGCCTTCGTCCTCGCGCTCTTCCTGCGCCAGGCGCTTGGCCTTCTTGTCCAGATAGCCCGAATAATTGCTCTCGTAGATGTAGTAGCGGCCGCGATCGAGCTCGAGCACCCAGTTCACCACATTGTCGAGGAAGTAGCGATCGTGGGTGACGAGGATGACGTTGCCGGCATAGTCGACGAGATGCTTCTCAAGCCACTGCACGCTCTCGGCATCGAGGTGGTTGGTGGGCTCGTCGAGAAGCAGGATGTCGGGCTTTTCGAGCAGCAGCTTGGTAAGCGCGACGCGCCGCTTCTCGCCGCCTGAGAGATTGGCGATCGGGCTGTCGCCGGGCGGGCAGCGAAGCGCGTCCATCGCGATCTCGAGCTGGTTGTCGAGCGACCAGCCATCGACCGCGTCGATCTTCTCCTGGAGCTCGCCCATCTCGGTCATCAGAGCGTCGAAATCGGCATCCTCGGGCGGATCGCCCATGATCGTCGAAATCTCGTTGAAGCGCTCCATCATGTCGGCGACCGGGCGGACGCCGTCCATGACGTTCTCCTTGACGGTCTTGGTGGGATCGAGCTGCGGCTCCTGCTCGAGGTATCCGACGCGGATATGCTCGCCCGGCCAGGCTTCGCCCTGATATTCCGTGTCGCGGCCCGCCATGATCTTCATCAGCGTCGACTTGCCCGAGCCGTTCGGCCCGATGATCGCGATCTTGGCGTCGGAATAGAATTGCAGGTGGATGTTGTTGAGGATGGGCTTGGGGGCGCCCGGGAAGGTCTTCGTCATGCCCTTCATAACAAAGCTATATTGTGCG
>NZ_DASVUE010000235.1:0-13166 GCF_036387215.1 Allosphingosinicella sp. | reverse complement strand
CGCATATTCGAATGGCGACATGCCCCACCCCCCGTTCCTGGAGTAACCGAAACGGGGGGAGAGCGGAACGTCCGTTTCCACTCATCGCGAGCCTTCAATCGGAAGTCCGTCTTCCACCCGTAGCCGACATCACCGCGCTTCAAGGATCTCACGGATGACCGCTAAGCCCGCGTGCCGACGACGAGGCGTAACGGCCCCTCGAAAAACGGTTGCACCCGAAGATGGCCATATCGCTCGTCCCAGCGCCCACTCGCGAGATCGCGCGCCAGATGTTCGACGAACCGGTCGACTGCAGCCTTGGGAACGAGGCTCCAGCTGGAGCAGGCGAGCCGCGCATCGGCGTCGAGAAATGCCTCGGGGCGGCCGTAATAGGCCTCGTTGAAGCCGTCGCGGCAATTGAGCGGAACTGGAACCGGCTTCACCTCGACCTGCCCCCCTAAGGCAGTCGCGATACGATCGATGGGCGGGAAGCGAGCTGCTTCGATCTCTCTCAGCTCAGGGATGTAGTCATTCAGCCAGTAATCCTTCATCAGCGAAGGGTCGCAGACGAGAAGCACCACCGGGCCTCGCGTCACCCGACGCATCTCGGCGAGCCCCTTTTCCAGGTCGGACCATTGATGCACCGTCACCGTCGCCATGGACGCATCGAAGCTGGAATCGGCAAAGGGCAAATCCTCCGCCACGGCGACTATCGCCGGACCGAGGTGTGCCGGGCGCTGCGATCGCATCGACGCAGAGGGTTCGACTGCCGTTACCTCCCTGTCCGTCGGCTCGTAGGACCCCGTGCCCGCTCCTACGTTCAGAACGGTCCTGGCGTCTCCCAAGGCTGCAAAGATCTGTGCCGCTATTGCCGGCTCGGGCTGACGAAATCGTCCATAGGAGCGGCCGATCTCGCCATAGTCGACATCCCCCGCGCTGCCGTCGCTTCGGCGCCCCATGGTCATTACCCGCTCCAACACCTTTTCTACGTCCGAGTACCGGGTGCAGGCGTCAGACTGGACCTGGCGCGGAGTGTCGGCAAGCCACCATAGCCGAAGCTGGAGAAAGTCGGCTTTCGACCCATTGCAGACATTCAGCCGGAGCCGAGATAGATTGATAAGATGATGCAGCCGCTGTCGCTCCCACAGCAGATTCAAGCTAACTTCCCAAAGGTCGAGGCGTCCCCTGATTTTAGCGGCGAGCGCCTGTGGCTGACCTTTTACCTTTGGGGTCAGCCGGAAAACTACAGCGCCTCGCCACAGCTCTTGAGGCGGATGGGTGGCTCAACACAGGTGGCGCGGAAGGAGCCTTCCTCTATCCTAAGGTGGAAGTCCGGAAAGTAGCGGACGACATCGTGCGGTCGGCGCAATGCACAGAGAAAATGTGCGAGGAGCACCAGATCGGGATCATCCTAATCGATGCCGACGCCAGTCCCGCCGTCGAAGGCGAGCGTCCATTCGTGACGCTTTACCGAAACCCCAAATAGCCGCTTTCCACCCATTGCGGACATTGGCGAACCCTTTAACCTACGGCTATGATTGCACACCTGGCCGGGACGATCGGTGTATTCCTCCTGTTCGCGCTGCCGTGCCTGATGACTTGGGCTCCCATCTTCGCCTTCGCATATTGGCGGCGCAACTTCGGCGGTTCAAGAAGGGGGTATCTCAAAGGTTGGGTCATCACCTCGCTCGGCATGGCCGCTGCGCTGGCCCTATTGGGATTGGTGGAGCAACTGGTCCGCGCTTGAGGGACAAACGCCGGCTATCGACCCATTGCGGACATTCGCCTGAGTCGCCATGCAGCGGAATGACACGGGGTACTGAGCGGCTACGCAAGCTGCTACAACAAAATCGGCTGAAGCTACGGGCGGCGGAATTAGTCAGCCGGTGGGCTTCACAGGGTGTGGCCACCTCTCCCGTCGTCCATGAACGCTACTGGAAACTGATCGATCGCATTCGCAGGGGGCGGTCGTGGCCTCTTGATTATGTGGACGATCTAGCCGCCGCCGTCAGCGACTTCACTGGAAATTGTGACATGGTGACCATCATCGGCTGGAACTTGGAGGAAGAACCGCCGCTGCTCGTCTCCAGCCGCGCCTTGCTACAAGCGATCCACAGGATCGACAGTCTCTACCCAGATGGCTTCTGGCTCATAGATGATGACAGCCGCACTGCCTTGATGGTCGATATAGACGAGGAAGAAGGCATTCACGCCAACAGGATTGATCTGCTGGTTTGAAGCCACTTCTGGCAGGCTGCTTTCGACCATTGCGGACATTCCGGAGCAACGCTCAGAACGGGGCGATGAGGCGAAAACTTTTCATCACCGCGCTTGCCGCTGCGGCGCTTGGGGGCTGGGCAGGATGGGAGGCACGCAGCTTCTTCGCCATCGACAGTTGCCTCGATTCGGGCGGCAGGTGGGAGCATTCACGCGACCACTGCGAAGGTGCGGGACCGGCTGGCACCTGGTCCGCTTTTCACCCGTTGCGGACGTCAGAGCCGCACCTCCTGATAGGGGTCTCCGCGCTCTAGCTCCCAACACTCCACCATGTTCACGACCTCATCGAGCGGCTCATGCGCATGAGAAGTCGTGCAAAGGAAGCGTACAGGATCGGACCCGTCCCCGACCACGATCCCGTCAATAATGTCTTCTAACCGCGCGCATCCAGGCCCCACTACGGCGACGAGTGAGACCTTGTCCCGAAGGCATCGCTCGACGAACTCGTCGAGGAGTCGCTCATCAGATACCGGTGAGTGCAGGATGATCTTTCGAGCAAACGTCATGCCATCAGGTTAGTCCGCCCAGTGTCCGCTTTCGACCCATTGCCGTCATTTCGGGCGCCGGGTGCAAGGTTGACCCTCAACCGGCGGCTGGAGGGGCGTTAATGCATGTTGTCGAAGCTGCTCAGGAAATTGGTATCGAAGCTGTTATGCCTCGCTTCTTCTTCCACCTGCACAACGACATGGATGTGCTCGACGAAGAAGGTCAGGACTTCCCCGATTTGCAGACCGCTCGCGCCTTTGCGGTCGCGAACATTCGGGAGCTCCTGTGTGAGGATGTACAGCGGGGGCGGGTTCCGCTTCAGCACTGGATCGACATCGAGGATGAGGCGGGCGCGGTTCTGGCGGCAGTCACATTCCGGGAGACGGTGACGATCGAAGGTTGATCGCGTGTAGGCTCGACCGGTCTAAACCTGGGCTAGTCCCGGGAACGACCCTGTCGCCCATTCGCTTCTAACCTATGTCTAGAGGCGACGATCTTCGGACGAGCGCCCGCTACTGTCGAACGGCAGCAGCTGGAACAGCTCACCAGCCTACAGCGCATGCCCTCACGGAGATGGCAGCGACTTACGAACTAAAGGCGCTTCGGGCTGACCAGCAGGACGGCATCGCAGTAGTTGAGCAGCCTGCGGGCGGCGCTTCCTGAGGACGGCCGCAAGTCATCTGCCATCTGTGGTGAGAACACGACCTTACGCTGTCCCCGTAGTGCTGACACTCAATGCGCGTCTCCTCGCCGACGCCCGGCGTTGTCGAAGTCCTCCCAAGACGCCTCGATCGGTTCGACCCCAAAGTCTCGGGTTCCCAAGCGCCTCAGCTTTTGCGAAGCGCCCAAGGCAGTCCCGGAAGTTTGATCATCCGCTCGCCGCACGACGTGCAGGAACTGACGAATTGGCCCATTTCCCAGTGGCTGCTCCTGGTGTCCGCGGTGTGGCGGCCGAACCATTTGTGCATCGACATCAGTGGTAAATCCTTTCGGGAAGGCCCGCGGCCTCTCGCGCGCGATTGCCGTAAAGACGGGCCATCCTCAGATGTTTCGCCCGGTCGGCCTCGTCGCTGGTCCGCTCGGCCTCGTAAACGGCACCCAGCTCGAGCTCGGCATAGTAGGTAGAGTCATCGTTCATCGCGGTGAGCCCGCGAGCAACACCTGCTCGGCATCCGAGGTGGCGGCAGACAAGAGAAACGGGTGATTGCAATTCGCCGCGAAGACGCTGTAGCGCCCCGCAAGATCGAAATGCACCAGCCGGGCGACCGAGTCATCGGCGGCGCGTGCTGCGGCCAGGGAAGCACACTTCCGGCTTAGCCAATAAGCTTTATCCATCGGAGATCACCTTTCGGGTGTGCAAGCGAGAGCACCAGGTCTCTCCGTCACAGGGCGCTTGCTGAAAATGCAGGTGATGCCGCGTCGTAGCAGGTAATGCTGGAGGAAGCGAACACTGCAGTAAGAAATAGGCCCGGTCTTCACCACAGCGGACGCAGACGCCAATCCCCTCTCACCGACGCCTCCTCAGGCCATTCCTTGACTTGCGCCTGAAAGGAGCGCCCACAGCGAGGCGCAGGCTCCGGTGCTGTCTTGAAGCAGGGCCGAACCCGTGGGACGCCTCCATCTGCTCCTCACAGATCAGGTGGAGGCGTTTCGCTGCTGCCCTCGATGCACGCGGTTTGTTAATCCCTTACCTGCTAGCTGACGCGCATGGCGGCCAGTCCGGAATGCCGCCTGAGTACTCTGACTGCTCGCTCCGTTCCTCTTCGTGAGGCCAACAAGGGAGCGAGCGGTCGGACGTTCTCACCGGTTGTATCTTACCGTCTCATGCGATCCCTACGCATGATTATCGTCGCCACTAGGCCGGACGTCTGCCAGTCGTATCGAAGGGACCCGGCCAGTTGCGAGGCCACGCTCCGCTCGATCATCCGACCGCCGAATCCGATCATCTCAGGCTCGTGAGCGATTTCAGGCCCCCCGGTCTCGGCCCAGACTATGTGAACCTCCTCGTGCTCGGTTCGGCCACTCACATCCAGCGTTCCCGCGGACGCCGATAATGCGCCATGCTTGACGGAGTTCGTCGCCAGCTCATGCACAACCATAGCAAGCGTAGTGGCAGTCGCTTCTCCCACGCCCATCCGTGGGACGGCAACGCGGATACGGCCCGAAAACGCGCCGGTATCTTCGTACGGCGACAGGAGCACTGCTAGAAGATCCCCGAGCAGAGCGGCTTTCCCCTGCTCTCCAGGCAGCGGCCGGACAAGGTCGTGTGCCCGGCCGAGAGAAATGAGCCGCTGGGTCAGCTGGCCCGTCATCTCTTCTACAGTCGCAGCCGAGCGAGCGGTGATTTGAGTGAGGCCCGTGGCGATGGCCAACAGGTTCTTGACGCGATGGCTCATCTCCCCCGCGAGCAACTCACTCCCTTCTTCGGCCTGCTTCCTGCCAGTCACGTCGAGGAATATACCGAACATCGGCGCCTCGGACGCGTCAAGCTCGGCAGCCTGGCCTCGTGCTGAGATCCAGCGAATGTCCGGTCCCACCATGATGCGGAAATCGATCTCATAGGGGCCCGGCACCGAGCGCGTGGCGGTGAAAGCCGCTTGAACACGGTCACGATCGGCCGGATGGATATGGGCGGAAAGGTCGGAGAAGCTTACGGCCTCCGCCCACGGCAGGTCCCAAAGCTTGAACGCTCGGCGGTCCATCGCGAACCTGTCGTCCGTCAAATTCCAAGACCAGAGCGACACGCAGGCCGCGTCGACCGCGAGACGGAGGTGTTCAGGGCCCCAAACCTGGAGCGGGGAGTCTCCTGCGAACACGACCGCTCCTATCCGATGCCGGGGCCTGATACTCCGCCAAGCATCGCCACCTCCTTAGCCCCTTGAAAGGCGCATGGCCACGACCTCCTCTCGCACGCGTTCGACACCTGTTTCTCATTCCCTCAGCCCGTCAGCTTACGTCCATGGGCCTTTTTGCACCCGGGGAGCGGCCAATGTCGCCCGCTTTCCACCCAAAGCGGGCGCCGGTTCCCGCAGCGACGGACGACCGGCCCTTCGGCTCGCCTCAGCCTGGCGCCGCCGCGAGCGAGCGGCCCCAATGCTCGGAAAGCACCCACAGAATAAGCGTCAGCGGAAGGGCGTAGTGGAGCCAGCGGGTGCGGACGAAGGCGAGGAGGAGGAAGAACAGGATCGGAACCAGCCACCCGGCCCAGACCCGCAGCGGCTGGTCCGGGCCGTTGAAGTAGATGCCGTGCAGCGCGTAGCCGGTCTGGAACAGCGCGAAGGCGATCCATAGCGCGGGCCGGTTCTCCTCGTAGAAGGCGCCGAGGTCGATGTCCGGCGCGGGATCGTCGGGAAGGCACGCGGCCGCGACCAGGAACAGGATCATCAGCTCGGCGAACATCGAGAGGTAGAAGGGGAAATAGAGCACGATCCCGAAGCTGCGGATGCCCCAGAAGGAGAACCACATCCGGATCAGCATCACCACCACCAGCAGCGCCGACAGGAGCACGCGCCCGTCCCAACGCACCGTCCGCCAGTGCCGCACCAGCTTGTGCATGCTCATCGCCACGTCGCCGAGCGCCAGCCCGATCAGCACCGAAAGCAGCCCCAGCGCATATTCAAAAGGATTCATCGCCGCCCCCGCCGGTCTCAGGCGGCAAAGTCTACCCGGAACGCGGGCAAGGGCAACGCCTCGTTCAGCGGCTGATCTTGATCCCGCAGTCTCCATGCGTCACAGCCGCTCGATGCAGCTTACCGGCCTCCTCGTCTCCAGCCTGTCCAATCAGTTGCGCGCCGTCTCCGGATGGCTCGACAAGGCGGAGGCGTTCAGTGGGGAGCGCGGGGAGGAGCCTGACGGGCTGCTCGCGCTCCGGCTTGCGCCCGACATGTTCCCGCTGACGACGCAGCTGCGCTTCCTCGCCTTCCAGGCGCAGGAGCCGGTCTACCGTCTTCGCGGCGAGCCCGTGCCGGAGGCCGTACTTGAGGTCCGGCAGGAGGGCCGCGACGGCGGCGAGCGCCCGGGCACATGGGCGGATGCGCGCGGCCGGGTGGCGGATGCGTCGGCCTTTCTCGAGTCGATCGGCCCCGGCGAGCTCGATTTCGCGGCCGAACAGGCGATCGCGCACGATCTGCCGAACGGCATGATCTTCGACATGACGGGCGAGCAATATGTCCGCGACTGGGCGCTCCCGCAGGTCTCCTTCCACCAGATGATCGCCTACGCCATTCTCCGGCAGGCGGGCGTGCCGCTCGGCAAGGTGGATTACGTGCCGCATATGTTCGGCTACCTGCGCCCGGGCAGCGCGCCGGCCGCGTAGCCCGCAAAGGCGGGGGTCTGGACGAGAGAGAGCCGCAACATGTCTGAGGAATATGACCACGGGCGGCGGGACGGGCTCCGGCTTGCCCTGGCGGCTCTGTCGGCGGAGGAAGCGAAGTGGGCGGCTTTGCTCGGGGAGAGTCCCTCCTGGCGCACCAATGCCATCCGCGAAGTCCGGCACAAGACGCTCCAGGTTGCGCAGAAGCGTCTCCGAACAATCCTCGGCCGCCTTACCTCGAAGGGCGACGCAGGGACGAACCGGGAACTCGAGTCCGCTCTAGATGAGATCGGCCTGTGATGCTCGACGAAGCGATCCCAGCGGCGCCGCAGTCGATACTCCGCCCAACTTCACCCGGCCGGATGTCTGCGCGATGAGGATGCGCACTGCTCGGGTGGGGGTTCGGAAATGCCACCTCGGTGGCTCTGTGCGGGCGAGGCGCTCTCCGGCGATGAACAGCGCGACGGCGCCCATTGCAATGAGATGATGGCCTCCGACCGTGAACGTGATCAGCATCAGCGCCCAGCAGCTGCCGACGCACCAAAGCGCGTGAACGATGCCGAAGGAGATCGAGTCCCGCTCCGCCTTGTATCCGAAGGCCGCCAGGCTCGGCCGGCGATGGCAGCGGTTGAGGCAGCGCTGCTTGAGTGGGCTTGCCTGCCAGAAAGCCGCCGCGACCGAGGCGATCAGGACCGGAAAGGTCGTCTGAAGGAACAGCGCACGCAGCAGCAATCCCAACGCCTGCAGCGCGAGCCCGGCCACCGTCCAGACCGCTAAATAGCCGGCCAGGAACAGGAGCGAGGCTCGAACCCGGCGCGCGGCGAGGCTGCGTTGCTGGAGGTGCCGGAGCGGCGCTTCAGTGAGCGGCACCATCATCGCCGCCAGCATCAACAAAGTCGCCCCGAGCCACGAAAGAGGGGGGCTGATCGTGAATACCAGCCGCAGCGACTCGATCGACGGCGCCGGGAAAGCAAGTCTCTCCGCCGAGCAGAACATTGGCGATCGCGTTGCACCGCCGCCGGCTGTGAGGGCGATCCAGGCGCAGATGCTGGCGGCTCCGAGCGCGAGCCGCGTCGTGCGGGAATAAGCCGGCACAGCCACGCCGGCGCTTCAGGAACCCTGGCGGTAGATACCGATCCGGCCGATGCTGATCTCAGCGGATTCGGGAACCGGCTTGATCGGTATGATGCGGACGTCCAGCGAGTCCGAGTCAAGACCTTCGCGCAGGTGCAGCTGGTCTATAATACGAGTGATCTCGAACGAGTAGGTGATCCCATCTCCTGCCTGCTCGCCGTCGGATTCCGTCGCCTTGCTCACTCCGAACAGGGCGACGCTGCCGGCGAGCAGCTCGGGATGGTCTTCGGCTCGTTCCCCTTCCGGCAGGTTGATGTAGACGCTGAACGCCGCCGCGTCGCTGAGGCCCCGAACATTCTCGAGGTTCAGGAACACCCGGTCCGGAACGGACCCGCGAGGCATGTTCGAGAAAGTCTCGGTGAGTTTGGCCCTGGCTGGGGCCGCTACCCGCACGGAGGCCTGCGTGCCGGCACCCGCCACCGATAGCGGGCGGTCGTTGGCGCCGAGCAACTCGACATTTCTTGGCTTGGCCACGGCGCCCCCTATGAGAAGCTTGTCGAAAACCGTTGCGTCGAGATTGAATGTCTTCAGCCGGCGTTCGGTGCGCGACTCGGTCAGCACCGGGTCAAGATCGTCGTAGACATAGTCCATCTGGCTCAGGTCCGAAACGTCGGCCGGCGTGAAATGCCAGGTGGACCCGTTTGGCGCCGGCATGGCGAAGCGGCGCTCCCCGATGCTCGTCGGCCCCGCAAGCCAGGCTTGCTCATCCGGATTGTTGTGCCCCGCGCCGTTCCTCCACGAGGCCCAGAGCCGGTCTATATTGGCGTGGTGCAGCCAGAAGATCGGATCGAGAGCAGCGCTGTTGGGATGGGACATGACCGCTGAATAAGGCGGATCGGTATCCGGTACGGCGCCTCCGACCAGGCCGTGCACATAATCGTGAGGCTGCGTCTCGAGCCCTCCATGGACTCGGCCGCCATGTTCGAAGCCGGTCTCGACTCCTCCGAAGCCGGTCGGGCCGCCATCTGCCGCGCCTTCGAACTGCTCGTCGTGCAAAGCCTCGAGGTTTACATATTCCAGCGGCACGTACACGTTGCCGTCGTCGAACGGGCCGTACCGCGCCTCCACGAAGAGCGGATTGTCGCCCGTTCCATCCGGCCAATCGGGCGAGGCGAACTGGGGCGGGAGCTGGTTCTGTCCTGGCTTGAAGTAGTTCCAATAAGGAAGCGCCCAATCCTCGGGACCTCCGAGATCGACGATCGCGGCCCGGACGACCGCTTCGAAGGCGGCAAGGTAGCCGCGGTGCCAGGGCAGGAAATACCAGCTGCCATGTTGGCATTGCTGCCAAAAGGCGTCGTAGTCCGCGCTTCCCGGCATTTGATCGGTAGCGGGATCGAAATAGCCGAAACGCTGCCATCGGGGGGCAGCGAAGCCGTGCATTCCCGCGAAGAACCGCCAGCTCGTGCGGAGCGCCAGCGGGCGATCCTTCAGAGCCTTTACGCCGCGAGCATACCAAAGGGCCGGATCGGCCCAGTCGGACCCAAGATCGTAGATGTTGCGCCGGGTGTAAGTCACGCCGCCCCTCCGTCCAGTTATCCCGGATCGTGAACCCGAGCTGCGGCTGAAACAAGTGGAGAAGAGCCCGCCTTCCTAGCTTTTTTGGTCCGTTTCGACCGACCGTCGCATCGCACTTGTTTGGCTGAGCCACAGCGCGTGTCATTGGATCAGCCGCAGCTCTTCCTTCTTTCTGTACGGCGCCGTGATCTCATCTAATATTCTGTCTCACGTGCACGGGCCGCGGAGGGCTCCAAAGATGGCGGACGAGAATATCGAAGCCCAGTGTCGGTCGGGTCTTCCCCTGAGCGGGATCAGGATCGTTGAGCTGGCGGGGCTCGCGCCCGCGCCGTTCGCTGCGATGATGCTTGCCGATCACGGCGCCGAGGTGATCCGGATCGAGCGCGCGGGCGAGGTGCCGCCGGTCCCGCCCGACAAGGACATCCTCCGCCGCAATCGAGCCGAGATCTTGGCGCTCGACCTCAAGGCGGACGCGCATGTGGTGCGCGAGCTCGCGCGCGGGGCGCACGGGCTGATCGAGGGGTTCCGGCCCGGAGTGATGGAGCGGCTTGGGCTTGGCCCCGAAGTGCTTCACGCCGACAATCCGAAGCTCGTCTACGGTCGCATCACCGGCTGGGGGCAGGAGGGGCCGCTGAGCCGGGCCGCCGGGCACGACATCAACTTTATCGCGCTCGCCGGCAACCTCCACGGCTACGGCAGGGAAGGGGGGACGCCGGCGCCGCCCGCCAACGCAGTCGGGGATTTCGCGGGCGGCGGGATGATGCTCGCTTTCGGCATGCTCGCCGGGATCCTCTCCGGCAAGGGCCAGGTGATCGACTGCGCGATGGTGGACGGGGCCGCGCTCATCGCCGCGCAGACCTGGTCGCTGATGGCCGCGGGGATGTGGCGGGACGGGCGCGGCGTCAACCTGCTCGACGGCGGGGCGCCCTTCTACGACAGCTACGAATGCGCCGACGGCGAATATGTCGCGGTGGGGGCGCTGGAGCCGCGCTTCTTCGCGGTTCTGAAGGAGCGGCTCGGACTTTCGTCGTCGCAGGGCGATCCGGGCCTTCGCGAGGAGCTCAGCGCGACCTTCCGCCAACATCCGCGCACCCATTGGTGCACTCTTCTCGAAGGCTCCGACGCCTGTTTCGCCCCGGTCCTCAGCATGTCCGAGGCGCCCCGCCACCAGCATCTCGCCTTCCGCGGCACCTTCGCCAACATCCAAGGCCTCATTCAGCCCGCTCCGGCGCCGCGTTTCAAACCGTCCTGATCCGCCGCGGTCGTTTTGCGTTAACCGGCTTGCCGCTATAGGCTCGCCTCGTGGGGAGAGATCAGCGCCGCTCCGTCATCGCCTTCACGTCGGTCGCAGCCGCGTTCGGCTTCCTCGCGCTCGCCTCCGTCCCGACGATCGACCTCCCGATCGCTCAGTGGGCGGCAGCGCATCCGCGCGGCGGCACCTTCTGGGACTGGGGCACGCAGCTGCTCGACCTCGTCGCGCTGAAGAAGATCTCCAACTTCCTGCTCGGGCCGATCCTCCTCCTCGCCGGCGGAGCGCTGCTTCTCCTGCGGACCACCCGCCGCAACGGCTGGATGCTGCTCTACGTCGGCGCGGTCCAGTTCACGACCACGGTGGTGGCCGATCTCGCCAAGCCTTTGATCGGCCGCCTCAGGCCCGAGGAAGCGATCGCGGGCGCCGACAAATGGCTCGCCGCGGGCAATTCCTTCCCTTCCGGCCATACCGCCTTCTACGCCGGCCTGTTCTTCCCGCTGATGCTGATCGCGCCGCGCTGGACCTTCCTTTGGGCGATCCCGCCGCTGTTCATCGCAGCGGCGCGCGTTCTGGAGCACGACCATTATCTCAGCGACGTCTCCGCCTCGCTCGCGCTCGCAGCGCTCGTGGCAGGCGGCCTCGCCTTCATCCTCCGCCGTGCCGACGACTATTGATCCTTAGCAATCACAGCCACTTAGGATTCGCTTAACCCCGCTCCGATACTCTCCTCTCGATGCTGAGGCGAAGGGACTTGATCAAGGCGGGAGCCGCCGCAGGGCTGCTTTCTGCGGCCGGGCCGCTGTTCGCAGCGCCCCGCCGCACGTCCCCGATCGACGGCGATCTCCTCGACCGCGCTCTCCAGGCGATGGAGCGCAACCGGACGATCCTAGGCCGCACCGATGTCATCGCGATCGTCGATTATTCACGGCCCTCGCGGGAGGAGCGGCTGTTCCTCGTGGATATGGAAAGCGGCGTCGTCACCGGCCACCACGTCGCCCACGGCCGCGGCTCCGATCCCGCGCATACCGGCTATCTCGAACATTTCTCGAATGCGCCGGGCTCCGCGGCCTCGTCGGCGGGCGCGTACGTGACCGGTGACCTCTACCACGGCAGATACGGCCGGGCGATGCGCCTCAAGGGCGTTAGCGAGACGAACAGCAATGCCCAGAGCAGGGGGATCGTCGTCCACTCCGCGCCTTATGCGGAGCCCGAGGTGATCGACCGGATGGGAAAGCTCGGCCGAAGCGAAGGCTGCTTCGCGCTTTCCGAGCTCAGCCTGTTCCTGGTGCTTCGTCAGCTCGGGCCGGGGCGGCTGCTCTACAGCGGCCGATCCTGATCCCTACCGGTTCCGCCGCCCCTCCACCAGGGCATCGACCAGCGAGGGATCGGCAAGCGTCGAAGTGTCGCCGAGGCTTCCGAAGTCGTTCTCCGCGATCTTCCTCAGGATCCTCCGCATGATCTTGCCGCTCCGGGTCTTCGGAAGGGCGGGGGTGAAGTGGATGAGGTCAGGGCTAGCGATCGGCCCGATCTCCTTGCGGACATGCTGCCTCAGCTCCTGCTCCAGCGCTTCGTCATGCTCCTCGCCGGCGATGAGCGTCACGTAGCAGTAGATGCCCTGGCCCTTGATGTCGTGGGGATAGCCGACCACCGCGGCTTCGGCGACGCAGCGGTGCGAGACGAGAGCGGATTCCACTTCCGCTGTGCCCATGCGGTGGCCCGACACGTTGATCACGTCGTCCACGCGGCCCGTGATCCAGTAATAACCGTCCTCGTCCCGGCGGCAGCCGTCGCCGGTGAAATATTTGCCGGCGTAGGTGGAGAAATAGGTCTGCACGAACCGCTCATGATCGCCATAGACGGTGCGCATTTGCCCGGGCCATGAGCGGGCGAGGCAGAGGTTGCCCGAGGCGGCGCCTTCCAGCACCTGCCCGTCGGAGTCCAGCAGCTGCGGCTCGACCCCGAAGAAGGGCCGGCCGGCGGAGCCCGGCTTCATGTCGTGGGCGCCGGGAAGGGTGGTGATCATGATTCCCCCGGTCTCGGTCTGCCACCAGGTGTCGACGATCGGCACGCGGCCCTCGCCGACCACGTCGTGATACCAGCGCCACGCTTCGGGATTGATCGGCTCGCCCACAGTGCCGAGCAGCCGCAGCGACCCGCGGCTATGCGCCTTCACCGGAGCCTCGCCCTCGCGCATCAGCGCCCGGATCGCGG
>NZ_DASVUE010000234.1:0-6747 GCF_036387215.1 Allosphingosinicella sp. | reverse complement strand
GGGGCGCCCGTCCGTGAGCAGCGTCCGCGAACGCCTCGTGCGCCCCGCGAGCGGGTGCGAGAGCCAGCGCTGCTCGCTCGAATATTGGCCGCTCCGATAGTCGCTTCGAAGCAGCAGAAGCGGCGGCTTCACCAGCAGCTGTTCCAGCGAAACCCGGTCGCCCTGCACCGCGCGCTGGCGAAGGCCGGCAAGCCGCATCCAGTCCGCCGCCAGGCCCTTGGCCGGAACCGTCCGCCCGCCGCCGCCCAGCCAGATCGCATCCAGGGAGCCCGGGGGCGCGGTCCGCTCCAGCCGCCCGATGCTCTCCACCAGGCGTCTTCCCGCCTCCGCCCGCCCAAGCGCCGCCGCGACCTTGCCGATGCTCGCCTTGATGTCGCCGAGGCTCTGCGGAAACGCCAGATCCAGCGTCCGCATGCCGAGCCGTTCGGCGATCCGCACCCGGTCCCGCGCCCCGCCGCCCATGGTGAGAACCAGGTCCGGCTTCAGCCCCGCGACCGAAACCAGGCTCCCGTCATTGCTTCGATAGCGCCGAGCACGCTTCCAGAGCGGCGTCTCCTCCCGCTTCTGCGCAAGATGGGTGACGGACACGATCTGCCGCGGATCGGCAAGCATCAGCAGCAATTCGTCGGTGCACAGGTTGAGCGACGCCGCCCGCCCGGGAGGCGCCGCCTCGGCCGGCGCGGCGAGCGCCAGGCTAGAGGCGAGGGCGAAGGCGAATGCCCGCATAAAAAGCCCGCCCCGCTGTGTTGTATCCGATCACGTCCTCGTAAGCGGCATCGAACACATTCTCGACCCGCGCATAGGCTTCCAGCGTCGGCGTCAGGCGCCATCCCAGCTTCACGGAGGCGAGCACGTAATCGTCGAGCGTCACCTTCCGCGCCGGGAAGACGTCGAAGTCCGTGTCGCCGCGCTCGCCCACGTAGGAGAGCGCCGCCCCGACATCGAGGCCGCCGATGCTGCCGGTGGCGGTCAGGTTGGCGCTGTGCCGCGGGCGGCGCGCTTCCTTCACCGCCTGATCCCCCGGCGCCCGTCGCTCCCTGGCGTCCAGGAAGGTGTAGTTTGCGTCCAGCCTCAGGCCCTTCCAGCGATAGCCGCCGTCGAGCTCCAGGCCCCGGCGCGGGCTCTTGCCCTCAGCGTTTATGGTGCTGGCAATGAAGGTGCGCGGGTCGAAGACGGGGAGGATCTCGTTCTTCAGCCGGTTGCTGAAGCCGGTGATGCCCAGGCTCGCGGCTTCGCTCCGCCACCGGATGCCGGCTTCCCAGCCGGCCGAGCTTTCCGGCCTCAGGCCCGGATTACCATTGAACGATCCTGGAAAGAAGCCGAACAAATCGTAGAAGGTGGGCTGGGCGATGCCTTCGCCGTAGCTGCCATGGACGGTCCACTGGCGCGCAGGACGGAAGAGGATCGTTCCCCGGACCGTCGTTGCATCCTCGAAGGCGCTGAAATCGTCGTGCCGCACGGCAAGGTCGGTGATGAAGCGCTCCGACCACATGGCGCGCCACTGGCCGATCAGGCCGGTGAGCGAGCGCGAGCGGTCCTGGTCGGTGCCGCCGAAATAAAGCTGGTCCCGGGCGCGGAAATTCTCGCCCTCATGCTCGATTGCCGCAGTCAGGCGGTGGCTGCCGAACGTCCTCGAGAGCTGACCGCCGAGCGTAAACCTCTTGCCGAAGGTGCTGTTGAGCGGCGCCTCGTCCAGGCGATTGCGGTTGGCGCTGTCGAGATAGCTGCCGTCGAGGCTCAGCGCCCAGCCGCCGCTGCGGACCGAGCCCCAGCCGCGCACCGCCCACAGGCGGTTGCGGGTGAGATCGAGCGTGTTCGCCCGCCGGAAGGTCGCCGGATCGTTGCCGTCATATTCGCTGGTGCCGTCCACATAATGGCCGACGATCCCGATCTCGCCCGAGGGGAGGGGACTGAATACAGCCTTGAGGCTGGCCGAGCGGTTTTCGAAGCCGTCCCGCTCTCCGCCCTTCCCGAACGCGTCGATCCCTTCGCTGGTGAGCCACGCGCCCGAGCCGCTGACGCCGACATCGCCAAGCCGCGCGGCGAACTCGGCCGAGGCGCGGCCGCTGTCGTGGCTCCCATATTCGGCCAGCGCTCCGACGCCGCTGCTTCGGAGCGGATTTGCGGTCTCAACCGCCACGACCCCGCCCAGCGCCTCCGACCCCCAAAGCGCCGATTGCGGTCCCCGGACCACCTCCACCCGGGAGAGGAGGTCGCTCGTCAGCAGGTCGAAGCGGGGCGTGTTGCCGGCCGCGGGATCGTTGAAGCGGATGCCGTCGACGAAGATCAGCGTGTGATCGGCCTCGGCGCCCCGGATTCGGACGTCGGTCAGCGATCCCCGCGGCCCCGAGACGGCGACCGATACGCCCGGTACCAATCGCAGCAGGTCGCTTGCGAGAGGAAGGGCGAGGCTTTCCAGCGCCTGCCGATCGAAGAGGGTGGCGGATACCCCGGCATCCTCCTCCTGGACGGGCTCGCGCGAGGCGGTGACGACGATCGTCTCGGCTTCGCTGGCGGCGGGGCTCTGCTGCACGGCTGCGGCAGCGGCGACAACAAGAAACGGGTGCATTCGAAACCTCCTCACGACGATCGCTCAGTCGTCTCGGAGGTACTTCCGCCCATATGGGACGGAGGTGCCACGCACCGCAGGCTGTTCCCGGCCGGGTGCGGACGACGGCGTAAGGCAGGTCTCCTGGCTTCGCGGGTCCCGGCCCGGTCTCCCCCTTAAGGAGAGTGGGCTCGCCGCTTACAGTTGCGGGCACAGCGCCGGATCTTCACCGGCTTCCCTTTTCACCGCCGTTTTACCGGCGGCACCTTCGCTTCGGCCCTGCTATTGCGCTGCAGCACGGGTTGTCAATCACGGGCACTCGCGGTAAGGGCGCCGCTTGCTTTCCAAGGCTGGTCGGAACCAGCCAAACTCCAGGAAAATAGACCATGAAGACCGACGCCCATCCCGATTATCACATGATCAAGGTGCAGATGACCGACGGCACCGTGTTCGAGACCCGCTCCACCTGGGGCAAGGAAGGGGACACCCTCCAGCTCGACATCGATCCCAAGGTCCATCCGGCCTGGACGGGCGGCAATGCCCGCGTTCTGGATCAGGGCGGCCAGGTCGCGCGCTTCAACAAGCGCTTTGGCGGGCTGACGCTCGGCAAGAAGTAATCCGGCGCGCGCGTGGTCCCGATCATCGAGACCGCGCGGCTACGCCTTCGAGGGTTCCGCGAAAGCGACCTGGAGCCGCAGGCGGAGACGCTGCGGGACGAGGCCGTCGTTCGCCATCTGGGCGGCAATCCGCACACACGGGAAGATACCTGGCGCCGGATGATGGCGGGGCGGGGCCTCTGGGACGTGCTCGGCTTCGGCTATTGGGTGGTCGAGCGGCTCGAGGACGGCGCCTATCTGGGGCAGGTGGGCTTTGCCGACTATAAGCGCGAAATGACGCCCCCGATCGAAGGGCTGCCGGAGATGGGCTGGATCTTCGCGCCGCACGCACAGGGGCGCGGCTATGCGGGCGAGGCCGTCGCGGCCGGGATCGCGTGGGCGGACAAGGCGCTTGGCGGGCGCGAGCTCGTCGCGATCATCAGCCACGGCAACGAGGCTTCGATCCGCCTTGCCGCGAGGTCCGGCTTCAGCGTTCGGGAGGAGGCGATCTATAACGGAGAGCCGATCCTGCTCTTCCGGCGACCCGCCTCACCAGCCGCCGCCGCCTCCGCCGCCGCCACCCCCGCCTGAAGAGCCGCCGCCCCCCGATCCGCTGCTCGAGCCCGGAGCGGTCGAGGCGGAGGAGACGCTGCTGCTGAGCGAGGAGCCGACGCGGTCGACGAAATCGTCGACGTCGTTCCACGGGCTGCTGTGCCCGGAATACCAGCCCATGCTCCCCGTCTGCCCCGCCGCTCCCGCGGCCGCGAGCACGCTGGTGAAGCGCGACGCCCAGGCGTTCTCCACATCGAGCGCGATTGCGTGCGGCAGGTAACGCTCGAACAATTGCGGGGTTTTCTCCGGCGGATGCATCGTCTCCAGCCGCTCCTCCTCCGTGATCGACAGGTACTGCCGAAAGCCAGCGATGCGATCCATCACCTCGCGCCCAGTCCTCGTGGGGGCCGACATCCACCAGAAGCCGGACATCATCAGCGGGATCGCGGCGAAGGGGATGACGAGCGGAAGCAGCCGCTCATTCTCCGCAGCGAGGATGCAGGTGACGGCGGCAAGGGCCAGAGCGGCAAGCGCGAACAAGGCCGCACCCAGCCAGCCGAGAACGCGCGCGGCCGTGCCTTGCCGCTTCGTCAGCCGGTAGCAGAGATAGGCCAGGATGGCGGGGACCACCGTGACCCCGCCAATGGCGAGGCTCCCGTTCCGGTCCGGAAGTTCGGGATCGGTGGCGATGATCGCGATCGCCGCGAGCCACATGGCTCCGAGCAGCAAGGGGATGCCTGCCGCCGCCCATGCGCGGTTGTGGATGAAGAGCTTGCCGTCATAGGCCTTCTGCAGCTCTTCGTGCAGGGCGGACCTGGCCGCGCTGAAGATCGAATGATTGGCATCGTCCATCAGCACGCTCTCCCCGGCTTCGAAGAGCTTTCCGAACATCGAAGCTTCCGGCTTCGGGAGCCTTTCGTCACCTCCGGTCTTCTCGATCGTAGTGTCGGGTCGGCTGAGCCACTTCTTCTCGCCTTCGACCAGGCGCAGCCGCCCCCGGACGCCAAGATCGACCAAAGCCGCGGCGAAGGTGCGATCGTCATAGCTTCCCATCTCGGAGACGTAGCGCATCGCGGCTGGTGACATGTCGTCGGGCGGGGAGAAAAGCGGCACGATGGGGCCCGCATCCGGCCCGCGCCCAACCTTCCTCCAGGCGTAGAAATAATATCCGGCGATCCCGAGCAGCCCGAGCAGGGCCGCGGCAACCGGCACATTGTCCTGCAGCCAGAGGCTGTTCGCCGATCGCGGAGCGGGCGCTTCGACCACTCCTTTCGGCCATGCCGCCGCCACGGTGAGCCCTTCCTGAGGCCCGAGCGGCGCAGTCGTCCTGAAGACGATCTCGCCCGGCGCCTCCGACACGACCTCGGCATAGCGGTCCGTGGAGCCTTGCGGGCCGGTGTAGAAGGCGCGGTTGCCGAAACGGGCGGGCTCCGGAAGGCGGATGCGCGCTTCGGCGACGTCGATCGGGAAGGCCCAGCCGGTGCCGGTCGCGTTCCAGTAGAGCTCATCATAGCCCTTGAAGAAGCCGAGCTGCCGCGTCGTCTGGTAGCGGATCACATATTCGTGTTCGCCCGGCGGAAGGAGCACCTCGGCATCGCCGATCCGCACGCGATCACCATTGTCGATCGATTCGACTTCGAACGGCTCCGCCCGGCCGTCGCGTTCCACGCCGAGCACATCGAAACCGACCCGGAGCTTGCGCCCCTGGCGATCGGCATAGCGGGTTGGAAAGTCGCGGTAGATGCCGCGCTTGATCTGATCGCCTTCCGACCGGACCCGGATCGTCTCGGTGACGGCGAGCGTGCCGTCGCGCTCGACGCTGACGTCGCTGAGGAAGCGGAGGATCCGCTCCTCGGCATCGGCCGCACCCGGAAGGACGAGCGCCAGCGCCCCGAGGAGGGCGAGCACCAGCCTGTGCATGGTCAGGCGCCGGCGCCGAAGCGTACCCGCGGCGCCGACTGGATCGACGCGTCGTCGTCGGCGTAGAAGGGCTCTTCGGAAAAGCCCATGGGCCGCGCCAGCACCACGTCTGGAAAGGATTGGACGCGGGTGTTGAGGTCGCGAACCGTCGCATTGTAATAGCGGCGGGCGCCCTGCAGCTCCTCCTCGATCTCGGCAAGCTCGTCCTGCAGCTGCCGGAAATTGTCGTCGGCCTTGAGGTCTGGATAGGCCTCCGCGACCGCCATCAGCCGCCCAAGCATCCCGCTGAACGCATTGTCCGCCTGCGCCGTCTCGGCGACGCCGCGCGCCTTCATCGGGTCGGTACGGTGCGCTGTGACCTCCGTCAGCACGCCGCGCTCGTGCGTGGCATAGCCTTCAACGGTGCTGACGAGGTTGGGAATGAGGTCGGCGCGGCGTCGAAGTTGCACCGTAATGCCGCTGAACCCCTCCTTCACAAGAGCCCGAAGCCGCACCAGCCGGTTGTAGACGACGGCCGCATAAAGCGCGACGACGGCGAGGACCGCGATCGCGACCCATGCTCCTGTTCCCATGATTCCCTCCCCCTTGAAGAGCCGGACCATAAATCCGGATCGGGAGCGGAGCTAGTGCGGCTTACTCCCGCTCGCCCTTCCGCAGCCACCCGGTCACGGCGTATCGGCGGCGCGGTGCGGAGGGAGTGACCAGCGAGACGCTGTGCCGCTGCGGCACCGCGAACAGATCGAGCGAATTGAAGCGGGGGACGTTGCCGCTGACGGTCGAATCGTCGTCGCCGTGGAACAGCAGCAGTCCGCCCCATTCGGGCCGCCATGCCGGCGTGACGCCGAAGACGTAGGCCGCAAGCCTGTTCTTCCCCGCCACATCGTCGTCGTGGCAGGTGAGAAAGTCGCCGGGCCCATAGGAGGTGGCGTGGCCGTCGGTGAAGGTGAGGTCGTGGTGGCCGGTCACTGCGCGCAGCATGTCCAGCATCGGCTCGCTGGACATGAGGTCTGCAAAGGCGGTGAGGAGATCGTCCGGCCCGCCCTGCTGCTCATCGTCGGGGACCCGCAGGCCCTCGTAGCGATATTGGAAGCCCAGCCGCGCGCGCTCGTACACCTGCTCGTCGATCGCCGC
>NZ_DASVUE010000233.1:0-4277 GCF_036387215.1 Allosphingosinicella sp. | reverse complement strand
GTCGGGGACATTCTCCTTGAAGGTGAGCCCCATGACGAGCGCCTTGCCGGTCTTGCGGCGGCGGGTGTGGAGCTGGTCGGCGACCCAGCTGCCCATCTTGTCGTTGATCGAGCGGCCGGAGAGGATGACCTGCGGATCCTGCCCGAGCTGCTGGGCGCGGTAGCTGAGATAATAAGGATCGACGCCGATGCAGTGCCCGCCGACCAGGCCCGGCTGGAAGCGGAGGAAGTTCCACTTGGTCCCGGCGGCGTCGAGCACGTCCCAGATCGAAATGTCGAGCTTCGAGAAGATCTGCGTGATCTCGTTCATGAAGGCGATGTTGATGTCGCGCTGGGCATTCTCGATCACCTTGGCCGCCTCTGCGGCCTTGATCGAGCGGGCGCGGAACACGCCGGCGCTGGTCACCTTGCCGTAGAGGTCCGCAAGCCGCTCCGTGACCGCCTCGTTCTCGCCGGCGACGACCTTCACGATCCGGTCGACGGTGTGCTCGCGGTCGCCCGGATTGATGCGCTCGGGCGAGTAGCCGAGGAAGAAGTCGCGGCCGCGGACAAGGCCTGAATCCTGCTCGATCAGCGGCCCGCAAATCTCGTCCGTCACGCCCGGATAGACGGTGCTTTCGTAGACGATGATCGGCTTTCTCGCCGGATCGAGCATCTTCGCGACCGCCTTGGTGGCGCCGATCACCGGGCGGAGGTCCGGCTGCTTGGCCTCGTCCACCGGCGTTGGCACGGTGACGATGTAGACATCGGCGCCGTGGCAGCTCGCCGGATCCGATGTGATCTCGAGTGCGGAGCCGAGCAGGGCCCCCGCCTCGACCTCGTTGGTGCGGTCGCGGCCCGCGCGCAGCTCCTCCACCCGCCGGGCGTCGATATCGAGGCCGGTGACGTTGAAGCTTCGGGCGAGCGCCACGGCGAGCGGGAGCCCGACATAGCCGAGGCCGATCACGATGATTCGCTGATTGTCAGTCGGGTTCATGTTGTCCGCGGCAGGTTTGATGGAAGGATGCGTCCCCCCGGAGCACCGGCTCGCTAACACGAAATGCCTACCACAAAGTCAAGCGCGGCGGGGAAACCGTCCTACTTCGGCGGCTGGCGCAGGATCTCCGCCCCGCGCGCCTTCAGCCAGTCGAGGTTCGTACGGGTGAGATGCTCCGTATAGGAGCGGGGCTTCTTCATCAGCGCCTTCGGAGTGTCGGCCGCCATGCCGAGCGCGGCTGCCATGTCCGCGACGAAATGGACGCAATTGCGCTTGTTGAGGTCATAGGACGGCTGCTTCAGACCCCGCCACTTCTCGATCCGCGCTAAGAGAGCGTCATACTCCGCATCGCTGAGCGCGAAGCTGAAGTGCCGGTCGCTGGCGGCGATATAGCCGGCTTCCTTCGCCGGCTCCCGGGAGAAGACCTCGCCCCCCACTGCACCGAGCAGGATCGCGGGGCTGATCTGTGTTGCTGTAAAGCCATAGTTGGCGTTGATTTTGTGTCCCGTACGGTCGTCGACGCCTTCCAAGGTGATGAAAGCGTGCGGGAAATTCGCGCCGAATTCGTGCGAATAGAAGGAGACGCGAACCGCGGCGAGCACCGCGGCAGGGTGCAGGAAGAGCAAGGCCGCGGCCGCAATGGCTCGGAGGAGCAGGGCGGGAAGCCGTGAACGCATCTGTGCCGAACCCCCCGAAGCCACGTAAATCCTTGGATTTTGCCGCTCTTCCCGCACGAGCGACTCTCCGCGGCGATAAAAGCGGCGTTGCCGATTGGCAACTGCCCTCCAGATTGTTCGAAAGGCGATGAACTATTCTTGAATTGCAGGCGTTTCCGGGCTTCAGAGTTCGTCAACCTGGTTTGGCTAATGAACATGCTGTTCGAGGCCGCCAATTCGGGGTAGACAGTTTCGGATGCCTCCGATAGTGAGGTGCCGAAATTCGATACAAGTTTGAGTACGAAGGGAGAAGCTGACGTGGTTTTCAAGGGATTCATTGCTGCGGTCACGGCCGTTGCCCTCTCGGCAACGCCGGCGGTTGCCGCATCCAACGGTGCGGCTGCTACGGCTCGCGCATCTGAAGTCGCTCCGGCCGGTGAGTCGGTCGACGGCAGCCAGATCCGCGGCGGCTTCATCATTCCGCTGATCGCGATCATCGCCATCATCCTCGGCATCCTGGCCGCGACGCATGGCAAGAAGAACAAGATCGGCAAGAGCCCGGGCTGATCGCCCGGCGGCGTTTCGCGCTTGCTGATTTGAAGAAAGCAGCCGGGTGGATTTCGATTCATCCGGCTGCTTTCGTTCGTACTGAATCCTTGCGAAACTGATGTGAGAGCTTTCCAGCCGATCTTGCGCTTCGTGGCCTTTCTGGCGGCTTTGGCAGGTCCGGGCGTTGCCGCGCAGGCCGCGCCGCCGGAAGCTGCCGAGCAGGGTACTTACCTTCGCGCGGCCGATTACCGGGTCCACGAAGTCGCCTACCGTCTGGCTGCGTCCGGCCGGCAGCATTGCCCCGCGCTGCTCCCGCTGACGGGGATGTTTCTCCATTATCTGCCCGAATATGAGGGTCTTAACCGCGCCGAAGCGGTGAGGCTTTACGGGGTGGACCGCGGGCCCGGGATCCTCTCCGTCGTCAGCGGCAGCCCCGCTGCTCGTTCGGGCCTGCTGGCGGGCGATGTGCTGCTCTCGATCAACGGCATTGCACTTCCCACAGGCGAGTCCCTCGCCCGCGCCGGGGCGAAGTGGCGCACGGCCGCTGCCGGGGTGGAGACGCTGGTCGAGGATCAGCTGCGAGTCGGCCCGGCCCGGCTGAAGGTGCTCCGCGAGGGCCGGGAGCTCGTGCTGGAACTGCAGCGCGAGCTGGGATGCCCGGTCCGCGCCCGGCTCGCCCGCTCGAATCAGGCGAACGCCTTCGCCGACGGACGGACCGTCATCATGACCACCCGGCTGCTGAACTTCGTGAGGAGCGACGACGAGCTTGCGGTCGTGCTTGGCCACGAGGCGGCGCACAACATCCTCGGCCACCCGGCGCGCCTGGAAGAGGAGAAGGTGCCGAAGGGCTTCCTCGCCAATTTCGGCAAGAATGCCGCGCGGGTGCGGGCGACGGAGGAGGAGGCGGACGGCCTCGGGCTGAAGTTGGCCTGGTCTTCCGGCTACGATCTCAATGCCGCGATCCCGTTCTGGCGACGGCTCTACCGGACCTACGATCCCATCCCGACGCCGAAGCTGTTCAATCGCCACCCAAGCCTCGCCGCCCGGGAACGTGCGGTTGCGGAAACGGTGGCCGAGCTCAGGCGAAGCGCGGTGCAGCCGCCGCGTTAGCCGGTCAGAGGCTGGTTCGAAGCGACCAGAGCTCAGGGAAGGCGCGCTTTGCCAGCGTGCTCTGGAGATAGGCCACGCCGCTGGTGCCGCCGGTTCCCCGCTTGAGGCCGATGATCCGCTCGACCGTCACCACATGCTTGTGCCGCCAGCCGGCGAGGGCGTCGTCAACGTCCACGAGCTTCTCGGCGAGCTGGTAGAGCGGCCACCAGCGCTCGGTGTCCCGGTACACTTCGGCCCAGGCCGATTCGACCTCGGCCTTGGGAGCGTAGGCCTCGCTCCAGTCGCGATCGAGCGCCGCCGCCGGCAGCGGGAAGCCCGCGCGTGCCAGCGCGGCATTGGCTTCGTCCCACAGGCTGGGCTGGTGAAGCGCATCCATCAGCGCCGCATAGGGGCCGCTCCCCTCTTCCTGGAAGCGCAGATGGCCGCCGTCCTTCAGCCCCAGCAGATATTCGAATTCCCGGAACTGCGCCGACTGGAACCCGGAGCTCGATCCCAGCACCTCGCGGAAGCTTGAATAATCGGCCGGAGTCATGGTCGCGAGCACGTCCCAGCTCAGCGTCATCACCGCCTGGATCCGGGAGACGCGGGACAGGCTCTTGTGCACCTGGATCAGCGAATCGGATCGGATCAGCGCCTTCGACAGCCGAAGCTCGTGGACGATCTGCTTGAGCCACAGCTCCTTGGTTTGGTGGATGATGACGAACAGCAGCTCGTCATGGTGGGCCGAGATCGGGTGCTGGGCGGTGAGGAGCTGATCCAGCGCCAGATAGCCGCCATAGGTCATCGAGGCGGGAGTGTCGGTCATCCCGCTCAACCGTGGGAGGCGAATACCGACCGGCGGCCGTTCGCCGCGAACGCGATCACCTTGTAGGGCTGCTTGTGATCGCCATGCGTTTCCATCCCAGGCGAGCCGTGCGGCATCCCCGCGACCGCGAGGCCGCGCACGCTGCGGCTGCCGCTCCGCATCAGCCGCTTGATGTCGGCTGG
>NZ_DASVUE010000232.1:0-14397 GCF_036387215.1 Allosphingosinicella sp. | reverse complement strand
GCCTTCGGAGCGGAGCTTGCCGGCGTCCCGGGCGCCCGCTTCGCCGCCGAACTGCACATAATCGTCGAAGGCGATCGTCTCCGCGCGGATGAAGCCGCGCTCGAAGTCGGTGTGGATCACGCCCGCGGCCTGCGGCGCCTTGGAGCCCTTCTCGACCGTCCAGGCGCGCGCTTCCTTGGGGCCCGCGGTGAAGAAGGTGATGAGGTGGAGGAGGTCGTAGCCGGCGCGGATGATCTGGCTGAGGCCGGTTTCCTCGAGGCCCAGGTCGCGAAGGAATTCGGCCCGGTCCTCCTGCGGCATGGTCGCGATTTCCGCCTCGATCGCGGCCGAGATCACCACCGCCTTGGCGCCCTCGGCGGCGGCCTTCTCGAAAACGCGCGCGCTGTGCGCGTTGCCGGTGGCAGCGTCGCCCTCATCGACGTTGCAGACGTATAGGATCGGTTTGGCGGTCAGCAGCTGCGCCCGGTCCAGAGCGAGCTTCTCCTCCGCGTCCTTGGGCTCGGTGAGCCGCGCCGGCTTCGAGTCCCTCAGCAGCTCCAGTGCCTGGCCGAGCACGCTCGCCTGCACCTTCGCTTCCTTGTCGCCCTGCTGTGCCTTCTTGGCGAGGTTCGGAACGCGCTTCTCGAGGCTTTCGAGATCTGCCAGCATCAGCTCGGTCTCGACGGTCTCGGCGTCCGCGATCGGATCGACCCGGCCCTCGACGTGGGTCACGTCGCCGCCTTCGAAGCAGCGAAGCACGTGAACGATGGCGTCCACCTCACGGATGTTGCCGAGGAACTGGTTGCCGAGGCCTTCGCCCGTCGAGGCGCCGCGGACGAGGCCGGCGATATCGACGAATTCGAGCTGCGTCTCGATGATGCTGGCGCTCTTGGCGACCTTGGCGATCTGCTGGAGCCGCGGGTCCGGCACCGCGACGCGGCCGACGTTCGGCTCGATCGTGCAGAAGGGATAGTTCGCCGCCTGCGCCGCCGCCGTCTCGGTCAGCGCGTTGAAAAGGGTGGATTTGCCGACGTTCGGCAGCCCCACGATCCCGCACCGAAAACCCACTGAACGCTCCTCGTGAAAAACTCCGGCTGCGCCTAGCGGGGCGGGCCGGGAAGCGCTAGCCTCTGCTCAAATCGAGGAGGGGAAGCTTATGTCTTTGATGCTGATTTTGCTCGCAGCCGCCGCAGCGCCGCAGGCCGCCGTTCCGCCGCGCGCCGCCGTCCAGAAGGCGGTGGAGGGGCTCGACCTGTCGACCTTCCCTAACTCGCTCCGCTCCGAAGCGGGCCCTAAGAAGAAGACCTTGCGGCAGTTCGGGCGGCAGACCTTCAAGTGGGAAGATGGAGCGCTTCAGGTCACCGAGGCATCTGGCGATTTCGCCCGCAGCTTCCGCCCGCTGCGTTCGGTGAAGGGCCGCATGCGGCTCTGCATGGACGAGCAGGCGCTGAAGGGCACCTATCTCACCTCGCAGGCGATCGAGCTCACCCCCGCCGCCGGGGGCCTCTACCGCGCGCGGGTGGTGAAGGATCCGAACTGCGAGGACTATGCGCGCTAGCTAAGGCGCCGGTTCGGCCAAGGCCGGAACGGGCACGCCGAAGCTCCTGAGCAAAGCCTCCGTGCGGTCGGCGACGAGATCGGCGAGCGTGTAGCGGTCGAGCGTGTGCATGAAGGCCCTGAGCGCCTCGCCCAGCACTCCGGTGAGGCCGCAGGCGGGGGCGATGATGCACGAGCCGCAATCGACGAGGTCGAAACCTTCCTCGGTGTGCCGCACCACCTCGCCGACATTGATCTCCGAAGGCGGACGCGCAAGCCGGATGCCTCCGCTCCGCCCCCGCACGGCGGCGACGTAGCCGGCCTTCCTGAGGTCGTGGACCACCTTCATCAGATGGTTCTGCGAGATCGCATAGGCCCGCGCGATCTCGCCGATCGAGGAGAGCCGCTCCGGCCGCGCGGCCAGGTGCATCAGCACGCGCAGCGCATAGTCGGTGTATCGGGTGAGCTTCACGTCATTCTCCGGCAGCGATCGGCAGCAGCAACATACATGTATTCTCCTTGCATCTTTTACAGCAGCAGAATAGATGCATCTATGGTACATGATTAAGCGAGTCGTAGGGCAAGGGGAGAAACACCATGCGTCACGAGCAGGTGAAGCTCAGGGAAAGCTTCGACATCATCGATGCGGCCGAGATCTGGCCGCAGCCCGATACCTCCATCCAGCCGCCGATCGGCGAGTTCGACCAGCGGCCCGCTTCGGCGGCGCCCGACGTGCCCACGGCGGTCGGGCGGGCGATCGTCGCCGTCTATGCGGGCCTGATCGCGATCTTCTTCCTCACCATGGGCGGCAGCGGCGAGGCGCGGTTCATGATCGCGATCAGCGGCTTCTACGTGGCGATGTTCCTCGGCGTTCCCCGCCTCTTCTTCGCGGTCGAGAAGGACCCTGCGCGCCGGCCCGACCTCCGGCGCTTCATGGCACGGGGCATCGACACCCACACCGGCCGGATGTCCGGGGGCTCCGCGCTCGCGCAGATCTTCGTCGTGCCGGTGCTGCTCACCGCTGCGATCCTCGCCATCGGCCTCGCCGGCCTCTGGATCCTGCCGTGACCGAGGCCGGTCTCCAGACCCTGGTCGATGCCTTCTACGCGAAGGTGCGGCTCGATCCGGTGCTCGGTCCCGTCTTCGGGCGGGCGGTCGACGACTGGCCGGAGCATCTCGAAAAGCTCGGCGCCTTCTGGTCCTCGGTGATGCTCACCTCCGGCCGCTACAAGGGCAACCCCGTCGCGGCGCACATGCGGCAGGCCAAATGGATCGAACCGGCCATGTTCGACCGCTGGCTGGAGCTCTGGCGGGAGACGGCGCGGGAGACGCTCGCCCCACCCGATGCCGCCGCAATCATCGAAAAGGCGGAGCGCATCGCCGAGAGCCTGAAGCTCGCTCTGTATTTTCGCATCGCCCCTGAAGGGCCTCGCGCAGCTGCTTGAAAGGAGACAAGAAATGTCCGCTCCATTCGTCGATCTGACCGTCCACCACAGCCCCCGCGGCGTCTCAGACCGGATCGCCTACGGCTTCACCAAGGCGCTCCGCTTCTGCGCCGATACCTTCTTCGCCAAGCGCTACGGCCACCGCGCGATCGTCCTCGAGACCGTCGCCGCGGTTCCGGGAATGGTCGGGGCCACGATCAACCACCTGAAGTGCCTCCGCCGCATGTGCGACGACCGGGGCTGGATCCGCACGCTGATGGACGAGGCGGAGAATGAGCGCATGCACCTCATGACTTTCATCGAGGTCGCCAAACCCACCTTGTTCGAGCGGCTCGTGATCATGGGCGTGCAGTGGGTGTTCTACCTCGCCTTCTTCGCGCTCTACCTCGTCAGCGCCCGCACCGCGCACCGCGTCGTCGGCTATTTCGAGGAGGAAGCGGTGCTGAGCTACACACTTTACCTCCGGGAGATCGACGAAGGCCGGAGCCCCAATGTTCCTGCGCCGCTGATCGCCAGGCGCTACTGGAGCCTGCCGGAGGAGGCGACGCTTCGGGACGTGGTGCTGGTCGTCCGGGCCGACGAGGCGCACCACCGCGACGTCAATCACGGCTTCGCTGACGAGCTTGCCGGGCTTCAGGTCGACGAAAGCAAGATCGCTCCCTCGCCGCCGCACGAGAGCGGCATCCGCCTCGCCGCCTGAGCAATGGCCGAGCCCTACAAGGTGACGCCGGTCTTCGACCAGGACACGCTCCCCGCCGGGCTGAGGCGGGAGCATCGGACGAAGGCCGGCGTCTGGGGCCTCGTCCGCGTGCTGGAGGGGCGGCTGCGGCTGAGCTACGCCGACGGCACCCCCGAGCGCATGCTGACGCCCGCCGCGCCGGGGCTCATCCGGCCGGAGCAGACCCACCTTGTCGAGCCGCTCGGCCTGATGTCCATGCAGGTCGAATTCTACGAGTCCGAACCCTCGGCCTGAGGCGTCCGCATCTCGGCCGGGCGGAGCAGGATCAGCGCTGCAAGGCCGGCAACGGCCGCGGCACCGGCCGCGACCAGCGCCGCAGCGTCGAACGCGTGCGCCAGCGCCTCGCCCCGCGCCGCCAGCACCGATCCCAGCAAGGCCGTGGCGATGAGGCCTCCGGTCCGGGCGACGGCGCTGTTGAAGCCGTTGGCGGTGCCGACATGGTCGCCGTCCACCGATGCCATCACCGCCGTCGTCAGCGGCGCGACCGCGCCCGCCATCCCGATCGCGATCACCAGCACGGCCGGCAGCACGTCGGCCCAATAGGACGTGCCTTCGCCGATCCGGGTCGCCAGGGCGAAGCCGGCGGCAACCACCAGCGGCCCGATCGTCAGCGGCAGGCGCGGCCCGGTGCGCGCCGCGACCGCGCCCATCATCCGTGAGCCGAGACCGATCACCGCCGGCAGCGGCAGCAGCGCCGCGCCAGCGGCGACCGGCGAATAGCCCCGAAGCTCGATCAGTACATAGGGCAGCAGCACGAACAGCCCGCCCAGCGCCGCATAGAGGAAGAAGGTGAGGATGGTGAGGCCGGCGAAGCTCGCCGTCCCGAACATCGCCAGCGGCATGATTGCGCGGTCGCCCCGCCGCCGCTCGATCAGCACGAACAAAAGCATCGCTCCCAGCCCCAGCATCGTCGCGGTCCAGCCGCCGCCGATGCCGCTCCCTCCGCCGGAAAGAACCGTGAGGCCCCAGGTGAGCGCGCCCAGTGCAAGCGTGGCCACCAGGACGCCGAGCCAATCCAGCGGCACCTGCGTCTCCTCCCGGCTTTCCGCCACGTAGCGCCATCCCAGCCAGATCGCGCCGGCGCAGAGGGGCAGGTTGATGAGGAAGATCGCCCGCCAGCCCACGGCCTCGACCAGCCAGCCGCCGAGCAGCGGCCCTAGCGCGCCGGCGATCGCACCGGCTGCGGCCCAGGTGCCGATCGCCCGCCCGCGCGCCGCGCCCGCAAATGCCGCTCCGAGCAGCGCCAGGCTGTTCGGCATCAGCATTGCCGAGGCGACGCCCTGCAGCGCCCGCCCAGCGAGCAGGAGGGGGAGGGTGGCGGCCGCCGCGCACAGCGACGAAGCGACGGCGAAGAGAGCAATCCCGCCGATGAACAGGCGCCGCCGCCCGAACTTGTCGCCGGCGCCGCCGCCGAGCAGCAGCAGCGCGCTCAGCGGAAGCAAGTATGCGTTGACGATCCACTGCAGGCCAGCCGCCTCCGCTCCCAGGTCGGAGCCGATCGCCGGCAGCGCCACGTTCACGACCGAGCCGTCGATGAAGGCGAGCGAGGAGGCGAGGATGGAGGCGATCAGCGTCATCCGCTTCGGAGCGGAGGGCCTGGCCTCCGCGGCCGCCGCGATGCCGCCGTCGCAGGGTCCGGGGACGGCGGCCGTCACTGCGGGACGTGCCCGGAACCCTGATTCACGCTCATTCCGTCCCCCTCCCGCGGCCGCTACAGCCGGTAGTTGAAGCTGATGCTGATCCGCTCGCCTTTTCCGGTGCCGGGCACGACCTCGTGGCGGAGCCAGCTTTCCCAGAGGAAGAGGCTGCCCCGCTTCGGCTCGGCGTAGACGAAGGTGAGCAGGTCCTCGGGTGCGTCCACCAAGCGGGGAGGGGCGGCCATCAGCATCGGCAGCCGCGGGTCCTCGAGCTTCAACGCGCCCGATCCCGGCGGAACGGCGACGTAGACGGTGCCGGAGACGACGCTATGGGGGTGGATGTGCCCGGAATGCGCGCCCCCCGGCTTCAGGACGTTCACCCACAGGCTGTCGAGCTTCAGCCGCCGCCCGCCGAGGTTCATCGCGCACTCTGCGGCGAAGGCGGCGACGTGCCGGTTGAGGAGCCGAGCCAGGTCGGCGAAGCGCGGATCGCGGCTCGGCAAATCGTTAAGCGAGGCGTAGGAGGTGTAGCCGCGGTAACCATGCTCCCGCGACCATGCGCGGCCCGCCTGATCCTCCTCCGCAAGACCCCGGCAAGCATCCTCCAGCTCGTCGATCAGCGCAACCTGTTGAATTTGCGCGTCATAAAAGCGGGTGGCGAAGAGCGAGCGGACGTTCACCCGCCCGAGCTAGCGGAAAAGGAGCGGCAGCGCGACTCCGCCGGGGGCACCGTCGCGGCAATGTATTTACGCAAGTGGTTGATAATGTGAATTAATGCGGAAGTTCCCTCATTCCGTCTCAACCTGCCAACCATCCACCGCTGAATCCCGCCCGGTTCGTTGACTCATCGGTCGGTGAAAGTCATCCCCGTTGCAGCACATCAAGTGAGCGGGGGCCGCGGGCAAGGAGCCGGCGGCGCGCAAGTCGGGGGAAAGATCAGATCGGGCTCATCCGATCAACGATCGATCGACCGCACAGACAAGAGATTGAATGCTCGGTTTTCTGCGAGCCGGCGGCGTTGCCGCGGCGTTGACGATGCTTGCCACCTTCGCCGCTCCTGCCATGGCAGAAGATTCGCAGATCCCGGTCGCCGCGGTGAAAGCCGAAGTGGCGGCGGCTCCCGAAGCCCAGCTTCCGCAAGTCACCGCTCCCCTCGCAGCGCCGGCCGCCCAGGCGCCCGCGCCGGCTCCGCAGGCCGCTACCGCTCCCAAGCCGCGCCCGCTCCGGGACCTGGTCATCTCCTTCGTCGACTATGGCAACCAGGATGCGGAGCAGGATTGCCTCGCCAAGGCCGTCTATTTCGAAGCACGCGGCGAATCGCTCGAGGGGCAGCTCGCCGTCGCCGAAGTGATCCTCAACCGCGCCGCTTCGGGGGTCTATCCGAGCACGATCTGCGGCGTCGTCACCCAGCCGGCGCAATTCTCCTTCATCCGCGGCGGCAAGTTCCCGGCGCTCGATAAGAAGAACCCGCTCTGGCACCGGTCGCAAGCCATTGCCGAGATCGCCCGCAAGCGCCTCGCCACGCAGATCGCTCCGAACGTTCTCTGGTATCACGCCAATTACGTCGCGCCGAGCTGGGGCCGCCGCCTCACCCGCTTCGCCCAGATCGGCACCCACATCTTCTACAGCTGATCGGGGCTGCTCGGCAGCGGCTCCGTCTAACGTCGCAGCCCACGAATGTCTGTTTCCGACCCATTGCGGACATTGCTGTAGGGGCGCAGGCTGCTTGGCATGACGATTGACGCCACGCCTCCCCCAGCACACGAGCAAGTGATCGAGCAGCGCCTTATCGCGTGCGGACTCAGCACAAGTGGCTTCACTGTTAGATATGAGGACGACCTCCAAAGCATCGAGATTGTGATCACGCCCGCTGCTGGCGCGAGGAAGGATCACTTCCCATGCATACGGCAAGCGGCTGAGCACGGAATCGTGAGCTTCGCTGAGGGCAGCATGCAAAAGGCATATTCGGACTTCGAAGCCGAACTGTTGCGTCCGCAGATGCTGGAGAGTGCGACAGCGGAGTTGAAGAAGCGCGGGCTTCTCGCAGACTTTCCGGATCGGAAGAGCTACGCCAACTTAGAGCTATACGCTGAGGCGCTGGAGCGGCACAGCGGGCGGATGCCAAGGTCCAGCCTCAGAGTTTCGGGTGTGGCAATCGTCTTCGATCCGCCAAGAAGTCACCCGAACTTCAGAGACTTCGACAAACGGTATTCCAACCTGATGGCAGTGATAGCGTTCGCATCCGCGCGGGGCGATGCAGACTTCGCGTTCATCGGAAACGAGGCGTTCGCCGTGCCCGAAGGTAAGCAGTAGAGCGGCGTCCAATGCGTTGAGGCGAAATGTCTGCTTTTCGCCCGTTGCGGACGTTCAGCCACCGGGTAAGCTGGCCCATTGATTGTTTTGCCGGCTACTTTTTCGATGAGCACAAGGCTACTTTGACCTGTCGGCAGGTCTTGGACGGAGCACCTATCCTCGCGCTCTGCCACGATGAGGACGGCGACCTGCATCTTACTTGCGGCGGAGACAATCACGCCGAGGGAGATTGGCAGGTGGTGGGCCTTAAACATCTGGCGGGAAGGCTGGGCGCACTTGCCGCCGTTCCACCAGTGCCTCCCGGAACAATCGCCAGCCGTCCTTCGGCGGATGATAGATGGCAGGTGGAACCCTATTCCCGTCCTGGACCAATGTCCGCTTTCGACCCATTGCGGACATTCGCCGCGTCCGCCAATCCGTCTTCATGGCAAGAACAGTCCGCACCATCGCAGCCATGGTTCTAGCACCGCCCCTGTTCCTGCTGGTGCTGGCGCAGATGGGGGCATTTGCTTCTCGCTCGCCGATGATTGGCTACGCATCCATGTTGGGCGTGTGGGCAATAGGAATGGCGGCTTTGCTGTCGTCGGGCTGGGAGCGCCGTATGCTGATTTGGGTCGGCGTGGCATACACAATCGTCGCCGCCCCTATCATTCCATTCCTTGGGCTGCTTGCAGTCTGCTCGACCGGCGATTGCATTTAACGTCCGCTTTCCACCCATTGCGGACGTTCGCTACCGGCGGCACAACTGAAGCGTGAGCGCCAGCGCAGACGAGTTCGACTATTCCTCCACGACGGTCCCAGAGGCCGCACTGTTTGTGGCTGCCGACGAGCCTTTGCTGGTATTTCCCTCCGCCACTGCCGCCGAGCGGGATCTTGAAGCCATCGATGTGGAGAACGGCGAATACCCGGCTGCTTACGGCCCACGTGGCGAGCCATACAGCGTTCGCGCTATAGAAGGCCAAGTGGTCATAGAGCCCACCGGCGAGCTTGAGAGACCTGATGAGCTCAGGGTGCTCCTCTTGCAATATTTGGAGCAGAGCGGTCGTAACGCGGAGGCAAATGCGTCCGTTGAGGCACTGGTGGCGGAGGTGTGGAAGATCGAGAGCGAGTTCTGGCAGGAGCATGACCCCTTCGGCGACCGGTTCGGAACTCGGATACCCCCGTGGGGCTGTTTTGCCTTCATGCTTGCGTTGGGGACGGCGCTTTACCTCGTCCTGCGCTGAAGCCGGGATATCCGATTTTCACGCGCTGCGAGCTTCGCAGCCTAGCCGATGCTCGCCGTCTGGCGGATGCTTCGCGAACGTGGGGATGAGAGACTGGATTGGCGGGGTTTAAGCCGACCACTCTTGCGCTGCGATCAGTCCTGCAGCCTTAGCGCGACTTCGTTCATGAAGCGGGCGTCATCGCCGGCGGCGAGCCATTCGGCTTCGGCGGCGACGGCGCCGAGCATGTCGGCGAGGCGGTCGGTCTCGGCCTTGGCGTAATTGCCGAGCACGTGGCCGGTCACCCGGTCCTTGTGGCCGGGATGGCCGATGCCGAGGCGGACGCGGCGGAAGGCGTTGCCGATATGGGCTTCGGTGGAGCGGAGGCCGTTATGGCCGGCGGTACCGCCGCCGACTTTCACCTTCACCTTGAACGGGGCGAGATCGAGTTCGTCGTGGAACACGGTCACGTCGCCCACGTCTTTCTTGAAGAAGTCCATCGCCGCCCGAACCGAACGGCCGCTGTCGTTCATGAAGGTTGCGGGCTTCAGGAGCAGGATGCGGGCGGAGCCGATCCGGCCCTGCTGCGCCCAGCCGTTGAAGCTCTTCTTGGGCGGCTCGAAGCGGTGGATTTCGGCGATCGCGTCCACTGCCATGAAGCCGACATTGTGCCGGTGCATCGCATATTGCGCGCCGGGATTGCCGAGGCCGACCCAGATCTGCACCGGTTCGAACTCCCAATGCTCGGTCAGTTCACCGAAAAGAGGCTGGCCCGGCACCTCCACCGGCTTCGAACCGAGGAAGGAGCCGAGCCAGGAAAAGAACGACAAGTTGTGGGGCCTTATTCCTGCGTCTGCGCAGGATGATCCTCTTCCTCGTCGCCGCGCGTCGCGTCGGTGGCCGGAACCTCGTCCGCGGGCACTTCGGCCTCGGTCGCGGCGTCCTGGGCCTCCATCACGGAGCCGGAGGAGGGGACGATCGTGGCGATCGTGAAGTCGCGGTCGGTGATCGCGCTCTCGACGCCCTTGGGCAGCGTCACCGCAGAGATGTGCAGCGAATCGCCGATGTCGAGGCCGGCGAGGCTGATCTCGATCTCGTCCGGGATCTCGGCCGCGTCGCAGACCAACTCGAGCTCGTGGCGGACCGCGTTGATCACGCCGCCGCGGCGAAGACCGCGCGATTCCTCTTCACCGACGAAGCGGATCGGCACCGCCACCGTCACCTGCGAGTGCTCGGAAATGCGCAGGAAATCGACATGCATCGGGCGATCGGTCACCGGGTGGAACTGGACGTCCTTGGGGAGCGTGCGGGTCGCCGCTCCGCCAATGTCGATCATCACCACCGAGTTCATGAAGTGGCCGTTGCTCATCATCTTGATGAGGGCCTTCTCCTCGAGGTGGATCGCAACCGGATCTTCCTTGTTGCCGTAAATGACGGCGGGTACCCGGCCTTCGCGACGCATTGCCCGGGAGGCTCCCTTGCCAGCCCGTTCGCGCGCTTCAGCGGGCAGCGTAAGCTGTTCGCTCATGTGCATGTCTCCAAATTTGGAATGGTCAAACGTCCGCCGCTCACGCCTCCAGGGATGACCATGAACGGGGAAGCGGCGCCTGTAGCGGAGCGGTCCGGCAATGGCAAGGGAAGGGGAGGCCGCACGCCTCCAAGGGGCGCCATTAGCGACTTCTTCACGAACAAAGCCTCTAATGGTGCTCAAGGAGAAACCGAATGCAGGCCTTCCTGAGCAAGATCGTCACCGCCTTCTCGCGTCCGCCGGCGGAGGAGGAAGCGGCGCCCGAGGGCCGGCTCGGCGGGATCGTCGCCCGCCAGCGGGGGCTCGTTGCGGCGTCCGTCCAGGAGCGACTTTCGCGCCAGCAGAGCGATCCGCATTCCGAGGAAGCGACCAACCCGCTCTACCAGTCGTCGGTTTATTGTTCGGGGACGATCAACTCGGAAGGGTAACCGCTACCGGCGGGCCCAATGAAAAAGCCCCTCCTTTTAAAGAGGGCTCCTTTATCCTAGCCGATCATCCCGGCGACGATGCGCCTCAGTTCGTGATCGGGAAGGCAGCTCTGGCTGCTCCCGCCGGGAGCGCCGTCATTCGAATTCCTGCCGCCGAACGGCAGGGATAGTTTCGGCCGCCTGGGCCGCATGGTCTGTACGTTCATATAATCCTTCGGCCGATGGCCGTATCCTGGGTTGGCGCTAACGCCTGAACCCCGCCCGGCGCGGGACGCCGGTGCCTTGGCCCGGAGTCCTTTCGCGGAAGACGATCCGGCCCTTCGACAGATCGTAGGGCGTCATCTCCACGTGGACGCGGTCCCCGACCACCGAGCGGATGCGGAATTTCCGCATCTTGCCGGCGGTGTAGGCGATGATCCGATGCTCGTTGTCGAGCATGACGCCGAAGCGGCCGTCCGGGAAGATCTCGTCGATCTGCCCTTCCATGGTCAGCAATTCTTCCTTGGCCATAAAACCCTCCCACGGCTCGGAAACATTCGCGGCGCGGGATCGCGCGGCGGAGCGAGTAGCGTGAAAGGGAAGAGGGCCTCGTCGAGGCGTCAAATTCCGTCGCAGGCGACGTCAGCAAGGGCGATATAGGCGCAGCTTCCCCGATTTACAATCAGCGTCCCTTGTCCGCCCCCTTGGCGGTACCCGCTTTTGCGCATTCGGCTGCGGTCCGGACCGGCGCCTTCCCGTCCGCCGGCCGCAGGTAGAGGACCGACTGCTGGACATCCACCAGCGCATGCTGCGCGCGCATCACGTCCTGGCCGATGATGCCGTGGATCGGCTTCCCCGCAATGCCCTGGAGCGCTTCCACCACCGTCGCGATGTCCACTGCAACGATGTGCTTGAGGCCGGTGGCGGAGCCGGCGATCGTCAGTTCCTGGACCGGATATTGCGACAGCGAGGTCTGCCCGCCGGCGCCGATCGCGATCCCGCTGGCGGTGCTGGTCGCCTTGCCGAGATAGGTGGCGCCGTAGGGGGCGTGGAGAACGCTCATCCCGGCGCCGGTATCGACAGCGAAAGTCGCCGCTTTCCCGTTCAGCGTTCCCTCGACGATGTGGTGGCCGCTCATCAGCGAGCGCATCGGGATCGCCTGAAAGCCCATCCGGCACATCGCTTCGGCAACGTTCGGGGCCGCTCCGCCCGCATCGGGGGCGCCGGCGGCGGTGCAGGCGGAAAGCGCGGACGCGGCCGCCAATGCGAACAGTTTCATCTCGATCTCCGGAATTCGTCTCTTCAACTCCGGAGCCTTGAAAGGGTTCGGGAGCGTGGCCTCATCAGCCGCGCTCCCGCCCTTGCATCACCTGGCGACCTTGACCGCCTTCAGGCCCTTCTTCTTCAGGAAATCCTGGACGCTGTCGGGGCCGGCGAGGTGACCCGCGCCGACCGCCATGAAGACGACGCCCGGCTTCTCCATCCGCTGCCCGATCCAGTCCGCCCACTTTGCGTTGCGGTCGACGAACAGCGCCTTCCGGAGGGCCGGCATCTTGTCCATCCCCTCGTTCGTGATCTTGGCGAGACCTTCAACATTGCCGCTCGACCAGGCGTCGATCATCGGCCCGAACGCCTTGCCCATCTCGTCCATCTTCTCGATCGTCTGGCTGACGCCCAGCACCTGCTCGCTCTCCGGAACGCTGTCCATGGTCGCGATCTGGAACTCGACGGTCTCCAGCTGGCCGACGCTCTTGCCCTTCTCCTTGGCCACGGCCCGGAGGACCGTCTCCGGCCCGAACTCGGGCTTGAGGCCGAGCTTCTGCGCGCCGAGCTGCGCCAGTGTCATCGAGATGAACCAGGGCTCGAGCGGCTCCACCGCCTGCGGCGGAAGGCCGGCGGCCGAAAGCTCCTTATCGAGCTTCGCCTTCACGTCCGGCGTCAGCTTCTGCGAGAGCGTCTTGCCCGCGGGATCGACCGCATATTTCATGATCAGCGGCTGCATCTCGGCCGGGTTCTCGGGGAGCAGGGTCTCGAGCACCAGCTCGGAGGACGCATCGAACGCGGTCTTCACCTCGTCGTTGAACCAGTCGCGCTTGCCGTCCAGCATATGGAAGGTGCCGAACATGTAGATGGTGGTGTCCGCATCCTTCACCACCCACATTGCCGGGCTGACGTTCGGGAGCGCTTCGGCGCCCGCGGCGGCCGGCAAGGCGACGGCGGCAAGCACGGCCGCAATGAACTTCTTCTTCAGCATGATTTCGTAATTCCCCACTAACCCCAAAAACTTAAGGCCGCTTCCATAGAGTTGGAAGGTCCGCTTGGCCACACTGAAATGCGGAATTTCAGCCGCTCCGGCTTGCTTGACCCCTCGCTGGCCTTCCGCCAAAGCGACGGCTCTTGTTGCACGTGCGAAGGGCTCGTTTTGGCTTCCCAGCCGCTCAGCTTCCAGAAGCTCATCCTCACGCTCCACGATTATTGGAGCGCGCAGGGCTGCGTCATCCTCCAGCCCTACGACATCGAGATGGGGGCGGGGACCTTCCACCCGGCGACGACCCTGCGGGCGCTCGGGCCCAACCCGTGGAAGGCGGCCTATGTCCAGCCCTCCCGCCGCCCGACGGACGGCCGTTACGGCGAAAACCCGAACCGGCTCGGCCATTATTACCAATATCAGGTGATCCTGAAGCCCAGCCCGCCCGATCTCCAGTCGCTCTACCTGGGCAGCCTATCGGCGATCGGCATCGACTTCACCCGCCACGACATCCGCTTCGTCGAGGACGATTGGGAAAGCCCGACATTGGGCGCCTGGGGCCTCGGCTGGGAAGTCTGGTGCGACGGCATGGAGGTGACCCAGTTCACCTATTTCCAGCAGGTCGGCGGCTTCGACTGCAAGCCTGTGGCGGGCGAGCTCACCTACGGCCTCGAGCGCCTGGCGATGTACATCCAGGGCGTCGACAGCGTCTACGATCTCGCCTTCAATGACGAGGGCGTCAGCTATGGCGACGTCTTCCTTCAGAACGAGGTCGAATTCAGCGCATACAATTTCGAGGTCGCGGACACCGAGAGCCTGCTGCGCCGCTTCCGCGACGCCGCCGACGAATGCCGCCGCTGCATCGAACGCGGCCTTCCGCTTCCCGCCTACGACCAGGCGATCAAGGCGAGCCACATCTTCAACACCCTCCAGGCGCGCGGGGTCATCTCCGTCGCCGAGCGCCAGGCCTATATCGGCCGCGTCCGCGACCTTGCCAAAGGCGCCTGCGCCGCCTGGATGGAAAAGAACGGATGGGCCGCGTGAGGGGGCCGCAAGATCCTCCCCGGGACGGGGAGGGGGACCGCGCCGCGCAGCGGCGGGGTGGAGGGGGCGCGACGCGTTCACTGCGCCGTCCCGAAGTCTATGAAGCACGCCGCGCCAGGTGGGAGATGAGCTTGCCGGAAGTCTTGCTCTGGCAGCGGCTGAAGGGCGGACCGGAAGGAATGTCGTTCCGCAAGCAGCATCCGATCGGCGCCCATCGCGCTGATTTCTACTGCGCCGCTGCAAGGCTTGTCGTCGAGGTCGACGGGACTGCGCATGACATGGGTGATTGTCCGGCGCGTGACGAAGCGCGAACTCAGAC
>NZ_DASVUE010000231.1:0-6458 GCF_036387215.1 Allosphingosinicella sp. | reverse complement strand
TGGAGTGGGGTCTTTCAGCCCGAACAAAGCGCCGGCGTCGACGAACAGCGAGGGCCGCAGGCCGAGTTCGCGACCGGACGATCCGAGCGGGATCTCGAGCTCCGCCCGGCCCAGATAGTACATGCGGCCGCCGAGCGCGTCGTCGGTGATCTGCCGCTTGTCCGTGCTGAGCGTGCCGTTCAGATCGGTATAGGGGGTGCGCAGGACCCGGGGGCCGACGCCGCGAATGTCGAAGCCGCGGATTTGCGGCTCGCCGAGGAAGAAGCGGTCGGTGATGCGTACCGCATCGACGCCGGGCCGGTTCTCATGCTCGAAGCTCAGGATGTGGCCGCCTTCGAGGCTCGTCGAGAAGACGAAGCCGCGCCCGACGTCGAAATATTTGGCGCCGCTGATTCGGGTCCTCAGATATTTGACGTCGCCGCCGAGGCCGGCGAAATCCTGGCTGAGCACAAGCCGCTGGCCGCGCGTCGGCCTGAGGCTGTTGTTGAGGTTGCTGTAGGCGAGCGAATAGCCGATCGAAGAGGTGGTGCGCTTGCCCACAGCATCGCAAAGATAGCGTCCGGCCCTTAGCGGATCGCAGACTGAGGGCAGCGGCCCCGACCCATCAGGATCGCTGAAAAACAGGTCCCGATCCAGAGTGATGTCGTCGAGGTTGAGGCTGTAGCGGCCTGCGAGCGAGATATATTCTGTGATCGGGATGCCGGTCCGCAGCTGACCGCCGGTGGTGGTCTGCTTGTAGGTGGTGTTGCGCTCGTTGTTGCCGATATAGTTGAAGTTCGAAAGATCGCGCCGGTATAGGTCGACACCCACCGCAATGTTGCGATCGAACAGATAGGGCTCGGTAAAGCCCAGCTCCACCGACTTAGAATAGCTCGAATAATTGACGCTCGCCCGCAGCTCCTGGCCCTTGCCCATGAAGTTGCGCTGGCGGATCGACAGGTTGACGAGGAACCGCTCGAGGCTCGAGAAGCCGGCCGACAGCTGGAGCTCGCCCGTCGCCTTTTCCTCGACGTCGACGCCGAGGATGACGCGATCGGGGCCGGAACCCTGCTCCTGCGTGACTTCCAGTTTCTCCTGGAAATAGCCGAGCGACTGGATCCGGTCCTGCGAGCGCTTGACCTGGATGGTATTGAACGGGTCGCCCTCAACCAGCCGGAATTCGCGGCGGATCACCTTGTCGCGGGTGTTGGTGTTGCCGTTGATGTCGATCCGCTCGACATAGACGCGCGGCGCTTCGGCCACCTTGAAGGTGACACTCATCGTCAGCTTTTCGCGGTCGCGGGAGAAATCGGGATCGACCTTCGCGAATGCGTAGCCGAACAGGCCCGCCGTCTCGTTGAGGAGCGTGACCGTGTCCTCGATTTCCTTGGCGTTGTACCAGTCGCCGCTCTTGATCGGGAGCACAGGCGCCAACCGCTCGGACGAGAGGTCCCTGATCGCGCTTTCGACCTTCACGTCGCCGAATTTATAGCGCGCGCCTTCCTCCACCACATAGGTGATGATGAAGTCGCGCCGGTCCGGCGTCAGCTCCGCCACGGCGGAGACGACGCGGAAATCGGCATAGCCCTTGGTCAGATAGAATTGCCGGAGCTTCTGCTGGTCGAAGGCGAGGCGATCGGGATCGTAGCTGGTGTTGCCGCTGAGGATGCTGGTGATGCGGGCCTGCTTGGTCAGCATCTCGCCGCGCAGTTCGCTGTCCGAGAATTTCTCGTTGCCGAGGATGTTGATCTGGCGGACCTTCGACTTCGGCCCCTCCTTGATCTCGAACACCACGTCGACGCGGTTCTGTTCGAGCTGGACGATCTTCGGCTCGACGCTGGCGGCGAAGCGGCCCTGGCGGCGGTAGAGCTCGATGATGCGCGCAACGTCGGCGCGCGCCTTGGACCTGGTGAAGATCTGGCGCGCGGCGAGCCGGATTTCGGGCGTGATCTTGTCGTCCTTGATGCGCTTGTTGCCTTCGAGGACGATCCGGTTGATCACCGGGTTCTCGCGGACTTCGACGGCGACGACGCCGTCCGTGAAGCGGATGCCCACGTCGGCGAACAGCTCGGTCGCGAACAGGTCCTTCAGCGCCTCGTCACCGCGCTCGGGCGTGTAGAGCTCGCCGGGGCGAAGCTTGATGTAGGAGATGACGGTTTCAGGCTCGAGCCGCTGATTGCCGGTGACGACGATCTGCCGGATCGTGCCAGATCCCGGAAGCGGCGCGGCAGGCGCGGCCTGCGCGGCGGGAGCAGTGGCAGCGGCCTGCGGCGCAGCAGCGGCGCCCGTCTGAGCAAGGGCCGGAACAGCGCCGCCGCCGAGCATGGTGCCGACGAGCAGTGCCGCGCACAGCCGCCTTTTGCCGGAAAATCCAATGATCGCTTTCACGCGTCCCCGCCCTCTAAATCAAAGGCCGGATCGAAATCCGGCCGCCATCCCTGCCGCGGATGCCCTGCCCGATGATCGTCAACCGATCAACCCGCCAAGCTTCGTCCAGACCCCGAAAGACGCTAAGTCGTTGAGAGTGACGAAGATCATCAGCGCAAGCAAAGCCGCCAAACCCGTCCGGAACGCCCATTCCTGAGCCTCCGGCCGAAGCGGTTTCCTGCGAATTCCCTCGATCGTGTAAAAGAGCAGGTGGCCGCCATCGAGCAACGGGATTGGCAAGAGGTTAATGAATCCCAGATTAATCGAGATGATGGTCATGAACCAGAAAAATGGAAGCCAGCCGAGGCTCGCCTGCTGGCCCGAGAACTGGGCGACCTTCAGCGGCCCGCCCATTTCCTTTACCGATCGCTGGCCCGTCACCACCTGGCCTAGCGTCACCACCATCATCTGAACGGTGCTTGCGGTCTGGCTGATGGAGGCGCCGACCAGCTCGGTTGGAGGCAGCTTCTTAAGGCCGATCGATCCCCCGTGGACTCCCAGGAGCCCGATCCGCGCCTCGTTACCGAACGAGTCGCGCTCCACGCGTGAATCGGTCTTGGCAGTGATCTCGATTGTGCGGCCGCCTCGTTCGATCGTGAAATCCAACTCCTGGTCCGGGCGGATCCGGATCTGATCGAACAGCTCGGCAAAGGTCTCGATGCCGCGGCCGTTGATGGCCACGATCCTGTCGCCGGGGAGGAAGCCGGCGCGATCGGCCGCGGCACCCTGCTCGACTGCAGTCACCAGTGCCGGTGTCGTCGGCACGCCGATGGTGCCGAAGATGGCCATGAAGGCGAGGATCGCGAACAGGAAGTTCGTCAGCGGTCCTGCCGCCACGATGATGAAGCGCTGCCAGACGGGCTTTGCCTGGAAGGTCTGGTTGCGCTCCTCGGGCGGGAGGGCCAGCCATTCCTTCGACGGCTGGCTCGCGGGGTTCATGTCCCCCTTGAACTTCACATAGCCGCCGAGCGGCAGCCATCCGACCTTCCAGCGTGTGCCGCGCCTGTCGGTCCAGCCGGCGATCTCCCGGCCGAAGCCGATCGAGAAGGCGTCGGCCTTCACGCCGAACCAGCGGCCAGCGAAATAGTGGCCGAGCTCGTGGATGAAGATGAGCGGCCCGATGACGAGCAGGAAGCTCAGGATCGTCATCAGCAGGCCTGGGCTGCTTGCACTCAATTCAGGTACGTCCTCGTGATATCCCGGGCACGGCGCCGGGCTTCCTGATCCACCTCCAGCACCTCGTCGATCGAGGCCGGTGCGGGCGGATCGTAACATGCGAGCGTTTCGCGTGCGATTTCAGCAATATCGAGGAAAGCGACGCCGCTGTCCAGAAATGATGCAACGGCGACCTCGTTGGCGGCATTGAGGATGGCGGGTTTCGCCCCCCCTTCCCTCAGCGCCGCCCTGGCGAGGCCGAGCGCCGGGAAGCGCTCAAGATCCGGCTCGCGAAAGTCGAGCGAACCGATGCGGACGAGGTCCAGCCGCTCGCAAGGCGTCTCCATCCGCTCCGGATAGGCAAGCGTATAGGCGATCGGAATTCGCATGTCGGGCGAGCCGAGCTGCGCAAGCACCGAGCCGTCGACATATTCCACCATCGAATGGATCACCGACTGCGGATGCACCACCACGTCGAACGCCTCGGGCCCGAGCGGGAAGAGATGATACGCCTCGATCAGCTCCAGGCCCTTGTTCATCAGGGTCGCCGAATCGACGGAGATCTTGGCGCCCATCGCCCAGTTCGGGTGAGCGACGGCCTCGGCTGGAGTGACTCCGTTCATCTCTTCGCGGCTGCGGTCGCGGAAGGGGCCGCCGCTCGCGGTGAGAGTGATCCTGCGCACGGAGCCGGGCCGCGCCCGGTCGAAGCACTGGAAGATGGCATTATGCTCGGAATCGACCGGGAGCAGGGTCGCGCCGCTCTCCTCGGCGGCCCTGGTCATGATCTCGCCGGCGGAGACCAGGGCTTCCTTGTTGGCGAGAGCGACGGTGCCGCCGCGGCGGAGCGCCGCCATGACCGGGCGAAGGCCCGCGCAGCCGACGATCGCGGCCATCGTCCAGTCGGCGCCCTCCTCCGCCGCTTCTACGATGGCAGCCTCTCCTGCCGCCGCTTCGATGCCGCTCCCGGACAGCGCGTCCTTGAGCTGGGGAAGGAGGCGTTCGTCGCCGATCACCGCAAGGGCGGCGTCGGCGCGCATCGCGGCGCCGGCGAGGCCGCGGACATCGCTGTGGGCGGTGAGCGCCAGCACGTCGAACCGGTCCCGGTTCCGGCCGATAAGATCCAGCGTGGACTTCCCCACCGAACCGGTGGCGCCGAGGATGGTGACGCTTCGCTTAGCGCTGTTCAGCCCGTCCATTGCCCCGCCATCAGCAAGGCCAGAGTGGCGAGGACCACGGGCAGAAGACCGTCCAGCCGGTCCAGCACGCCGCCATGGCCCGGCAGGATCGTGCCGCTGTCCTTGACGCCTGCGCGGCGCTTCACCCAGCTCTCGTAGAGATCGCCCGCCTGCGCGATCACGGCCATGGCGCCGCCGATGTAGAGGAAGGGGGAGCCGAGATCGAGGAAGTAGGCCGTGAGGTACCCGAAGACCGCAGCGCCCGCGATGCCGCCGATCAGGCCCGCCCAGGTCTTGTTCGGGCTGACCCGCGGCGCGAGCTTCGGTCCGCCGATCGAACGACCCGCAAAATAGGCGCAGATGTCGGTCGCCCAGGTGACCACCATCGCCCAGAAGACGAGCCCGAACCAGATCCAGTTGAGGACGATCAGGGCAAAGGCGGGGATGGCGATGTAGAGGAAGCCGCCGAACATGGTGAGCCGCCGGGCGACGAGCCCGCTGACGATGGCGAGCGCCGCCGCGATCGAGAAACCGGTCCAGGCGGGCATGAAGCTTTCGGTGGTGACCACGTCGTCCATCTCATCGACGGGGAACAGCCATTCGGGGACGGCCAGGAGGTAGAGGACGAGGATCGCCGCGCAAACATAGGCCCAGCGCCGGCCGACGCGGTGCAGGTCAGCCCATTCGATCAGCATCAGGGCGGCCGCAGCCACGACCAGAGCGCGGAACAGCCAGCCGCCGACATAGATTGCGAGGATCGCCACCGCGACCATCGCCAGGCCCGCCGCGAACCGCGTCGGCAGGTCCGACGGCTTGATCGGGTCTTCAGCGTCTCCGGTCACCGGCCACCATAACGGCGTTCGCGGGAGGCGAAGTCGGCCAGCGCGGCGCGGAGCTCGTCGCCGCCGAAATCGGGCCACAGCGTGTCCACGAACAGGAGCTCGGCATAGGCGGACTGCCAGAGGAGGAAGTTCGACAGGCGGCGCTCGCCCGACGTGCGGATCAGGAGGTCGAGAGGCGGCAGGTCGCTGGTGTAGAGCGAGGCATCGAGCATCGCCTCGTCGATCCGCTCGGGCTCGATCTCGCCCGCCGAGACGCGAGCGGCGAGCTTTTGCGCGGCGTGCACGAGTTCGGCGCGGGACCCATAATTAAGCGCTATCGCCAGCGTCATGCGGCTGTTCCCCGCGGTCTTCGCAACGGCGGCATCAACCAGTTTCGCAACGTCAGGCGGGAAGGCCCTGTGATCGCCGAGTATCCTGATCCGGATGCCTTCGCGGTGGAGCGCATTCAGCTCGGCGCTGATGTAGAGCCGCAGAAGCCCCATCAGGTCGTTGATCTCGGTCTCCGGCCGCCGCCAATTCTCGGATGAGAAAGCGTAGAGCGTGAGGCATTCGACGCCGGCCTCGCCCGCAGCGCGGAGCACCGCACGGGCCGCTTCGGCGCCCTGGCGATGGCCGGCTACGCGCGGCAGGCCCCTGGCCTTTGCCCAGCGGCCGTTGCCGTCCATGATAATGGCAACGTGGCGCGGCACTCCGGCACCACCGCCACCCGGCTGCGACACAGCACTGGCTGCATTCGATGTCACCGCTGAAGGATTTCCTTTTCCTTCGCGGCCGCCGCGGCGTCGATCTCGCCGATCGTCTCGTCGGTGAGCTTCTGGACCTCGGTCTCGAGCCGCTTGCGCTCGTCCTCGCTGATCTCGTGCTTCTTTTCGTCCTGCTT
>NZ_DASVUE010000230.1:0-7045 GCF_036387215.1 Allosphingosinicella sp. | reverse complement strand
TCGCGCGCACAATTACCTGTCGGACGACAAGATTCCTGAGCATGCCGGCGATTTCCGGCTGCTCGACAGGTCCGTGGTGGACGTGATCCGGAGGATGCCGGAGCGCAACCGCTTCATGAAGGGCCTGTTCGCCTGGAGCGGGTTTCGGCAGGCGGCGGTCGAATATGACCGCGAGCCGCGGACCGTGGGCAGGACCAAATTCCGCTACTGGAAGCTTTGGACGCTGGCGATCGACGGCATTACCTCCGCATCGACCATGCCGCTCCGCGTCTGGAGCTATATCGGCGTGGTCGTCGCCTTCTTCTCGCTCCTCTATGCCCTCTTCCTGATCGCCCGCACCGCCATCCTCGGCGTCGACATGCCTGGCTACGCCTCGATGATGGTGGCGATCCTGTTCTTCGGCGGGCTTCAGCTCATCTCGCTGGGCGTGCTCGGCGAATATGTCGGCCGAATCCTGGTCGAGACGAAGCAGCGGCCGATCTACGTGGTCCGCCAGCGGATCGGGTTTGACGAGGAAGCGGCGCCGGCGCGGCCGCTCTTGAAGGAGATCGGCTGATGGAACGCGCCGTTTTCGACCGGATGGCGGAGCTCGATAGCCGCCACTGGTGGTTCGTCGCACGCCGCCGGATCCTCTCCGAGCTGATCGAGCGCGAAGTGAAGCTGCCAGCCGACGCCAGGATCCTCGAGATCGGCTGCGGCACGGGGAGCAATTTCGGCATGCTTTCCAGATACGGCCACCTCGACGCGATCGAGGTGGACGATGAGGCGCGGGCGCTTTCGAGCAGCCGCCTGGGACGCGAAGTAGGTTCGTCGCCGCTTCCGGAGCTGCCGGGCATCCCCGACGGCCATTACCACCTGATCGCGCTGCTCGACGTGCTGGAGCATATCGAGGAGGACCGCGCCTCGCTGGCAAGCATCAAGCGGAAGCTCGCCCCGGGCGGGCGGGTGCTTCTGACGGTGCCCGCCAATCAGTGGATGTGGAGCGCGCACGACGCCGCCCACCATCATCACCGCCGTTATTCCAAGGCCGGCCTCCGCCGCGTGATCGAGGAGGCGGGGCTGAACGTCGAGACCCTGAGCTACTTCAACAGCCTGCTCTTTCCGGTCGCGGCCGCCGCCCGGATCGTCGGCAAGGTCAGCGGCAAATCGACAAGCGACGACGCAATGCCGTCGGCGCCCGTCAACAGCGTGCTTGAAAAGGTGTTCGGCTTCGAGCGTCACCTCGTCGGCCGCGTGCCGCTTCCGGCCGGGGTCTCGCTGGTCGCGATCCTGTCCTGAGCCTCAGCGCTCGACGCGGTAGAGCACGCTCGATCCGCTCCGCCACACCGGCCGGAACGCAGCGGTCAGCCGCGGGTCGTGCGGGGGCGTGTGGATCAGCCAGACATAGTCGAAGGCGGCGCGCGGGAGCCGGGCCAGAGCGCCATCGATCGAGCGGTAGGGCTCGCGCGGGCACTTGTGCAGAGTCACGACCTGCGATGGATCGCTGAGGAACGGCCAGGCTTCCCGATAACGGATCCGTAGGAGCTGCGCCCCCGCCATCACCCACTGGTCGTTGGTGAAGGCCTCCCGGCGCACGATCGCGATGCCCGGCAGGTGATAGAGGCGATGCATGAACCAGGCCTTGTTGCAGCTCTCGCCGACGAAGCTCGCAACCTTCGCGCCTCTCGGCACATGTTCGAGCGCGGCAAGCTCGCGGTCGTAGCTGCGGTCGTAGATCCAGAAGCTCGCCGTGTTGCCGCCGATCCTGACGAGGAAGAAGGCGAGGCCCGCGAGCGCCACCATCCCCACATGGCGTGGATCGGCGGTGGGGCGGAACCTGATCGCGATCAGCGCCACCGCGAACAGATAGGGCACCAGCCGCATGTCGGCATAAGCCGATCCGAACACGATCCGCGGCAGCAGGATGAAGACGGTGAGCAGCACCAGCGCGGAGAATGCGAGGTTGCGCGAATATTCGAGCTTCTTGTGCCGGACCGCCTCGCCGAGGACGAAGCAGGCGATCCCGACCGCCGCCAGGTCCCAATATTGCCACCGGTCCCGGAGCGCGGCGAGCAGCCAGCGCGCCTTGAACCGCCAGTTGAACCAGTCGGTGGTCACTCCCCCGACATGGCCGGACCGCCAGGCGAGCATCAGGATCAGCGGCGGCGCGAGCGCGAGGCAGTGGACCGCCGAGCGCACCGCCGCGACGATATAGGGCCGGCCCTTGTCGTGCTGCCGAACCGCCTCGGCCGAGAAAGCGAGCAGGCCGAGCGTCCCCCAGCCGAACGTGTGGGTCACCCAGATCAGCATCGAGATCGGCACGAACAAAGCCGCGCGCAGGCGGAAGCGCCCGAACCGCGCAAGCCGAAGCCAGAGCGCGAAGGCGAGCAAAGCGAACGCCATCGACAGCGCGAAATTGACGAAGCCGAAGGTGAACGGATGCCCGTAGGCGAAAGGCAATGCGAAGAGGGCCGTGGGCGGGATCCGCCCCTGCACCTCGCGCGCCACCCATAGGAGGCCACCCACCGTCATCGCCGGGATGCTCATGACGATGAGCTTCACCGCAAGCTCCACGCCAACCAGCTTGGCGAGCGGCATCACGAGCAGATCGACGCCGAGATTGCCGATCAGCGCCCATTGGAAGCCGTAATATTGCGCAAGCCAGGGCGAATTGCCGATATCGACCTGCACCTTGTAGCGCCCGAGATGCCCGGGAAGGTCGGTGAGCGGCGGGATTTCGGGCCAGAGCAGCGGCACCATCGCGATGAGCACGAGCGCTACGACCGTGCTCCGCCGCTCCCACCACCGCTCGCCACCGCTCGCCCGCGCGCCGGGCTGAGCCTCGCCTTGTGATGCTGTAATGGTCATTCGGCCCGCGGCTGGTCCATATGGTGAGGCAAGTGGCTCCAACGCCCTGTCCCGGTTCCACCGGGGCTTGCGCCGGGCGGGGGCGGCGCGTCAATGGGGAGCATGCCGATCGCATCGAAGCCGGGCTCCGACCTCAATCGCCAGATCGTCCGCTACACGATCAGCGGCATCGGCCTCGTGATCTTCTATTCGGCCCTCTATTGGACGGCGGCGGTGCCGCTCCGGATCGCGCCGCTCGTCGCCAACACCATCGCTTTCGGTGCGACCCTGGTCACCGGCTGGATCATCCACTCGCGCTGGAGCTTTCACGGCCACGGCCCGGACACCCGCCCGCGCATCGCCTATGCGCGGTTCCTCGTCGTCAACCTCGCCGGCTATGCGCTCAACAGCTTCTGGGTCTGGCTGATCGTCGAGCGGCTCGGGGCATCCGTCGGGGTCTCGATCCTTCCGATCGCGACCGTCACCCCAGCCGCGAGCTTCTGGCTCAATCGCCGCTGGACCTTCCGGTAAATCAACATGGTTACTTTTCGTTAACGCAGCGCCCCTATCGTCCTCATGACAAGAACGGGGGATCGAGGTGCGCGAACAAAAGCTGACGGCTCTGGACGGCACCGCGCTCGACGACGGCCCCGCCTCCGAGCTTGAACGGCAGCTTGGGGCCGGCGGCGCGCCGGCCGCCGCAGAGCAGCCGCGCCGGAAGCACCTTCCGCTCCTGCTCTACGGCGCCCTCTCCTTCTGCTTCGGCCTCGCCATGTACCTGACGGGCGTCCTCATGGTCTTTCCGCGCTACCTGCTGGGGCTCAACCCTCTCCTGGAGCCGGTGGCCGAGTGGATCGTCTGGTATAGCGGCGTTCCAATCATGGCGGGCGTCGGCCTTGCGCTCGTCGACCTCCTCTATTTCCTGGAGCGCAAGAAGCCCGACGTTCCGGTGCGCTATTCGCCGCTCCTCAACCGCTCGGTCACTGTCGCGCTAACGGCCTATAATGACGAGGAAAGCATCGGCGACGCCGTCCGCGATTTCCTCGCCCACCCGCTGGTGAAGCGGGTGATCGTCGTCAGCAACAACAGCCGCGACCGGACGTTCGAGCGGGCCGAGCAAGCCGGCGCCATCACCTTCAACGAGGAAGCGCCGGGATACGGCCGCTGCGTGTTCCGCTGCCTGACGGAAGCCGCCCGCTTCGACGACGTCGACCTGGTCGTCCTTTGCGAGGGCGACCTCACCTTCCGCGCCTACGATGTCGAGAAGCTGCTCGCTTATGCGCCGCACGGCGACATCGTGAACGGAACCCGTACCGCCGAGCCGCTCCGGCAATATCTGACCCAGCTCAGCACCTTCATGTATTACGGCAACGTGTTCGTCGGTAAGCTGCTGGAGGCCAAGCATCTGGGGCGGGGGACGATCACCGACGTGGGCACCACCTACAAGCTCTGCCGCCGCGATTCGCTGCTGAAGCTTCTCCCGAAGCTCGATCCGGCCGTGAACCTCGAGTTCAACGCCCATTTCCTCGACGTTGCGCTGGGCGAGGGCAATGTGCTGATCGAATGCCCCGTCACCTTCCACCAGCGGGTGGGCGTCAGCAAGGGCGGCAACATCAACAATCTACGCGGCTTCACGGTGGGCATTCGAATGATCGCAGGTATCGTCTTCGGCTGGAAGCGCCTGGCATGAGCGCCGGCTATCATGAGACCCGGCTCGCCAAGGACGCTCGGCGGGACGTCGTCTGGAGGGCGCTCTGGACCTATTTCTTCCGCCACCGGATCGGGCCCGGCGATTGCGTGCTCGATCTCGGCTGCGGCTATGGCGACTTCATCAACAATGTCGAAGCCGGCCGGCGGCTGGCGCTAGACCTGTGGGATCGGATGCCGTTCCACGTCGCCCCGGGCGTCGAAGCGCATGTCGGGCCTGCAACGGAGCTCGGATGGATCGCCGACGGAAGCGTCGATTATGCCTTCGCAAGCAACCTGTTCGAGCACCTTCCGCAGCAGGTGTTCGCCCAGGTGCTGGACGCGCTGAAGCCGAAGCTCAGCGCGCGCGGGAGCCTCACCATCCTGCAGCCCAACTATCGTTATGCGTATCGGGAATATTTCGACGATTACACGCATGTCAGCGTCTATTCGCACATCTCGCTGGCCGATTTCCTCGCCGCTCAGGGCTGGGAGGTGACCGAGGTTCGCCCGCGCTTCCTGCCGCTGACGGTGAAGTCGCGCCTTCCGGTGTCGCCGGCGCTGATCGGGGCCTATTTGAAGTCGCCGGTGAAGCCGATGGGCAAGCAGATGCTGCTCGTCGCCCGGCCCTCCAGAGGCTGAGATGGCAAGCATTCCAGGCTCCGCGGCTGCGCACCGCCCGATTAGTGTTCGGCTTACCCTCTTCGCCTTCGTCCTTCTCGGCATCGGGCTTGCCTTCCGGCTGAAGGGCTTCCTGCTGGACGGCCTGGAAGCGATCGCGAACCCGTACGAGCTCGATTATGGCGAGGGCATCGTCTGGCAGCAGATGCTGATGATGTTCGACGGCAGGGGCTACGCGCCGATCGACGGCTTTCCCTCGATCGTCTTCCACTATCCCCCGGTCTACCATGCCGCGGCTCATGGCGCCGCGCTGCTGGGGCTCGACCCGCTCATGGCGGGCCGTACCGTCTCCTTCCTCTCGACCCTCGTTGCTGCCTTGCTGATCGGCGGGATCACCTTCGACCTCAGCCACCCCGATGCGCGGCGAGTCCGACTGATCTCGGCGGGGACGGCGGCGATCCTGGCCTTGAGCTGGTTCCCGGTGCTGAACTGGGCACCGCTGATGCGGGTGGACATGCTGGCTTGCGCGCTTTCCCTCGGCGGCTTTCTGCTGGCCCTGCGCGCGCTGGACAGGCCGTGGCTCATCTTTCCGGCTGCGATCGCCTTCGTTGCGGCGGTCTACACCAAGCAGACCATGATCGCCGCGCCCGCCGCCACGTTCGGAACTTTGCTCGTGCTCCGGCCGCGCCTTGCTCTCAAAGGGATTGCAGCCGCGATGGTCGTGGGTCTTGCAGCGCTGGCGCTGCTCGCGGCGGCGACGGACGGCCGCTTCATCCGCCACGTCTTCCTCTACAACGTCAATCGGTTCGAGGCCTCGGGGCTGCTCCAGGTGGCAGAATCCCTCCTCCTCCATTCGATCTACATCGTGATGGCCGGCGTCGGAGTTTGGACGCTTGCATCGGACGTTCGAACGAGCGGCGCCAGTGGCGGCGGCCTCCGCGGCTTTGCCCGGCGCATCGCCGGAGACGGCGGAGCCGGCCGCAAGCTGATGGTGCTCGCCTATCTGGCGGTCGCGACCCCGATGCTGCTCATGAACGGCAAGGTCGGCGCCAACATCAATTACCAGATCGAATGGATGTTCGTGCTCAGCATCTTCGCCGGGATCAGCGTCGCGCCGGCGGCCCGGGCACTGTTCGAGGGCAGGGATGCGCCGGCCCGGAGCCTGCTCCATTCATGGGCCGTTCCGGCCGCGCTCGCATTCCAGTCGCTCGTCCTCCTTCAGTCGCCTTACCGCGGCGGCCCTTCTCCGGAGCTTGCGGCGTCCATGGAGCGGCTGGGAGAGCGGATCAGGAGCGCGGACCGCCCGATCATCGCCGACAATATGGTCCTGCTGCTCAAGAACGGACATGAGGTGGTGTGGGAGCCGGCGATCTTCGCCGAGCTGGCGAGCACCGGCGTCTATGACGAGCGTCCCTTCGTCCGGAAAATAAAGAGGCGCGATTTCGCCTTTTTCCTGACCTTCGGGGACCGGGGGACGGCCCGCTTCCACGAACGATACAATCCAGCCGTGGCCGACGCCATCGATGTAGCCTATCCGGTGAAGGAGCGGTTCGGGAAGTTGACGCTCCACAGCCCGCGGCCGTAATCGGGACGAGGCCGTTCAAGCCCGAGCAATGCCCGGGCCGCTATGCCTCCTGAGTAAGCGGCATGGCCGCAAAACCGGATCCAGGAGTATCATATGAAGAAGATCGTCCTCTTGAGCGCCGCCGCTGCCGCGCTGATCGCCACCCCCGCACTCGCGCAGCAGCCGCGCGGCGGCTTCGCCCGCGGGGCCGGCGTCACGCGCGCCCAGGTCCAGGAGCGGGTGCGCGACATGTTCGCGCGAGTCGATGCGAATCGCGACGGCTATGTGACCCAGGCGGAAGCGCAGGCTTTCCGCGGCTCCGTCCGCGGCGCGCGCCGCGAGGCGCGC
>NZ_DASVUE010000229.1:0-19465 GCF_036387215.1 Allosphingosinicella sp. | reverse complement strand
CGACAGGCTCAGGCCGAACGGGTAGGGGCTTATGATGATCGAAGACATCGTCCCGGACAGCGAGCGGCGCGGGCTGATCGGCGCGCTGCCGGCGGCGGCGAGGCCGTTCGCGTCGTTGATGCGGCTCGACCGGCCGATCGGGGTCTGGCTGCTGTTCTGGCCCTGCGCGTGGAGCATAGCGCTGGCGGGGGTCGGGGAGCGGGGCGTGGCGCTGCTGCTCTGGCTCGGCCTCGGCGCCTTTGCGATGCGGAGCGCGGGCTGCGTCTACAACGACATCGTCGACCAGGATCTCGATGCCCGCGTGGAGCGGACTCGGCTTCGGCCGCTGGCGAGCAAGCGGGTGTCGTTGAAGGCCGCATGGGTGCTGCTGGTCGGGCTCAGCCTGATCGGCCTTGCCGTGCTGCTGCAGCTCGAGCGGACCACGCTCGGGCCGTTCCGCTCGAACGGCGCAATCCTGCTGCCGGCCGGTCAGCCGGCGCTGATCCAGGTGGCCGGACTCAACGTCTCGGGCACGAGCGCCAGCGGGATGCTGCGCAGCGATCCAGGGGGCTTCACAGGAAGGCTGAATGTCGCCGGCGGCGGGCTCGACGGGCAATTGCTGTTCAGCCCGGTCGGACAGGTGCAAAGGATCGAGGCGCATCTGGCGGCGAACGAAGCACGCTTCGCAGGTCCGCCGCCGATCATGATCAGGCGCGGCAAGCTTGACGGCGTGATCCTGCTCAATCCCGGCGCGACGTCGGCCGAAGCGACGCTCAGTGCGCGGGGCCTCACCCGCGGCGGGCTTTCCATTGCGAGCATCGAGGCGCAGGCGAGCATGCGCGGCGGCACCGGCCAGGTTCGAGCGAACGTCGCCGGCAGCCGCGGGCGTGACTTCGTGTTCCGGACCGTTGCCGAAGTCGCGCCGGGCCGGATCAGGCTTACCGGAAGCGGCTCCGTCGACCGCCGGCCGATCCAGCTGCGCGAGCCGGCGCTGCTGACGAAGGAGCGGGACGCGTGGCGGCTTGCGCCGACCGATCTTACCTTCGCCGGCGGCAGCGCCACGGTGTCCGGCCTGTTCGGCCCCCGCGATACTGCGTTCGAAGCGCGCATGCAGTCGATGCCGCTGACCGTGCTTGATATTTTCTACCCGAGGCTGGGGCTGGTCGGTATCGCATCGGGCACGCTCAGCTACCGGTCGCCCGAGGGCGGAGCGGTGCCGAACGGGGCGCTGAACCTTCGGGTGCGGGGGCTCACCCGCTCCGGTCTGGTGCTCTCCTCGCGCCCGGTGGATGTCGGGATCGCGGCGCGGCTGGTCGGGCCGAACGCCGCGATGCGGGCGGTGGCGGTCAGCGAAGGGCGGACGATCGGGCGGGCGCAGGCGCGAATCTCTTCCATGGGCGGAGCCGGTAGCCTTGCCGATCGGCTGGCGCGGGCGCCGCTGTTCGCGCAGCTCCGATATAACGGCCAGGCCGATACGCTCTGGCGCCTGCTCGGGATTGAACTGCTTGATCTCAGCGGCCCCGTCGCGATCGGCGCGGACGCCACCGGCAGCCTCGCCAATCCGCAGATCAGGGGCTCGCTGAGGACCGAGCGGGCGCGGCTCGAAAGCCCGGTGACAGGAACCGTCATCGAGAACATCCAGGCGAGCGGGCGCTTCGGCGGCTCGAGGCTGGTCCTCGACAATTTCACCGGCACGACCAAGCGCTCGGGCCGTGTCACTGGGCGCGGCGCCTTCGATCTTTCAGCTACGGAAGGGATCGCGATCGATCTCGCGCTCCAGGCGCAGGCGGCGCAGCTCATCGATCGTGACGACCTGAAGGCGCAGGTGACGGGTCCGATCACGATCCGCTCATCAGGTTCGGGAGGGACGATCGCCGGCGACGTGCAGCTCGTCACCGGCAGCTTCAGGCTCGGAAGCGCCACCGCCGCGGCGCAGCTGCCGCGGCTTGCGGTGCGGGAGCTCAACCGGCCGGAGGACGACCTCCCACCGCCGCGGCCGCGCTCGCCCTGGAAGCTCGACCTCAGCGTCAAGGGCGACGACCGGCTCGCAGTCACCGGCCTCGGCCTCACCAGCGAGTGGGCTGCGGACCTTCGGATCGGCGGCACGGTCACGGAGCCGCGGATCAACGGCCGCACCGACCTGGTCCGCGGAAGCTACGATTTCGCCGGCCGGCGCTTCGACCTCGAACGCGGCACGATCCGGTTTCTCGGCGAAAGCCCGGTCAACCCGGTGCTGGACATCGTCGCCGAAGGGCGGGTGCAGGGGCTCAGCGCCGAAATCCGGGTCACGGGGCGAGGGCTCCGCCCGGAGATCGCCTTCACCAGCACGCCGCAGCTGCCTCAGGACGAGCTCCTGAGCCGGCTGCTGTTCGGGACTTCGATCACGAATCTGTCGGCGCCCGAGGCGCTGCAGCTTGCGGCCGCAGTCGCCTCGCTCAACGACACCGGCGGCGGGCTCGATCCGATCAATGCGGTAAGGGCGGCGACCGGGCTCGACCGCCTTCGTATCCTCCCTGCCGACATCAGCACTGGGCAGGGGACCGCGATCGCCGCCGGCAAATATATCGGCCGCCGCGTCTATGTGGAGGTGATCACCGATGCCCGCGGCTATTCGGCGACGCGGCTCGAATATCAGATCACGCGCTGGCTCTCATTGCTGTCGAGCATTTCGACGATCGGCCGCCAGAGCGTGAACGTGCGGGTATCGAAAGACTATTGAGCCGCCTCTACTCGAACTCGGAGGCCGAGTTTCCAAGCAGGTAGCGAGGGCCCGCCCCGGCCCGGGCGGCGCGGTCGCCGGGATTGTAGAGCGCGCAGCGCTCGAGCGACAGGCAGCCGCAGCCGATGCAGCCGTCGAGCAGATCGCGGGTGCGCTCCAGCATCCTGATCCGCTCGTCCAGCCGCGAGCGAAGGCGCGTGCTGATCGCCGCCCAGTCGGCCTGAGTTGGTGCACGTCCCTGCGGCAGCGTCGAAAGCTCCGCCTCCACCTCCGCCAAGGTAAGGCCCAGCCGCTGCGCGATGAGCGCGAACGACAGGCGGCGGATGTCCGAGCGGAGGAAGCGTCGCTGGTTGCCGGAGGTGCGGATGGCGCTCACCAGCCCCCGCGCCTCATAGAAGCGGATGGCGGAGACGGAGAGCCCGGTCCGTCGCGCCAGATCCCCGATCGTCAGCAGAGGTGAAGGTGCCATGACCGAGCCCAATCTTAATCCTTGACCTCAACTTAGCTTGAGGTTGTACGACTCGGCAAGAGCTGCGGAATCGCTGCTTTTGGAAAGGAGAAGGATATGGCTCGGGCACGTATCGAACATGTGAACATCACCGTCAGCGATCCCGATCGCGCCGCGCGGCTGATGGAGCGGGTGTTTGGCTGGAAGGTCCGCTGGCAGGGACTGGGCCGCGGCGGCGGCCGAACGATCCACGTCGGCTCCGAAGATCATTATGTTGCGCTCTCCACGGGCCGCGACGTCACCTACACCGCGGAAGATTTCGCGAAGGGGCGGCCGCTCAATCATATCGGCATAGAGGTGGACGATCTCGACGATGCCGAGCAGCGCGTCGTCGAAGCCGGCCTTGCCCCGTTCAACCATGGCGACTACGAGCCCGGCCGCCGCTTCTACTTCCTGGATCCGGACGGCATCGAATATGAGGTGCTGAGCTACCAGCCCGTGCAGCCGGTCCGGGCGGCAGAGCTGGAGGCGGTATGATCCAGCTGAGCCACATCCTGGTTCTGAGCACGCCCGAGTTCGTGCAGCGTCAGCTCTGCCCGGTGCTGCGGGATGAGACATGCGCGAGGCTCGACGCGCGCCGAAGATGACGCCATGATGCTCTCCCAAAGGAAAAAAGGGGGCGCGGGTGGCGAGCTGGAATGCGAGGAAGCGGGTTACCGCGCATGAGGATCTGGCGCCCGAGCATCGGCTGAAGCAGACGCTCTCCTGGCCGCACCTCATCGCCCTCGGCGTCGGAGCGATCGTCGGCACGGGCATCCTGACCCTGATCGGCGTTGGCGCTGCCAAGGCGGGTCCTTCGGTGATCCTCTCCTTCGCGATCGCCGGTGTGATCTGCGCGGCGGCGGCGCTCGCTTATGCCGAGATGGCGACGATGATCCCCGCCTCGGGAAGCGCCTATACCTACACCTATGTCGTGATCGGCGAGCTTCTCGCCTGGATCGTCGGCTTCAGCCTGATCCTCGAATATTCGCTGGTTGTGAGCGCGGTCGCGGTCGGCTGGTCCGGCTATGCGGCCGGCTTCATGGAAAGCATGGGCGCGGCCCTGCCGTCCGCTTTGGTGCAGGGACCGGAGCTCGGCGGCATCGTCAACCTGCCCGCGATCTTCATCATCGGCGTGGTGGCGGGGCTGCTGATCCTCGGCACCAAGGAAAGCGCGACGATCAACGCGCTGCTGGTGCTCGTGAAGATCGCCGCCTTGATCGTGTTCGTGGCGGTTGCGCTGCCCTATTTCGATGCGGCGAAGTTCGAGCCCTTCATGCCCTATGGCTTTCCCAAGACGGGCGCTCCCGGCGCCGAAGTAGGGGTCATGGCGGCCGCGGCGATCATCTTCTTCGCCTTTTACGGCTTCGACGCCATCGCGACCGCGGCGGAAGAGACCAGGAACCCGGGGCGCGACCTTTCGATCGGGATCGTCGGATCGATGCTGCTCTGCGTGATCATCTACATGGCGGTGGCGGCCGCGGCGATCGGCGCGGTGACCTACACCCGCTTCGCCAACAGCCCGGAGCCGCTGGCGCTGATCCTCCGGCAGCTGGGGCAGCCGGGCGCAGCGGCGTATCTGGCCGGCTCGGCGGTGATCGCTTTGCCCACCGTTATCCTCGCCTTCTTCTACGGCCAGAGCCGGATCTTCTTCGTCATGGCGCGCGATGGCCTCCTGCCGCGCGGGCTGGCGCGGGTCTCCGGGCGCGGATCGCCGGTGAGGATCACGCTCTTCACGGCGGTGCTCGTGGCGATCCTTGCGGGCCTCATACCGCTCGACGAACTCGCCGCGCTCGCCAACGCGGGCACCCTGACCGCCTTCATCGCCGTCTGCGTGTGCATGCTGGTGATGCGGAGCCGCGCCCCGGAGGCGCCGCGGCGGTTCCGGACCCCGCTCGCCTGGCCCGTCGGCATCTTCGGCATCCTCGGCTGTGCCTACCTCTTCTACAGCCTTCCCTGGACGACCCAGAAATACTTCTTCCTCGCCCATGTGGTGGGGCTGGCCATCTATCTGCTCTACGGCGCCCGGAACAGCATTGCCGGGCGGGAGGCCGCGGGGAGGAGCTGAAGTGCGCGCACCGCCCGCCGAAGGCCGCGGACGCCGCCTCGGCAACATCGTCGGCGGCTCGGCCGGCAACATGGTCGAATGGTACGATTGGTATGTCTATTCGGCGTTCACGCTCTACTTCGCGCCGGTCTTTTTTCCGAAGGGGGATGCGACCGCGCAGCTGCTGAGCGCGGCAGCCGTGTTCGCGGTCGGCTTCGTGATGCGGCCGATCGGCGCCTGGCTGATGGGCATCTATGCGGACCGAAAAGGGCGGAAGGCGGGTCTGACGCTTTCGGTCGCGCTGATGTGCGGCGGATCGCTGCTGATCGCCGTCACGCCCGGCTATGCGAGCATCGGGCAGTGGGCGCCCGCGATCCTCGTCCTTGGGCGGCTGATGCAGGGGCTGAGCGTCGGCGGCGAATATGGGGCGAGCGCGACCTATCTCAGCGAGATGGCGGGCGCCAAGCACCGCGGCTTCTATTCCAGTTTCCAATATGTGACCCTGATTTCCGGCCAGCTCACCGCGCTCGGCGTGCTCATCGTCCTGCAGGCGAGGATGTCTGAAGCGGCGCTGGAGGCGTGGGGCTGGCGCATCCCGTTCGCCATCGGAGGCGCGCTTGCGGTGGTGGTCTTCTGGATCCGGCGGCGGCTGGAGGAGACGGAGAGCTTCAACAACGCCAAAGCGTCGGACGCGCCCAAGTCGAGCGGCTTCTCGCTGTTTCGCGAGCATCCGCGTGAGGCCCTGCTGGTGATGGCGCTGACGGCCGGGGGCACCTTGGCCTTCTATGCCTACACGACCTACATGCAGAAATTCCTGGTCAACACCTCCGGCTTCAGCCGGGAGACTGCGGCCCAGGTGACCGCCGCCGCCTTGTTCCTCTTCATGCTGCTGCAGCCGTTGGCGGGCGCGATTTCGGACCGGGTGGGTCGGCGGCCGCTGATGATCGGCTTCGGCATCGCCGGCCTCATCCTCACCTATCCGATCTTCAGAACGCTCGAGGGCGTCGACAATCCACTTGTCGCCTTCGCCCTGGTGTTCGGCGCGCTGCTGATCGTCACCGGCTATACGTCCATCAACGCCGTAGTGAAGGCGGAGCTATTCCCCGCTCACATCCGCGCGCTCGGCGTTGCTCTCCCCTATGCGCTGGCCAACACGATCTTCGGCGGCACGGCCGAATATGTCGCCTTGTGGTTCAAGGACCGGGGGATCGAGAGCGCCTTCTACTGGTATGTCACCGGCATGATCGGGCTGTCGCTGATCGTGTACTGGCGGATGCGCGACACCCGCCAGCACAGCCGGATCCTCGAGGATTAGCTCGAATAATACATGTCGTATTCGACCGGGCTCGGGGTCGTCTCCCAGCGCATCTGCTCCTCCCACTTGAGCTCGATGTAGGCGTCGATCTGGTCGTCCGAGAAGACGTCGCCCTTGGTGAGGAAGGCGCGGTCGTTCTGGAGGGATATCAGGGCCTCGCGAAGGCTTCCGGAGACAGTCGGAACGTTGACCAGCTCCTGCGGCGGCAAATCGTAGAGGTTCTTGTCCATCGGGTCGCCCGGATGGATACGGTTCTGGATGCCGTCGAGGCCAGCCATCATGATCGCGGCATAAGCGAGATAGGGGTTGGCGAGCGGATCCGGGAAGCGGAATTCGACGCGCTTGGCCTTCTCGCCGGTGCCGTACGGGATGCGGCAGGAGGCGGAGCGGTTGCGGCTCGAATAAGCCAGCAGCACCGGCGCTTCGAAGCCCGGAACGAGGCGCTTGTAGCTGTTGGTGGTCGGGTTCGTGAACGCGTTCAGCGCCTTGGCGTGCTTGATGACGCCCCCGATGAAGTAGAGCGCGGTCTCGCTGAGGCCGGCATAGCCGTTGCCGGCGAAGAGCGGCTTGCCGCCGTTCCAGATCGACATGTGCACGTGCATGCCCGAGCCGTTATCCTTCGCGATCGGCTTCGGCATGAAAGTCGCGGTCTTGCCGTAGGCGTGCGCGACCATGTGCACGACATATTTGTAGATCTGCATGCGGTCGGCGGTTTCGACCAGCTTTCCGTAGGTGAGGCCGAGCTCGTGCTGGGCCGCTGCGACCTCGTGATGGTGCTTGTCCATGGGGAGGCCCATCTCGAGCATCGTCGAGACCATCTCGGCGCGGATGTCCATCGCGCTGTCGACCGGCGCGACCGGGAAGTAGCCGCCCTTGGCCCGCGGCCGGTGGGCGAGGTTTCCGACATCATATTCACGGCCGGAATTGGTCGGAAGCTCGATGTCGTCGATCTTGAAGTAGCTGCTGTTGTAGCCGTCCTCGAACCGCACATCGTCGAACATGAAGAACTCGGCTTCGGGCCCAACGAACACGGTGTCGCCGATGCCGGTGGTCTGGAGATAGGCCTCGGCGCGCTTGGCGGTCGAGCGCGGATCGCGGGCGTAGAGCTCGCCGGTGCCCGGATCGACGATGTCGCAGAACAGGATCAGCATGTTCGTGGCGCTGAACGGATCGACATAGGCCGCTTCAAGGTCCGGCTTCAGGATCATGTCGCTTTCGTTGATCGCCTTCCAGCCGGCGATCGACGAGCCGTCGAACATGAAGCCGTCGATCAGCTGATCCTCGTCTACGATCGACGAGACCATCGAGAGATGCTGCCACTTGCCCTTGGGGTCGGTGAACCGAAGGTCGACCCACTCGATTTCCTCGTCCTTGATGCGCTTCAGGATGCTGCCTGCGTCGTTCGCCACTGTGCTGCCTCGTCGTCTAATGGTTGCGCGCCCGAATCCCCCCGGCGCCTGCCGCCCTACATCCCGCGCCCGGCCGGAAAGCTCCAGCCGAGTCAGAAGCGTGGTGAATATTTCACGTGGATGAGGTCAGTATTGGCGCCGCTGGGCCCCGATCAGCATCCGGAGCAGCATTCCGACCGGGCGGGGCACGCCGACCTTGCCCTCGAGCCAGAGGCTGACCGCGGAGCGGCTGACGCCGATCGCGGCTGCGAGGTCGTTCTGCGTCTGGTAGCCGAGCGTCCGCATCGCCGCGCGAAGCTCGTCGGGAGACATCGAGGCGAGGCGGGGGTCATCCACCGTCAGATTGCGTCGGAGCCTCGTTCGCCGGTGCGGATTCGGAGTGCTTCCTCGATGTTGCTGACGAAGATCTTGCCGTCGCCGATCCGGCCGGTGCGGGCAGCGTTCGCGATCGCCTCCACCACGCGCTCGGCTAGGCCGTCGTCCACCACCACTTCGAGCTTCACCTTGGGGAGGAAATCGACCACATATTCGGCGCCTCGATAGAGCTCGGTATGGCCCTTCTGGCGGCCGAAACCCTTGGCTTCGGTGACCGTGATCCCGGACACGCCGACATCGTGCAGCGCCTCCTTCACCTCGTCCAGCTTGAACGGCTTGATGACGGCTTCGATCTTCTTCACTCGAGGTCCTCCGCTGCTCGGACGCTTCAGTAGCCGCAGGGGCGGGGATTTGCCTGCGACGCCGACGGGGGCGAAGCGGGGCAGGTGAAGTCGCGCCGCTGCGCTTCGCGCGTGTCGCTGTCCTGCCGCTGCTGGTCCGCCGCCTCGCGCATCGCCTGAGCCTGCGCGCGCGACCGCGCCAGCGCCGCCGCCGAGAGATCGCGGGTGGAGGCAGCCCGGCGAGCGATATTGGAATTGACGCCGCTCGGGGCGGAACCGACCCCGCACTGGAGGGCGCCGGTCGCATCGCGCACGCAGCCGCTCGACTGCGCCGCCGCGGGGCCGGCAGCCAGGAGGAGAGCGAAGGCGAGGGCGCGGGCCTGCTTCATCAATAAGGCGGTTTGTCGAAGCCCCGGGGGCTCCTGGTGAAGATCTCGCAGCCGTCCTCGGTGATTCCGATCGAATGCTCGAACTGGGCGGAGAGCGAACGGTCGCGAGTGACGGCGGTCCAGCCGTCCTCGAGCACTTTGCAGGCGGCCTTGCCGATGTTGATCATCGGCTCGACCGTGAAGAACATGCCCGGGCGAAGCTCGGGGCCGGTGCCGGGGCGGCCGGCATGGACCACTTCGGGCGGGTCATGGAAGACGCGGCCGAGGCCGTGGCCGCAGAAATCGCGGACGACGCCGTAGCGATGCTTCTCCGCGTGCGACTGGATGGCGTGGCTGATGTCGCCGAGGTGGTTGCCGGGCTTCGCCTGCTCGAGCCCCAGCATCAGGCATTCGTAGGTGACGTCGACGAGGCGCCGCGCCTTCACCGGAACGTCGCCCACCAGGTACATGCGGCTCGTGTCGCCGTGCCATCCGTCAAGGATCGGGGTGACGTCGATGTTGACGATGTCGCCGTCCTTCAGAAGCCGGTCGTTCGAGGGGATGCCGTGGCAGACGACATGGTTGATCGAGGTGCAGCAGCTCTTCGTGTAGCCGCGATAGCCGAGCGTCGCGGGCACCGCGCCGGCATCTTCCATCAGCTTCAGGACCAGATCGTCGAGCGCCTGGGTCGAGACGCCCGGCACCACGTGCGGCACGAGTTCGTCGAGGATGCGCGCGGCAAGCCGGCCGGCTGCGCGCATTCCGGCAAAGCCCTCGGGTCCGTGGAGCTTGATCGTCCCGGCTCGTTCGGCCGCGGGCGCATCGTAGCGCTCGATGGTCTGATATTCCGTCATGCGCGGAATATAAGCTTTCGCCCCTCCCTTGGCGAGCCCCGGCCCTTACGTCTAAGGGCGGAGCATGGCAGGCGATCGGATCTGGACGGCGGGGCTTCTGATCATCGGCGACGAGATCCTGTCGGGGCGCACCCAGGACAAGAACGTCTCGCAGATCGCGACCTGGCTCAACATCCAGGGCATCCGGCTGTCGGAAGTCCGGATCGTCCCCGACGTTCACGAGAAGATCGTCGAGGCGGTGAACGCGCTTCGGGGGGATAACGACTATCTCTTCACCACCGGCGGCATCGGCCCGACGCATGACGACATCACGGTCGATGCGATCGCCGATGCGCTGGGCGTGCCCGTCGTGGTGCACCCGAAGGCGCGGGCGGTGCTCGAAGCTTATTACGAGAGCCGCGGCGGTGTGAACGAGGCGCGGCTTCGGATGGCGCGGGTGCCCGAGGGCGCCGAGCTGATCGAGAACCGCATGTCCGGCGCACCCGGCATCCGCCACGGAAACATCTTCATCCTTGCCGGTGTGCCGCACATCACGACCTTGATGCTGGAGGCGCTGTCCGGAACCATCGAGGGCGGGAAGCCGATACTCTCCCGGACGATCGGCTGCTGGACGGCCGAGAGCGAGGTCGCCGATCTCCTGCGCGAAACGGAAAAGGCGCATGAGGGCTGCCAGGTCGGCAGCTACCCCTTCTTCCGTGAGGGAAGAGTAGGAGCCAATTTCGTCGTCCGGAGCACCGAGCCGCTCGCTCTGGAATCGTGCTGCGGCGATCTGATCCAGGGCTTGAAGGCCGCCGGGCGCGAAGTGGTACCCGACGGCATCTGAAGGCGGCGGCCGGCCCTATCTGCCGCGCTCGCCGGACCTCCTGACGGCGGGAGGCGGCGGCATCCACTCCGGCAGCTGCTGCGCGTGCGCCAGATGCGCTTCGATGATCGGAACCGCCCGTGCGGCCACCTCTCTGAGGGGAGGAAGGTCGCCATTTTCGGCATACGTGCGGTGAAGGTTGAGCGCCTCCTCATGCGCTGCGATCTGTTCCGCCTTGTACGCCCTATCGAAGTCGGCGGGTCCGGCCGACTGGAGGCGGGCAAGCATGTCGGCGTGGCGGGGCAGCATGCGGGGCGGCGGAGGCCTCAGGCCTGCGCGCTCGGCCGCCATCATCATCTCGTTGGACATGCGGTTATGATCGCCGATCAGCATCTGCGCGAACGAGCGCACTTCCGGGTTCCGCGACCGCGCCAGGGCAAGCCGGCTCGATTCGATCTCGAACAGGTCCCCGCTCGCCGCGCTTTCCATGTAGACGGGAGCCGGCATGCTGGGGATGCCGGCATCCACCTGTTCGGGCCCGAGCGGCTCTTCCATCGGGGTGGTGCAGCCGGCCATCAAGGCTCCGGTGATCAAGATCAGGCGTTTCATGCATCTCTCCCTTAGGTCCTGTCCCCGGGACGATAAGGGCGATCTGAGAGATAAGGTTCCGCGCCTGGCCGAAGTGCCGTAGCGGCGGGATATCAGGCGAGTGGAGCGGGTGAAGGGAATCGAACCCTCGTCGTAAGCTTGGGAAGCTTCTGCTCTACCATTGAGCTACACCCGCGAAGGGCTCCGGCACCCGATTGCCACGAGTGGAGCGTGCCGGTCAACACGCTGCGCCGCGTGGGGGCGGCTAGAGACCGGCTTCGACGGCGATCCTCACCGCATCCGCGGAAGTCGCGGCGCCGAGCTTCGTGAGGAGAGCGGCGCGGTGCATCTTCACGGTCTTTTCGCTGATGCCGAGGCGGATCGCGATCTGCTTGTTGCGGTAGCCGAGCGTCATCTCGCGAAGCACCTGGCGCTGGCGGCCGGTGAGGCCGTTCACCTGTTCGCCGGCGCGGCGGCGGCGGTCGACCGCGGGGGTCTCTCCGTCGGCGGTCACGTCCATCTGCGAGCCGATGAAATATCGAACCTTGCCGTCGGCGCCGAAGAGCGGCGCGATCATCACCGCGTTCCTGAAGCTGCTCCCGTCGCGCCGGTAATTGACGAGCTCCGTGAGCGCCGGGCGGGCGTCCGACGTGGCTTTGGCGAGGAGGGCGGATCCGCGCTGATCGGTGTCCGGCCCGGCAAGGAAGCGGCAGTTGCGGCCCATCACTTCCTCTCGCGTATAGCCGCTGAGGGCGAGGAAGGGCTCGTTGACGGCAACGATCGGGTTGTCGGGCAGGCGCGGATCGGTGATGATCGTGGCGATCGGCGTCTGCTCGATCGATGCGAATAGCTTCTCGTCGCTGTCGGCGTTCTGCATAATCGCCAGCATCAGAGCCAAAGATCGGCCGAAGATCAAGCTTGTGCTGATCCGCACCGGTTCCCCGCCTCGGTCCAAGCTTCCCCACGTTCATTGCAAGCTCATGCCGAAGGGCCTATTTCCAGCCTCGCATGTTCCGGATCGTCTCGGCCTTGTTCGTCGCTTTGGCGATGTTCCTCTCGCCCGTCATGATGGCGGGCGGCGGCGGCATCGCGCATGCCGCGCCCGCCGCTCAGGCGAAGGGAGACGGCCATTGCCGGGGCGAGACGGCTCCTGAGGGCAAGCAGAAGCCCGACATGAAGATGAGCTGCGCGAGCGCCTGTGCGGCCTTCCCTGCCGCAACGCCCGCAATGGCGGAGCGCAGCGTGCAGCCGAAGCCGCTTGCTGCCGCAGCCGAGCCGCTCCTCCTGACAGGCATCGCGCCGGAGCGCGAGACGCCCCCTCCACGACCCTCTCCAGCGATTTGAACCCAACTCGAAACACTGGAGACACAGGATGAAAATGCTTCTGACGGCGCTCGTTCTTGCGATCGCTTCCCCCGCCGCGGCGCAGACCGCCGCTCCGGCCGCCGGCCATGGCGACCATGCCGCCCAGCATCAGGCGGGCCACGCCGAACACCAGGCCGATAAGCATTCCGGCCACAAGATGGACGGCAAGTGCTGCGAGGAAATGTCCGGCGGCAAGACGATGGACTGCTGCGAGAAGATGAAGAAGGAGGGCAAAAAGATGTCCTGCTGCGATCATCACGAGGGCAAGTCCGAAGCCGGCGCTCACGACGGGCACGGCAAGCATTAGGACGCGCGCGGGAGCCGGATCGCTTCGGCTCCCCACTTCCTTCGACGTTCCGGCCCCGCCCGCGTGGCCGATCCGAGGATTTCAGGAATGAACCAGTTGATCGCACGGCGGTCGCTGCTCCGCGCCGCTGCTCTGGGCGCGGCGGGGCTTGGCGCATCGCGGCTGTTCCCGGCATGGGCGCAGACCGGCACGCCGGGGCTGCTGCCCGAGCTGCCGACCCTGTCAGGTGAGGAGATCGCCCTCCGCGTCGGCCATACGCCATTTACGGTCGGCGGGCGGACGGGGCACGCAATCACCCTCAACGGCACTCTGCCGGGCCCGCTCCTGCGGCTGCGGGAGGGGCAGAATTTCCGCCTGACGGTCACCAACGAGCTGGACGAGGATACCTCGATCCACTGGCACGGGCTGCTCCTGCCGTTTGAGATGGACGGGGTGCCTGGCGTGAGCTTCCCCGGCATCCCGGCGCGGGGCAGCTTCACCTATGAATTCCCGATCGTGCAGTCGGGCACTTATTGGTATCACAGCCACTCCGGCCTGCAGGAGCAGATGGGCCTTTACGGGCCGATCATCATCGATCCCAAAGGCGCGGACCCGATCGGCTACGACCGCGAGCATGTGATCGTGCTCAGCGATTGGAGCTTCCTCCACCCGCACCGGATCATCTCGAAGCTGAAGCAGGAGGGCGGCTTCTTCAACCGGCAGAAGGAGACCTTGCTGGGCCGCCGGACGGAAAGGCTCGGCGGCGAGGACCGGCGGATGTTCGCCAGGATGCGGATGGACCCGACCGACGTCGCCGACGTGACCGAGGCGGCCTATACTTTCCTCGTCAACGGCCATGGCCCGGCCGCAAACTGGACCGGGCTTTTCCGGCCCGGCGAGCGCGTGCGCCTCAGGATCATCAACGCCGCCGCGCAGACGATCTTCAACATCCGAATACCGGGGCTTCAGATGCTCGTCGTCGCGTCGGACGGGAACCCGGTCCGGCCGGTAGCGGTCGAGGAATTCCAGATCGGCAATGCCGAGACCTACGACGTGGTCGTGCAGCCGGCGGACGATCGCGCCTTCACTTTCGTCGCCGAGACGATCGACCGCTCCGGCATGGCGCGCGCGACGCTTGCGCCGCGCCACGGAATGAGCGCGCCCGTTCCGCCGCTCCGGGAGCGCCCGGCGCTGACGATGAAGGACATGGGCATGGGCGCAATGGATCACGGCGCGCACGGCGCCGCACCTGGCATGGATCATTCGAAAATGGACATGCGGGACAAGTCGAAGGTGTCGTTCCCCGTGGGCGTCGGCGTCGACATGATCGCACCGAACCCGGTGGACCGCACCGGCGACCCCGGCGTGGGGCTCGAGGACGTGGGGCACAAGGTGCTGACCTACCGCGACCTGGTGTCGCTGCATCCGAACCCCGACCAGCGCCCGCCGACGCGGGCGATCGAGGTGCACCTTACCGGCAACATGGAGCGCTTCATGTGGTCGATCGACGGGCAGAAGCTCAGCGAGAATCCGGAGCCGATCCGGTTCGAGCTCAATGAGCGGGTGCGCGTGACGATGGTCAACGACACGATGATGACCCACCCGATGCACATTCACGGGCACTTCTTCGAGGTGGTGAACGGCCATTCCGGCAATCACCCACTGAAGCACACGGTGATGGTGATGCCGGGCGGGAAGGTCAGCTTCGACATGACTGCGGACGCGCCGGGGGATTGGGCGTTCCACTGCCACATGCTCTATCACATGCATGCCGGCATGATGCGGATCGTGAAGGTTCGGCCGCTGAAGGGAGAGGCGGCATGAAGCGGCTCCTGATCCTCCTTGCCGCCACCGCGTTCTCCACCCCTGCGCTTGCGCAGCATCACGGGCATCATCCGGCACCTGCGCCTAAGGCCAAGCCGAAAGCCAAGCCTAAGGCGGCACCGCGAAAGCCCGCGGCCAAGGCGAAGCCGGCGCGGCGCGGTCCGGCCGCGGTGAAGCCGGTAGGCAGGCCCGCCGCCGATCCCCACGCGGGGCACACTATGCCTGCTGCGCCTGAGCCCGCGGATCCGCATGCCGGTCACCAGATGCCGGCGGAGCCGCGGGATCCGCATGCCGGCCACCAGATGCCGGCGGAGCCGCAGGATCCGCATGCCGGCCACCAGATGCCGGCAGCGGGCCTTCCGGCGCCCCCTGTCGTGCCGCCGCCCGCAGCTGCGATGAGCGGCCCCGAACATGCCGCCGACGCGGTGTTCGGCAGCGAGGCAATGGCGGCGGCCCGCGCCGCTATGAACGGGGAGCATGGCAGTATGCGCCACTCCAAGATCCTCATCGACCGCGTCGAAGCCCGCTCCCGCCGTGGCCGCGACGGCTACCTGTGGGATGCGCAGGGCTGGTATGGCGGCGACATCCACAAGCTTTGGCTGAAGACGGAGGGGGAGGGCGATTTCGGCCGTTCGCCGCAGCAGGCCGAAGTGCAGGCGCTGTGGAGCCGCGCCATCGATCCATGGTTCGACCTCCAGCTCGGGGTGCGGCACGATTTCCGGCCGGATCCGGAGCGCACCCATCTCGTGCTCGGGATCCAGGGTCTCGCCCCTTATTGGTTCGAGGTCGATGCAGCCGCCTTCCTGTCCAGCAAGGGCGACGTCACGGCGCGGATCGAGGCGGAATATGATCTGCGGCTCACGCAGAAGCTGATCCTCCAGCCGCGCGCGGAGTTGAATCTCGCAATGCAGGATATTCCGGAGATCGGTATCGGCTCGGGCATCTCTTCGGGCGAGTTCGGCGCTCGCCTCCGCTACGAGATCCGGCCGGAATTCGCGCCCTTTGTCGGCGTCGAATATGAACGGAGCTTCGGCAAGACAGCGGATTACGAGCGGGCGGCGGCGCGGCGTCACGGCCATTTAAACCTGCTGGTCGGCGTCAGGGCCTGGTTCTAGCGGCTTGCGCCGGCCGCCCCTTTCCGGCCAGATGTGCGGCGCAACCGGGGGAGAGCGGCGATGGCGGAGACGAAGCGGACGGTCGGCTGGCCGCGGACGCTGACCTGGCTGGCACTGACGCTGAGCGTCGGCGGCCTCGCGGCGGCTCTCGTCGCGGCGATCGGGAGCGGTCAGGGCGCCTGGCATTTCCGCGTCGGTTTCACCATCCTCCGCTACGCCTTCTACGCCGCCATTGCGGGCGGGCTGCTCGCGATCATCGCCTGGTTAGGGGGGCGGAGGAGGGGAGCCGGCCTCGGGCGCTACAATCTGCTCGCCTTTTTGATCGCGCTCGCCTTTGTCGGCTACCTTGGAAGCCACATCGCCACCGCGCGCAGCGTGCCGGCAATCCATGACGTCACCACCAACCTTCAGGACATTCCCCAGTTCACCCTGCTGAAGGTGCGCGAGGACAATCTCGAGAAGATACCGGACAATGACGATCCGCGGCTGAAGGCGATGGATCCGGAGAGCCGCTGGAAGGCGCTTCACCGCGCGGGCTATCCGGACCTGTGGCCGATCCGCGTGTCATGGACCGTTGAAGAGACGATCCGCCGCGCCGAAGCTGTCGCCCGGAAGCGCGGCTGGGAGATCGCGAAGGTGGATCCCGAGGCGGGCATCCTTGAAGCCACCGACACCACCTTCTTCTTCCGCTTCAAGGACGACGTGGTGCTCCGGGCGCGGCCTTTTGCGGAGGCAAAGGGCGGCACCCAGGTCGATATGCGTTCGATCAGCCGCGTCGGCGGAAGCGACGTCGGCGTGAACGCGAAGCGGATCCGAAGCTTCCTCAGCGATCTCCAGAAGAGCTGAGGGGCCCTTTGAGGAGCCTTATCGCTGCGCTCGGCACGCTCGCTGCGGCGCTGCTGATCGCATTCCTGGCGTCGCAGCCGCCGGCCGTGCTGAGCGCTTCTGCGCCTCCGAAGGTGTTTTCGGCGGAGAGGGCGATGGCGGACGTGCGGGCGATCTCTCGTGCTCCCCGGCCGACCGGATCGGCTGAGAACGAGCGGGTGCGCACCTATCTTGCCTCGCGGATGCGGCACCTTGGGATGGCGGTGGCGGAGCAGCCGGGGCCGCTCACCGAGAAGAGCGCTGAGAAGCTGCGCGAGCGGGGCAATCTGGCGGTTGCACCGACGACGGCGGTGAACCTCATCGGCCTTTTGCCGGGGCGCGATCGGGCGCAGCCGGCGATCCTGCTGATGGCGCATTACGACAGCGTGCCGGCCTCTCCCGGCGCTCCGGACGACGCGGCTGGGGTCGCGGCGGCGCTCGAGATCGTTCGTGCGGTGAAGGCGCGCGGGCTCCCGGAGCGGGACGTTGCCGTGCTGCTTACCGATGCGGAGGAGGTCGGGCTGGTCGGCGCGGAGCTGTTCTTCGCCGATCATCCGCTGGCGCGTCGGACCGGAGCGGTGCTCAACATGGAATCGCGCGGCGGCGGCGGGCGCGCCGCGATGTTCGAAACGGGGCGCCGGAACGGTGAGATGATGGCGCTCTATCGCCGCTCCGTCGACCGCCCCACCTCCAATTCCCTGGCGGTGCTGATCTATGAGCTGATGCCGAACCGGACCGATTTTACGGTCTCGAAGGAAAAGGGAATCGCCGGCTTCAACTTCGCCTTCATCGGCGACGGCCGGCTCTACCATTCGCCGATGGCGACTGCGGATGCGCTCGATCAGCGCACGCTCCAGGATCTGGGTGCGCAGGCACTCGGCGTGGCGGGCGCGCTGGCCTTCGCACCTTCGCTGCCGGCGGAGGCGCCCGACGCCGTGTTCGGGGACGTGCTGGGGCTGTTCGTAATCGCCTACCCGCCGGGACTGGGATGGGTACTTCTGGCGCTGTCGGCGGGGCTGTTCGGCTTTGCCTGGACGCGGGCTCGGGTCGGGCCAAGGGAGTTGCTGCGCGGGGTGTCGATTGCCGTCGCGTTCCTGCTGCACACGGCGCTCGTCCTGCGGGTCGTCAACCTCATCTCGGGGAGCGGAGGCGACCCGAATTATTATGACCGATTGGCAGCGCTGCCGCGTCTCGAGGTGCAGGCTCTCCTGCTGTGCCTCGCCGCATTGCTGCTTGCCTGCGTCGCGCGCATTCCCGGAAGGCGCCGGCTCGCCCCCGTTCCGGCACTCCTGCTCATTACGATCGGGCTGCTCGCCGGCGGGTGGTCCTTCATTCTCGCGGGGCTGGGCCTTGCCGCCGCAGTGACGGCGCTGCTCGTGCCGCGGGCGGGAAGCTCAGTCTGGAGCGGCTGGTTCGGCTTTGCGATCCTTGCGTTTCTGCTCGGCCTCGCAGCTCAAGGCGCCGCGCCGACTGCGGCGCCGCTGATCGTCTGGACGTTGCTTGCGGCCAGCATGGCAGCGGCGGCCGCGGCGTTGATCGATCCGGAATTCCGCCGCGGCGGCGCGCTTGCAGCGGCGGCGGTCCCCGGGGCGGTCGCGGGAGGGCACCTGCTCTATCTCGCGCATTTCACCTTCCTCGGCGTCGGCGCTCCGATGGCGGAGGTGATGGCGATCTATGCATTGCTCGCTGCGCTGCTGGTCTGGCCGTTGTTCCGGTCGGCAGCGCGCCCGCGTCCGTTCCTGATCGGCGCGGGGATTCTGCTGATCGCCGGGACGGCGGTGGCGCTCAGCGTCAGGCTCGATCCGATGGCCCCGACCATACCGCCCTATAGCGAGCCTAGATGAGCCTTTAGCCGCTCGGCGCGGCGAAGATCCTTTTCCCGGCCGAAGCGTTCGAGGATCGAGATCTGCTCATGGGGCTTGGGCACATGAAGCAAGCCCTTGCTCCAGGGTAGCGCCGGCCGAGTGGTTGGGACGAGTGGCTCTCCCCGCACATTCAGGCCGGCCATCACCTCGATCGGCAGCGGCGCGAATGTGGCCGTGGCGAAGATGCTCGAACGGAAGAGTTCGGAGGCGCTGGGCAGCGTCGGTTTCAGCCGCCAGTGCTTCATCAGCCGATGGGCATCGGCCTCGCTCGTGAGCAGGTCCACGTCCTTCGGCTGTTCGTCCAGCCCCACCAGGAAAGCCGCCGTGCTGCCGATGATCCACCAGCGCTCCTGAAGCACGGCCGCCGCCGCGGCGACCGCGTCAAGCGTCCGCGCGAGCTTCTCGCCGCCGCTCATCGCCCCGACCCAAAGAAAAAGGCGGCCCGGATCGCTCCAGGCCGCCTCTTTCTTTTCTCGGGGCCCCCACAAAGGACCACTTTGTGGGGATCTCCTTAGCGCTTCGAGAACTGGAAGCTGCGGCGGGCCTTGGCCTTGCCGTACTTCTTGCGCTCGACGACGCGCGGATCGCGGGTGAGGAAGCCTTCGCGCTTCACCGTGGTCCGGAGCGTCGGCTCGTAGCGCGTCAGCGCCTGGCTGATGCCGTGGCGGACCGCGCCGGCCTGGCCGGAAAGGCCCCCGCCGGTGACGGTGGCGACGACGTCATACTGATCGCGGCGATCGGTGATGTCGAACACCTGGTTGATGACGAGGCGAAGCGTAGGGCGGGCGAAATAGACTTCCTGATCGCGGCCGTTGACCGTGATCTTGCCGCTGCCGGGCTTCAGCCAGACGCGCGCGACCGCATCCTTGCGGCGGCCGGTGGCATAAGCGCGGCCCTGCTTGTCGAGCTGCTGCTCGCGGAG
>NZ_DASVUE010000228.1:0-4178 GCF_036387215.1 Allosphingosinicella sp. | reverse complement strand
TGCAGGCGCGCCGAGCCGACCGTTGGTGAGTAGGTGCCGCGGATGCTCGCCTGCCAGCCGGTGCGGTTGAACGAGGCGTTGTTGATCTCCTGGCTCCAGACACCTGCGGTCAGCGTATACTGGTCGGCGGGATCGACCATGCCGACGGCGATGCCGAGCCGGCGGTTATAGCCGAAGGCGTCGGTGAAGGACGCACGCTCCAGGAAGCTGACAAGGCGCGAGCTCGTCATAGTGTCGAGGCTGGAGAGCGGATAGAAATTGCCGATGGTGACCTGAAGCGGGCTTTTTGGCCGCTGGTAGGTGAGGATCACGTCCTCGTAATCCACGGAGCCTTGAGCGAAGTTGAACTCCGCCTTGTAGCCGAAGCCGCCGGGCAGCGTTCCCTCGGCGCCGAACACGAGACGGCGGGCGCGGGTGTTCCAGCCGAGATTGTTGTAGTTGAGCCCGCCGACCGTTCCGGACCGCTCGGGCCCCGGCGTCCCCACATAACCGCCGTCGAACTGCATGAAGCCTTTCGGCTTGAAGCTGAAGCCCGCTTCCTTGTCTTCGAACTGCGGAGCGCCCTTCCAGCTCGGGGTGACGACGCCCATCTGCTTCTTCAGCGCGTCGAGCTGCGCCTGGAGCGATTCCACCTGCTCCTGGAGGAAGGAGGCCTTGGCTGCGGCTTCTTCCGGAGTGAGCGGCGCCTGCGCCTCCGCTCCGTCATCGGCGCTCGTTTCTTGCGCCACTGCCGGCGCCGCTGCGAAAGTCATCGAGCAGCCGGCCAGCAGTGCCAGCAGCAACGGCTTGTTCGTCATTTTCATTCCCCGGATTAAGGCCCCCGCCCCATCGGACTATTGGGCGCCCGTTTCAGATTGATGACAAAGGCCGCCGCTACTTGACGGAGGCGAGGTTCAGCGGCGCGAGCTTTGCTGCCACCTGCGCGTTGCGGGCCCGAACCGCGTCCGGCGCCGCGATGAGGCCGAGGCGAACGAGGTAGCCGTTTCTGCTCCAGGTCGATTCCTTCGTGAATTCGGCGACATAGGCGCGGATCGACGGGATCGCCCGCGCATGCGCATTCTTCACGTAGATGAAGAGCGGGCGGGAGCCGGGATATTTGAAGCTGGCGATGCTGTCGTAGGAAGGCGCGACTCCATTGATGGCGATGCCTTTCAGCTTGTCGGTATTCTCCTCGAGATAGGAATAGCCGAAGATGCCGATCGCCCCAGGATTGGCTTCGATCTTCTGGACGATGAGATTGTCGTTCTCGCCGGCCTGGACGAAGGCGCCGTCCTCGCGCACCGCAGTGCAGATCGCCTTGAACCTGGCCTCGTCGCTCTTCTTCATCGCCGCCATTGCCGGGCTGGCTTCGCAAGGCGGCGTCAGCAGCAGCTCGGCAAGCGCATCGCGGGTGCCGCTGGTCGGCGGCGGCCCGTAGACGCGGATCGGAAGGGCCGGGAGCTTGCCGTTCACATCCTTCCACGTCTTGGCCTTGTTCGGCTTTCCGAACGGCGTCTTGGCGAGCGCCATATAGATGTCGCGCTGGCTGAGGCCGGCGAGCGGCGACCGCTTAGCGGTGGCGAGGGCGAGGCCGTCCAGCCCGATCTGGATCTCAGTGATCTGGGCCACGCCGTTGGCTGCGCAGGCCTTGGTCTCCGACGCCTTGATGCGGCGCGAGGCGTTGACGATGTCGGGGAAGCGCTCGCCGATGCCGGCGCAGAAGAGCTTCATGCCGGCGCCCGTGCCGGTGGATTCGATGACGGGCGTGCCGGCTGCCGGGTTGGCGCGCGACATGCGCTCGGCAACCGCCTTTGCGAACGGATAGACGGTGGAGGACCCGACCGCGCGGATCTGGGTGCGGGCGTCGGCCGCTCCCGGAAGGACGATGGTGGCCGCGACGAACGCGAAACCGGCGATCTTGCGAATGGACATATTTTCCCCTTTGCCCGCGAGCCTCTGCTGCTCGCCTGCACCCGGGATAGGGGGCCCAAGCGTCGGTTCGGTGACCCTTCTGTTTCGCTTCCGTGACAGAGGCACAAAAGCGAAGGGCGGCAGTCTTTCGACTGCCGCCCGTGTTCGTTTCTCGGACCCGAAGGCTTAGGCCGCCGGAGCGATCTCCTCGCCGTCGCGGGGACGGCGGGTGCGGCGGCGGGGCGCCTTTGCGGCCTCCTCCGTATCGTTGGCGATCGCCGGCGGGAGCACGTCGAGCGAGATGCGCTCTTCGCTTCCGCCCTCGCTCCCCTCGGAGGCTTCCTGCGGCCGATCGCGGCGGATGCGCTCGCGGCGGGGACGAAGCCCGTTGCCGCGGCCTTCGCCCTCCTGACGCGCCTCGCGCTCAGGCCTCGGCTCGCGCTCGCTCCGCTGGTCGCGGTCATTGCGCTGCTCGCGCTCGCCCCGGTCGTCGGCCTCGTAGCGGTCGCGGCGCGGCTGGCGCTCGTAACGCTCTTCCCGCTCCTGACGGCCCTGCGCCTCTTCGGCCTCGGCGTTGACGCCTTCGTCCTGGTCCTGATCCTCGTCCTCGTCCGACATATAGTCGCCCTGCGGACGGCGCTGCTCCTCGAAGCGCGAGCGGTTCTCGTTGAGAACGCGGAAATAATGGTCCGCGAACTGGAGATAATATTCGGTCTGGACGCGATCGCCGGCGAGCTGCGCGTCGCGCGCCATCGCCTTGTATTTCTCGTGGAGCTGGGCCGCATTGCCGCGCGAGCGGTTGTCCTGGCGGTTGTTGCCCGGGTTCGGCGCATTGTTGGGCGAGCGTGGGCCGCCGCCACGGCCGCGCCTGCGGCCGTTCTGACGATTGTTGATCAAACGTTGGTCCTCACAGGTGGTCTAATCTGGCCACTCCATCAGCCGGGCCCTTCCCGGCGATACATTTGCACGACACCTTCGGCAGGCGGCCGCAATGCGGCTCCCGCCTCCTCACGCCAGGATCGTCCGAAGACGCCGAAGCAATCGGGGGTCGGCGACGATAAGCCTCACGCATCCAATGCTGTGTTAGGCCCCGTCCCTGATGCCTATGTAACTAGTTGCGCTTGCAAAACCAAGTGAAAAAGCGACTGAACTGGATCAATGGCCCAGAAGGAGGCAGCGCACATGCCCGGCCAGATCGCGCCTCGGGCGGACGCTTAGCCCCTCGGCGGCGAACAAGACGGTGACCGCCTGCTCTTGCCCAGCCCCGATCTCGATGCAGGCGATGCCGGCCGGGGCGAGCAGGCGCGGGATCCCGGGGGCGATGCGGCGATAGTCGTCGAGGCCGTCGGAACCGGCGAACAGGGCCTCGTGCGGCTCGAAGGCGGAGACGTCGAGCGGAAGATCGGCGGCCTCCTCCACGTAAGGCGGATTGCAGAGGATGAGGTCGAACTCTTCCTCTATCGCCTCGCCCCAGTCTCCGATCCGAAGCTCCGCCCGTTCCGCCACCCCGAGCCGCCCCGCATTGCGCCGCGCCAGCGCCAGCGCACACTCGGACGCATCGACGCCAATCCCAGTTGCGCCCGGCCACTGCGCCAGCGCCGCCAGGAGCAAGGTGCCGGGGCCGGTGCCGAGATCGAGGATCCGCTTCGGCCCCGCCTCTCCGAAATGCTCCACCGCCGCTTCGATCAGAGTCTCGGTGTCAGGGCGCGGGATCAGCGCACCCGGCCCCACCTCCAGCTCGATCGTCCAGAAGGCGCGGCGGCCGGTGATGTAGGCGACCGGCTCCCCCGCCTCCCGCCGCTTGAGCAATGCCTCGAACCCGGGCGGCGCGGGCGCATCTAGGCGCGACAGGAGCAGTTCCTCCCGCTCCACCCCAAGCGCTTCGGCCATCAGCAGTTCCGCATCGAGCCGTGGCGTCCCGCTGGTCCTGGCCAGCCGCCGAGCCGCGGCGGCAACCGCCTCACGCACCTTCATCGAGGCTCGCCAGCCGCTCGGCCTCATCCTCCCCGATCAGTGCGCCGATCAGCTCGTCCATCTGCCCCTCCAGGATTTCGGGGAGCCGGTGAAGCGTCAGATTGATCCGGTGGTCCGTCACGCGTCCCTGCGGGAAATTGTAGGTTCGGATGCGCTCGGAGCGGTCGCCCGAGCCCACCATCGACTTGCGGGCGCCCGCGCGCTCGCTTGCAAGCCGCTCCCGCTCCAGCTCGTAAAGGCGGGTGCGGAGCACCTTCAGCGCCTTTGCCTTGTTCTTGTGCTGCGATTTCTCGTCCTGCTGGATCACCACCAAC
>NZ_DASVUE010000227.1:0-3957 GCF_036387215.1 Allosphingosinicella sp. | reverse complement strand
GTCTTCAGAACGAGCGGGTCCCGCTGCGTGTCGGAAACCAGCGAGGAGGCGACGCCGACGGCGCGGCTTGCGTCGAGGACGTGGATCACCGGCCCTTCATAGGCAGGGTCGATCCGGAGCGCGGTGTGCACCTTGCTGGTGGTGGCGCCGCCGATCAGAAGCGGGAGCTTCAGCTGCTCGCGCTGCATTTCGGACGCGACCGTCACCATCTCGTCGAGCGAGGGCGTGATGAGGCCGGAAAGGCCGATCATGTCCGCATTGTTCTCGTTCGCGGCCTTCAGGATGTCCTGCCAGGGGACCATCACGCCAAGGTCGATCACCTCGAAGCCGTTGCACTGGAGAACGACACCGACGATGTTCTTGCCGATGTCGTGAACGTCGCCCTTCACCGTCGCCATCACGACGCGGCCCTTGCCCTGGGTGGCGCCGAGTTTCTCCTTCTCCGCCTCGATGAACGGGATTAGGTGGGCGACCGCCTTCTTCATGACGCGAGCGGACTTCACCACCTGCGGCAGGAACATCTTGCCCGATCCGAACAGGTCGCCGACGACGTTCATCCCGTCCATCAGCGGGCCTTCGATCACGTGGATCGGCCGCTCGGCCTCCTGGCGCGCCTCTTCGGCATCCTCGACGACGAAGGCGTCGATGCCCTTCACAAGCGCATGCTCGAGGCGCTTGGCGACGGGCCAGCCCCGCCACTCCGCTTCGGCCTTCTCGCGGACGGGATCGGAGCCGCGATAGCGCTCGGCGAGCGTCACGAGCCGCTCCGTTGCGTCGTCGCGCCGGTTGAGGATCACATCCTCGCAGGCCTCGCGAAGCTCGGGATCGATCGCATCATAGACGTCGAGCTGGCCCGCATTGACGATGGCGATGTCGAGCCCGGCCGGAATGGCGTGGTACAGGAATACCGAGTGCATCGCCCGCCGCACCGGCTCGTTGCCGCGGAAGGAGAAGCTGAGGTTCGACAAGCCGCCCGAGATGTGGACGTGGGGGCAGCGTGCGCGGATCTCGCGCGCGGCCTCGATGAAGTCGAGCGCATAGCGGCGATGCTCCTCGATGCCCGTCGCCACCGCGAAGATGTTGGGATCGAAGATGATGTCCTCGGGCGGAAAGCCGTCCTCGACGAGAAGCTTGTAGGCACGCTCGCAAATCTCGACCTTCCGGTCCCTGGTGTCGGCCTGGCCGACCTCGTCGAACGCCATCACGACGACGGCGGCGCCGTAATCCCGCACCTTGCGCGCATGGGCGAGGAATTCGGCCTCGCCTTCCTTCATGCTGATCGAGTTGACGATCGGCTTGCCGGACACGCACTTCAGCCCAGCCTCGATCACGCTCCACTTCGAGCTGTCGATCATGAAGGGGACTCGGGCGATGTCGGGCTCAGCGGCGGTCAGCTTCAGGAAGGTCGTCATCGCCAACTCAGAATCGAGCAAGCCCTCGTCCATGTTGATGTCGAGGATCTGTGCGCCGTTCTCGACCTGCTGGCGAGCGACCTCGACGGCGGCGGCATAGTCGCCCGCCATGATCAGCTTCTTGAACTGGGCCGAGCCCGTGACGTTGGTGCGCTCGCCGACATTGACGAATGTCGATGAGGCGGCGGCCGCATCGGCAGCCGGGAGGGTGCGTGCTGCGGTGCTCATGTCAGGCGGCGAGCACCATCGGCTCGATACCCGCAAGGCGGGTGCGGCGCGCGGGGGTGGGAAGCTGGCGAGGAGCGTAACCCTGCACCGTCTCGGCGATGGCTGCGATATGGTCCGGCGTGGTGCCGCAGCAGCCGCCGACGATGTTGACGATCCCCTGCTCCGCCCATTCCCGCACTTGCGCGGCAGTCGTCTCCGGCCCCTCGTCATATTGGCCGAGGTCGTTCGGAAGGCCGGCGTTCGGATAGGCCATGATGAGCGTGTCCGCGACTGCCGACAGGCTTGCGACATGCGCGCGAAGCTGAGCCGCGCCGAACGAGCAGTTGAGCCCCACCGACAGCGGCCTTGCGTGCCGGATCGACGCCCAGAACGCCTCGATCGAATGCCCAGAGAGATTGCGGCCGGACAGGTCGGTAATCGTCATCGAGAGCATGATCGGAAGCGCGGGATCGACGCGACGGGCCGCGTGGATCGCCGCCTTGGCGTTCAGCGTGTCGAACACGGTCTCAATCAGCACGATCTCGGCGCCCCCTTCGACCAGCCCCTCGATCTGCTCGACATAGACGTCGCTCAAAAGGTCGAAGTCGATCTCGCGGTAACCCGGATCGTTGACGTTGGGCGAGAGCGACAGCGTCTTGTTGGTCGGGCCCAGCGCCCCCGCGATCCAGCGCTTGCGCCCGTCCGCCTGCGCGTGCCGGTCCGCAACTTCGCCGATGATCCTCGCGGCAGCGGCGTTCATCTCGCCCACCAGATCCTCGGCGCCATAATCGGCCTGGCTGATCCGGTTGGCGTTGAAGCTGTTGGTGGCGAGGATGTCCGCGCCCGCCAAGGCGAAAGCCTCCGCGATGTCGCCGATGATCTCGGGCCGAGTGAGGTTCAGGAGGTCGTTATTGCCCTTCTGGTCGCGACCGACGCTGAGCGTGCCGCGATAATCCGCCTCGGCAAGCCCCCGCGCCTGCACCTGCGTGCCATAGGCGCCGTCCTTGATCAGGATTCGCCTGGCGGCCTCTGCCTTAAGCTGTTCTGCGATATTCACTGAGATGTTCCTTCGGCCGAAGCCCGAGCAGGTGGCAGATCGCGTAGGAGAGCTCGGCCCGGTTGAGGGTGTAGAAATGGAAGTGGCGGACGCCGCCGGCGTAGAGCTGGCCGCAAAGCTCGGCCGCGACCGTTGCAGCGACGAGCTGACGCGCCGCGGGCAGGTCGTCGAGACCTTCGAAGAGCTTGTCCATCCAGCCGGGGATGCTGGCACCGCACATCGCCGCGAACTTCCGCGTCTGGGCGACGTTCGACACGGGCAGGATGCCCGGCACGATCTCCGCATCGATCCCCGCCGCCGCCGCATCGTCGCGGAAGCGGAAGAAGCAGTCCGGCGAGAAGAAGAATTGCGTGATCGCCCGGTCGGCACCGGCATCGATCTTGGCTTTTAGATTGTCGAGGTCCGCCCGCTTGTTCGGCGAATCCGGGTGGCATTCCGGATAGGCCGCAACGGAAATCTCGAAGGGCGCGACCTTCTTCAGGCCAGCGACGAGCGCCGCCGCATTCTCATAGCCGTCGGAGCGGGCGACGAAGCCCTGGCCCTGCACCGGAGGATCGCCGCGGAGCGCGACAATGTGGCGAACGCCCGCAGCCCAATATTCGCGCGCGACATCCTCAATCTCTCCGCGGCTCGCCTCGACGCAGGTGAGGTGCGCCGCAGCCTCGAGCGAGGTCTCGCGGGCGATCCGCTCGACCGTCGCATGGGTGCGCGTGCGGGTGGAGCCGCCGGCGCCGTAGGTGACCGAGACGAAGCGGGGGGCAAGCGGCTCGAGCGTCTTCACGCTCTCCCACAAGGTCTCCTCCATCTTCTCGGTCTTGGGCGGGAAGAATTCAAACGAGACGTCGATGTCGCCGGCGACATCCTCGAACAGCGGCTTCGAAAAGCTTGCGATAGAGGGGGTGATCGGGCTCATGCCACCACCTTCAGCCGGGTTTCCGGCCGCTCGCCTTCCCAGAGGGTGACGGTCAGCTCGCCGCCCTTGAGATGCTCGAGCACCCGCGCATCGAGGCCCGCAGCCGCCATCCAGCCCGTTACCGCCTCGTCGGAGAAGCCCAGGCGGGCATGGGCGTCGCGGTCGCGCAGCTCCTCGCGCTCGTGCGGGGCGAAGTCGACGATCAGGAGCCGCCCGCCGGGAGCGAGCAGCCGCGCCGCCTCGGCCACCGCTGCGGCCGGCTGCTGCGCGTAATGGAGGACCTGGTGGATGATCACCGTGTCCGCGGTGCCGGCAGCGAGCGGCAGCGAATACATGTCGGCTTGGCGAAGCTCGGCAGTGGCAAGCCC
>NZ_DASVUE010000226.1:0-5048 GCF_036387215.1 Allosphingosinicella sp. | reverse complement strand
CGAGCGTCATAACCTCCAGATCGGGTCTGTCGGAGGTAGGTGCGTGGGCAGGATCAGGAGCGACTTCGGCTTTCAATCCACCGCCGCCGATGTTCTGAAGGACGTGGACCTTTCAGGGCAGCGGGCGATCGTCACCGGCGGTTCCGGCGGCATCGGCCTGGAGATCTGCCGGGCACTTGCCTCGGCCGGTGCGGACGTGACGATCGCAGCACGGGACATCGCGACGGCCCTACCAGTCGCACAAGCGCTTCGCCGATCCGGATTGCCGGGCCATGTCACAGTCCAACCGCTCGACCTGGCCAATCTCCCGTCGATCAGCCGTTTCGTCGCCGAGTGGCAGGAGCCGCTCGACATTCTCATCAACAATGCAGGCATCATGATGCTGCCCGAGCTTCGGCGAACAGCGGACGGGTGGGAGATGCAATTCGCCACCAACTTCCTTGGGCATTACCAGCTGACCCTAGGGCTGAGGCCTGCGCTAGCAGCCGCTCCGGCAGCACGCATCATAGCCTTGAGCTCGAGCGGGCACCTCTTCTCGCCAATCCTCTTCGACGATCCGAGCTTCCGCTTCGTGCCCTACGACCCGCTCATCGCCTACGGGCAATCGAAGACGGCCGCCATTCTCTTCGCAGTCGAAGCCACTGCGCGCTGGCGGGACCAGGGCATCACTGTGAATGCCGTCATGCCCGGCGCGGTCGCAACGAATCTCCAGAAGCATACCGGTGGCCTTCGGACGCCTCCCGAGCGACGCAAGTCGCCCCAGCAGGGCGCCGCTACTCCCGTCTGGGCCGCGATCGCTCCGCAGCTGCAGGGGATCGGCGGCCGCTACTTCGAGGACATGAACGAGGCTGAGGTCGTCTTCAGTAGGAATGAAGCGCTGACGGGGGTCGCACACTATGCCGTGAATCCGGCGAATGCACGACGGTTCTGGGAGTTGTGCGAACGGCTGATCACCGATGCAGCGTCCCTACGCTGACCGGAAGCACAATGGTGTCCACATCCACCGCTGCTCGGAAGGCCTCGCTGGCCTGCCGGCCTGAAGCAGGCGAATGTCGGCATCTTCCCAAAAGGATTGAAAGCCGCGGGAGCTAGCGGCAACGTCTCCCGCGCCGCAAGTCCGATGCTGTTGTTGACGATCGTGCGGAGCTTCAACGCCGCGCGCCATGCTCCACGTAGATAGGCCTGGCTCCTGCGCGCCGGCACCTGCTCCTCTGGGGAGGCGCGAGGATGACGAATGCGCGGCCCAGAAGGCTTATGGTTATAACCAGTCCCAGTCCTTCCGCTGCTTCAGGAGTCGTGCCGAACAACAGCAGGCCCAAGGCGTCGATCGGCTCCTCGAGAAGCAGCATGAGGACGAGGAGGAGATCGATTGCTCCGGCGGCCTTGCGGGCAAGATCCGGCGGCGAACCGGGCTTGCCCCTGCTCGCCAGGAGGAAAAGCCCGCGCCCGAACAGCGACAGCGCCACTGCGTCCGAGACTCCGATGAAGGAGTTGCTGCCGCTGGCCAGTATCAGGGGAACTGCGGCGATTGTGATCATTGCCGTCCATTGGCCGACGCGATCTCCTCGCGACAACGCCTCGCAAAGCTCGACGCCTCCCGCGAGAAGGAGCAGCGGGCCGACCCAGGCGATCCCGCTGGCCGAGATGAACAGAGCGGTTACGGCTCCCAGGACAAGCAGGACGCCGGAAGCGAGCGGCACGGCACGCAGCCGGCGCGCTGTCGCCCGACGCGATCGAGACAAAATCGCCACCGCTGCGCCCTGCTCAGGACGGTGCGGTCATGCCCGGCGCGAGGTTCGCCTCGACTTGCCTGGCATCGAAGCTTGTTGGATCATCGGAACGGCTGCCCCGATACATCACGATCTCAGCGGAGGCCTCGTAGCTCGTCACAGTCTGCACATCGACCGAGACGGCCCAGAAGGGGCTGCCCAGCCAGGGATCCCAGCTCCGCCAGCCGAACCCGCCGGAGCGGTAGCGCCAGGAAGGTCCCCAATAGCCCCATGGACCAGCACTGAGCGGATCCCGCGTCACGGTGGTCCGGGTGTTCGGGTCGGTCGAACGGCTGACCATCGTGAAGCCGTCGAAGCCTTTCTGCAAAGTAAGCTGGGCCGCCCGAAGAAGCAGGTAATTCTCGACCTGCTGCCGGGAGGTGAAGGAATTTCCGGCGAAGGAAACCCGATAGCGGTTGTCGGCGATCTGCTGGTCGCTGTAGCCGCCGCTGGTCTTCGATCCGGCGCTCAGCGGCTGGTAGGGCGTCGGCGACGTGCACCCGGCAAGGAGCATCAGCGCTGCTCCGACGGGCGAGGCAATGAGGCCGATCCGAATGGGGCCCCTGGACAGGTTCGGCATTGGACTTCCCCTTTTGCAAGGTTGTGAAGATCGGCCCGCCGCCGAACGACCTCGGCTGGCGACCTCCACGCGCTCTAGGTTCGCCTTGCCTCAGGGGTCTTTCTCATTCGCCCGGCCCGCCGCGCTGACCCAATCCTTCCGTGCGGTCACCGTGCGTTTCACGAACGGAGCGGCGCTTCTGAAATATCGCCGCGAACGCCCTTGGTAGCCAGATGGCAGGGCAGGCTCGGACGAGGATGGCCTGCAAGGAGGAGCCCTCGAAATGAAGCAGGAGACGCCTCTTCCCGAACCGGGAAACACGAGCCGCTGGGTTGCCCTTCTTCTTGTAGTGCTGGCCTGCCTTGCGGTCTTTGCCGGCTTTGCCGATCCGCAGCGCAACGACAGCCGCAATTCGGGAGAGACGGCGAAACAGCTCGAAGAGGATCGGGGCGATGCAGATGCTGGCTTTCCCGAGAAGCCCAAGCCGGACGAGCCCCCGCGTGGCCCGGGTCCGTGATGAGCTGGGTTTGGGCAGCGCTCGGGTTCCTGACGCTGCTTGGTTCGATTCTCACGACCAATGCTTTTCTACGCCGTCGGCCAGGGCGCCGGCGGGCGCAACCCGATGCGAAAGCTCGGCTGAAGCGCTGACGGTCGGATCGTAGTTGGCGGTGGGCGGCGGCGGAGCGAGACGCCCCGCTACCCGCTCGCGTGGTGACTTCATCGTCACTCAGTCCGGATCGACCTCTTCCGCCAGAAGATATCCACGGCCGGGGATCGTCTTGATGAGGTGCCTATCAGACCCCAGCGCCTTGCGGAGCGCTGCGATTTGAAAGCGAAGGTTGCTTTCTTCCACGATCGTATTGGGCCAGACGTGCCGAACGATCCTCTCCTTCGGCACGATTGCTCCACGGCAGGCGAGCAACAGGTGGAGAACGTCGAATGCACGGCTGCCCAGCGCGACGGGACAGGACTCGCGAAGGAGCACCCGGGCGCGGGGCACCAGCCTGCACCTGCCGAAGCGGAATTCCTGTTGAGGCATGGTCACGACCGGCCAGGTTGCCAGTCCGTCGCCAGCGTGCGCGCCCGATGCGAAACCGGCTGCTTCGGCGGAGGCGCCGCCCACCCAGTGGGTCTGGTGAAGAGATGCCATTTTGAACTCCTTGGAGCGGCCGTTCTGCGCGGGCTTTCGCGTGAACTCACATCCATTGACGCAAGCGGGCGGCGCGACCGCACCTTTGCCCCCAGGAATTTTTCGCCGGAGATCAGGTCGCCGGAATGATCTCGAATTCGCCGGCGTTACGACGAACCAGCCGGACCGGATGGATCCGTTCGACAGCGCGACCGAAGCGTTCAGGATCACCGGTTCGGAACATGCCCGAGACGGGAAGCCGAGCGACAACCGGATCCTTCACGACGAGCTTCGCCCCCGGATAGCGGTTGAGGTCGGCGGCGGCGTCGGCAAGCGCGGTGTTGTCGAAGACCGCATATCCCTGCTGCCAGGCGAGCGCCTCCTCGGTTCCACCTCCGAAGAGGCGTGCAGGGCCGCCGCTCCGCATCGTCAGCTGCTGGCCGCTTTTCATGAGGACGGGCGGCGAAGCGGAGGCGGGCATTCCGACCGAGACGCGGCCCTCGACGAGGACGACGGCAAGCTCGTCGCGCCGAATTCGGACGTCGAAGCGCGTACCGAGCGCCGTCACCCTGAGCTCGCCGGCATCGACGGTGAACGGCCTGGCCGCGTCCGGCTTCACCGCGAAGAAGGCGCGGCCCCTGACGAGCCGAAGCTGCCGCCGGCTTCGTGCAAAATCACCAGTCACCAAAGTGCCCGCATCAAGCGTGACCCGGCTCCCGTCCGGCAGCGAAACGAACTTTGCCGGTCCCTCCCCATTCGCATATTGAAGCTTCGGAGCGCCGGGGCGCCCTTCGCTGCCTGCCATCTGTGACGGCGTGCCGTTTCCCGCAGTGTCGTGGCCCCACTCCCCCTGCACGAGGAGGATAGCACTCGTCGAGACGGCGACCAGGAGCGCTGCCGCTGCTGCCATACCAAACGCAGAGCTCCTTCTGGGTTCAGGCGCCCGGGCATGCTCGCGCATCGCGTCGAGAAGCTCGTCGCCTTGGGCAGCGTCGAACCCCGCCCAGCTACGCTGGACGCGCTCCCAGGCAGCCGCATGCGCCTGATCCAGCCGGCACCACTCCTCGAACACGGCGGTTTCCTGCGGAGACATGCCCTCGGATCGGCGCAGCGCCCAGATTGCCGCCACTTCGTCCGCGGGCCTGCCGCGAAGATCGCTCAGCGTCAGGACTTCACGAATCATCGGAACCCTCCACCGCAGCGGCGAGGTGACGGATGGCGCGGATCATGTGCTTCTCGACGGCGCTGAGGGAGATGCCGAGCTCGACGGCGACGTCGCGGCACCGCATCCCTTCGAGGCGGTGGAGAATGAAGATCCTGCGGGTCCGCTCAGGAAGTGACAGCAAGGCTGCGGTAAGTCGACCGAGATCTTCCTTGCCTTCCAGGATCCGGTCCGGGTCGATGTCATGCTCACCATGGCGATCGGGGTCGAACGCAACATGATCGACCGCTCGCCGCGCCCGGCGACGCCTCGACAGGTCAGCCACCACACTGGCCGCGGTCTGATGAACATAGCGCCCGAGATGCTCGATACGGCTCGTGCTGTCCCGCGCGACGATCCGAAGGAAGACTTCCTGCACAAGGTCGTCGA
>NZ_DASVUE010000225.1:0-1699 GCF_036387215.1 Allosphingosinicella sp. | reverse complement strand
CCAGCCGGAACACGTCGCGCGCGCGGTCGCTAAGCTCGGTGACTGGTGTGGTGGACATGGAGACGATGTAGGAAATGCCGCACCTCCCGTCACCCCGAACTTGACGGCCGCATGACGCTTGGGGGTGGCACCACCCTTCCCGCCCCGCTAAGTGCCCGGCAACCAGAGGAAAGGAACGTCATGCGCCCATCCGGCCGCGCTCCCGATCAGATGCGGGCGATCATCATGGAGCCGGGCTTCACCCGCCATGCCGAGGGAAGCTGCCTCGTCGGCTTCGGGGACACGCGGGTTCTCTGCACCGCCACCGTCGAGGGCTCAGTCCCGCCCTGGCTCCGCAACAAGGGCAAGGGCTGGGTCACTGCCGAATACGGAATGCTCCCCCGCGCCACCCACACGCGCGGCGCCCGCGAGGCGGCCAAGGGAAAGCAATCGGGCCGCACGCAGGAGATCCAGCGGCTGATCGGCCGAAGCCTCCGCGCCGTCGTCGATCTCGAAAAGCTCGGCGAGCGCCAGCTGACGCTCGATTGCGACGTCATCCAGGCCGACGGCGGGACCCGCACGGCGGCGATCTCCGGCGCCTGGGTCGCGCTCCGGATCGCCGTCGACAAGCTGCTCGACGCCAAGATCATCGAGCAGGATCCGATCCGCCAGAAGGTGGCGGCGGTGAGCTGCGGGATCCACAACGGCGCAGCCGTGCTCGATCTCGATTATGCCGAAGATTCGGCGGCGGGCGCGGACGGCAATTTCGTCCTCACCGGCGACGGCAACATCGTCGAGGCGCAGGTAACCGCCGAGGGCGAGACCTATGACGAGGAAGGCCTCCTCCGCCTCCTCCGCCTCGCCCGCATCGGCTGCGGCGAGATTTTCGCCGCCCAGGACAGGGCGACCGGCCGATGATGCGGCGGCTGGGGCCCGGGCGGATCGTGATCGCCAGCCACAATCGCGGCAAGATCCCGGAGATCGCCGATCTTCTCGGGCCCTACGGTATCGAGCCTGTCTCCGCGGTCGATCTCGATCTTCCGGAGCCTGAGGAGACCGGCACCACCTTCATCGACAACGCCCAGCTGAAGGCGCGGATGGCGGCGGACCTTAGCGGACTTGTCGCCATCGCCGACGACAGCGGCCTTTGCGTCGACGCACTGGGCGGACGTCCCGGCATCCATTCGGCGCGCTGGGCGGAACGGTCGGTGGAAGTACCGCCCGATGCCGAGCCGGGCGAAGCGAAGGTGGAGCGCGATTTCGGCTACGCGATGCAGCGCGTGCACGACGCCATCCTCGCCGAGCCGCCCGAAGCGGGCCGCAATGCCCATTTCGTCTGCGCGCTCGCCGTCTGCTGGCCGGAGGACGGGCAGTGCGAGGTGTTCGAGGGACGCGTCGACGGCCTCCTCGTCTGGCCGCCCCGCGGCGACAGGGGCTTCGGCTACGATCCGATGTTCCAGCCGATCGGCTACGAACAGACGTTCGGCGAGATGGACCCGGCGGCCAAGCACGAGATGAGCCACCGCGCCGACGCCTTTCGCAAGCTGGTGGCCGCGCTGATCGGCTAGGTGGAGCAAATTCTATCCGTTCGCCCCGAGCGCAGTCGAGGGGCCCAGTCGAGCGAAGGCGAGACGAGCCGCGGGACAGGCCTCGGCTTTGCTCGGCAGGGTGTCTCGACTTCGCTCGACACGAACGGAACAGTCTCTGAACCGCTGGCGCT
>NZ_DASVUE010000224.1:0-4518 GCF_036387215.1 Allosphingosinicella sp. | reverse complement strand
CCAGACGCAGGTGGAGCAGGTTCTCGCCAGGTGCGAGGCGACGGACGGCGAATTCGCGCTCCTTCTCCTCGACGTCGACAATTTCAAACGCGTCAACGACACGCTTGGTCATGATGCAGGCGACAAATTGCTCTGCACCTTCGCCGAGCGTCTCACCGCGGCTGCTAGGGGAGACGACGTGGTCGCAAGGTTGGGCGGCGACGAATTCGCCGTGCTGCTTACGGGCGTCGGTTCACCCGAAGGGGTTGCGGCGGCCGTCGACGGACTGCTGGAGCGGCTGCGCGAACCCTGCATCTATGCGGGGCGCATGCTGGATTGCCACGCCAGCATCGGCGCCAGCATCTACCCCATGCATGGCGCCGACCGCGCAACCCTGCTGAAGAGCGCCGACATCGCCCTCTACGCGGCCAAGGCTGCCGGAAGAAGCAATCTGAAGCTGTTCGAACCGAGGATGCGGCGCGAGATGCAGCTTCGTTCCTCGATGTTGAACCTGGCAAGGGATGCACTCTCCAAGAAAAGGATCGTGCCCTTCTATCAGCCGAAGGTGGAGCTCAGGACCGGCAAGACAGCGGGCTTCGAGGCGTTGCTCCGGTGGAACCATCCTGCTCGCGGCGTCCAGATGCCTGCCACGATCGCGGCGGCGTTCGAGGATACGAATCTTGCCGCGGAGATCAGCGACCAGATGATCGACCAGGTGATCGAGGACGCACGCCGCTGGCTCGACGACGGCGTTCGCTTCGGGCACGTCGCGATCAATGCGGCTGCCGCGGAATTCCGTCGAGGAAGCTTCGCCGAACAGCTCCTGGAGCGCCTGGATCGGGCCCGGATACCCACCAGCTATATCCAGCTTGAGGTAACGGAGACGGTGTTCCTCGGCCGCGGTGCGGAATATGTCGAACGGGCGCTGAAGACTCTGAGCAAGGCGGGCGTCAAGATCGCGCTCGACGACTTCGGCACCGGCTACGCTTCCCTTTCTCACCTCAAGCAGTTCCCGGTCGACCTTCTCAAGATCGACCGTTCTTTCGTCAGGGATTTCGATCTCTTCCCGGACGACGGGGCGATCATCCGTGCGGTGGTGAGCCTCGGCCAAAGCCTCGGCATCAAGGTCATCGCGGAAGGCATAGAGACGGAGGCGCACCATCGCTTTCTCGTCGGCTCCGGATGCGAGTTCGGGCAGGGTTTCCTCTACGCCAAGGCCGTTCCGGCAGCCGAGGTGCCGGGGCTGCTCAGAACAAAGAAATATCCGTGCCTCGTCGCCTGAGAGGGGGAGGATCGGAAGGTTAGCAGTTGGGAGCCCGGCGTCCCGAATGGAGACGGGTGAAACAGCACTCTAGCGCCCGGAATGCGACTCGAACAAACAGCCGGCGGCAGCTGGGAGTTTGCGATGTCGAGCGTGATCAAGCGGATGATGTTGGTCGGCATTTCAGTCGCCGGAAGCCTCGCCTTCACCGCCGCCTGCACGCGCGAGTCACCGTCGGCGGGCAAGGAGATGCCGGCTCCCCGCCTGACCGCCGCTTCGGCACGCGCGGATGAGGCCCGGCCGCCTGTCTTGAAAGCTGCAGCCACCGCGGAACAGCCCTTCACGATCAAGTCGGTGCTTCAGCCGGACGCGCCCATGGGTGCCGGCGACTATGTCTGGAATTCGGACGGAGTGCCTCCGGGGCCGATCCTGATCGCGATCGATCTCGGGGCGCAGCGGCTCTACGCCTATCGAGGCGGGGTGGAGATCGGGCGCTCGTCGATCCTCTACGGCGCCGACGACAAGCCGACGCCGCTCGGCACCTTCCCGATCCTCCAGAAGAAGCGGCGCCACGTCTCCAACCTCTACGGTGCCCCGATGCCTTATATGATGCGGCTGACGATGGACGGCGTCGCGATCCACGCGAGCGAGGTGGAGGACGGCTCCGCCACCCACGGTTGCATCGGCGTGCCCGACGAGTTCGCCGCCCTCCTGTTCGCCGAAGCGAAGGTCGGGGACCGGGTGATGATCACTCAGGAGTGGATGCGGGGCGTCTATTACGGCAAGCGCGTCTCGGAGACGGCCTAGGCCGGGTCCGCTTCCCGAGCCAGCCACTCCTCCAGCCACTTGATCGTGTATTCGCCTTCGAGGAACTCGGGATCGCGGACCAGCGCCTGGTGGAGAGGGATGGTGGTCTTCATGCCCTCGATCACATATTCCTCGAGCGCCCGGCGCAGCCGCATGATGCACCGTTCGCGGCTGGAGCCGTAGACGATCAGCTTGGCGATCATGCTGTCGTAATATGGCGGCACCCTGTAGCCGCCGTAGAGCCCGCTATCGACACGGACGTGCATCCCGCCCGGCGCCACGTAGGCTGTGACCGTACCGGGGGAGGGGGCGAAGGTCTTCGGGTCCTCCGCGTTGATCCGGCACTCGATGGCGTGTCCCCGGAAGCTGATCTGCTCCTGCTTGCAGGAGAGGTCTTCGCCCTGCGCGATCCGGATCTGCTCGCGGACCAGATCGATGCCGGTGATCATCTCCGTCACCGGATGCTCGACCTGGAGCCGAGTGTTCATCTCGATGAAGTAGAATTCGCCATTCTCGTAAAGGAACTCGATCGTGCCCGCGCCCCGATAGCCCATGTCGGCCATTGCGCGGGCGACGATGCCGCCCATCCGGTCGCGTTCTTCGGGCGTGATGACGGGGGAGGGCGCTTCTTCCAGCACCTTCTGGTGGCGGCGCTGGAGCGAGCAGTCGCGCTCGCCGAGGTGAACCGCCTGGCCGCGGCCGTCGCCGAACACCTGGAATTCGATGTGGCGCGGATCGCCGAGATATTTCTCCATGTAGACGGTGTCGTCGCCGAAGGCGTTCTTCGCTTCGGATCGTGCCTGGCTGATCTGCGCTTCGAGCTCGTCCTCGGAGCGGACGACCTTCATGCCGCGCCCGCCGCCGCCGGACGCCGCCTTGATCAGCACCGGATAGCCGGTCTCCTTCGCGACCGCGCGCGCTTCCTCGACGCCCTCCACCGGCCCGTCGGAACCTGGAACGAGCGGCAGGCCGAGCTTGGCCGCGGTGCGCTTCGCCTCCACCTTGTCGCCCATCACACGGATATGCTCGGGCTTCGGGCCGATCCAGATGATGTCGTGGCTCTCGACGATCTCCGCGAACTGCGCGTTCTCCGAGAGGAAGCCGTAGCCGGGGTGGATCGCATCTGCATGCGCGATCTCGGCCGCCGAGATGATGTTGGGGATGTTGAGGTAGGAATCGGTCGCGGGCGGCGGGCCGATGCAGATCGCTTCGTCCGCAAGCCGTACGTGCATTGCATCGGCGTCGGCGGTCGAATGGACCGCGACGGTGCGGATGCCCATCTCGTGGCAGGCGCGGTGGATTCGAAGCGCAATCTCGCCGCGGTTGGCGATCAGGATCTTCTGGATCGTCATCTAGGCTCTACTCGATGATGACGAGCGGCTGGTCGTACTCGACCGGCTGCGCATCGATCACCAGCACCTGCTTCACCGTTCCGGCGCGCGGCGCGGTGATCGGGTTCATCACCTTCATCGCCTCGACGATCAGCAAGGTGTCGCCGGCGGCAACGGTGGTCCCGGGCGCGACGAACGGCGCCGACCCGGGCTCGCCCGAAAGATAGACGGTCCCCACCATGGGCGACTTGACCGCCCCTGGATGATTGGCGGGCGAAACTTCTTCCTGCACAGGCGCAGCGGGTGCAGCGGCAGGCGCCGGAGCCGCGGCCGGAGCGGGCGCCGCGGCGGGCGCATAGACGGTTCCGCCGAGCTTCCGCTTCACGACGATCCGACGGTCGCCGTGCTGAACTTCGATTTCTGAAAGATCGCCCTCATTGAGCAATTCGGCGAGCTGGCGCACGAGATCGGTATCGACCTGCATCGCGCCGCCGTCACCCTTGGTGTCGGTCATTGAATTCCTCATTCCCTGTTGCGGGCGCCTTGTCAGAGACGGGCAGCCGCGTCCAGAGCAAGCTGGTAGCCGAGCGGCCCGAAGCCCGCGATCGAGCCGCGCGCGACCGGCGCGACGAAGCTCCGGCGGCGGAAGGATTCCCGCGCCTGCGGGTTGGACAGATGCACCTCGATCACCGGCACCGAGATCGCCTTGATCGCATCGTGCAGCGCAACCGACGTGTGGGTGTAGGCGCCGGCATTGAGGATCACCGCCTTCGCGCCTTCCGCATTCGCCTCGTGCAGCCAGTCGACGAGATGCCCCTCATGGTTCGACTGGCGCATGTCGATCGCAAGGCCGAGCTCCCGCGCCCGGTCCTCGAGCGCTCCGGCGATCTCGTCCAGCGTCTCCGACCCATAGATCTCCGGCTCCCGCACCCCCAAAAGATTGAGGTTGGGCCCGTTCAGCACATAGATGGTCGGTGGCGTCGCCATGGCGAGTCCCTATATGGCGCTCATCCCGGCAGCGCAAAGGCAGGACATGGTCTACGACGACACCTTCTCGATTACCGTCAACGGCGAGCACCGGCGGATCGCGAAGGGCCTGACGATCGCCGACCTCGCGCTCGAACTCGGGCTCGAGCCGAC
>NZ_DASVUE010000223.1:0-3593 GCF_036387215.1 Allosphingosinicella sp. | reverse complement strand
GCCCGCGCAGGAAGAGCCTTCCGCCGGCAACCGCAGCTGGCTCACCGGCGAGCCGGCCGCTGCCGCCGCTCCGCGCCGCGAGGGCGGCACCTTGTTCGAGCGTATGTCGAACATCGCCCGCGGCGCCGCCAAGGCGCAGGTCGACGAGGAGCCGGCGCCGAGCCGAGGCACCCGCGATCCGCTCGACATTCCGCGCTTCCTCGGGCGCCAGAACAACCAGTAATCCCGTGCCTTCCCCTCCCGTATCCGCGGGAGGGGAAGCCGTTCCCCGGCTCGGCCGCCTTTCGTCCTCCCGCCGCACCGTCTCGGCTTGCAGCGCCGGCGCGATACATTGCCCATAAAGCTGCAATCGGCATTATCGGCGCGATGATTTCCTTCAAGAAGAAGACCCTGCGGCTGGCCCTTGCCCTTGCCGGTTCGGCAAGCGCTCTCGCCGCTGCCCCGGCCGCCGCCCAGGTGCAGCAGCAATATCCGGGCGTTCGCGAGGATGCCGGCACCGCGCTCACCCGGCACCTGCGCACCCTTTCGGAGCAGCCGCGAAGCCTCAGCGCGCTTACCGGCGCCGGCAAGGCGGCGCTAGAGCTCGGCGATCCGCAGGCGGCGCTCACCTTCTTCGCCCGCGCCGAGGAGATCGCCCCGCGCGACGGCCGTGTGAAGGCGGGAATGGGCTCCGCCTTCCTGGCGATGGAGCAGCCCCGCACGGCGATGCGGCTGTTCACCGAGGCTGCGAGCCTCGGCGTGCCGGAGGCCGAATTCTCCGGCGACCGCGGCCTCATCTACGATCTCGACGGCGATCCGCGCCGCGCGCAGGCCGATTATACGCGCGCCCTCAGCCGGGAGGAGGATGACGAGGTCCGCCGCCGCCTTGCGCTTTCGCTGGCGATCAGCGGCGACCGTGCCCGCGCCTTGTCGACGATCGACGCGCAACTCCGGCGGCAGGACCGCGCCGCCTGGCGCACCCGCGCCTTCATCCTCGCGCTCACCGGCGACGCCGCCGGCGCCACCCAGGTCGCGCAGTCGACCATTCCCGCCCAGGCGGCGCAGCTCCAGCCCTTCTTCGCCAAGCTCTCCTCGCTGAACCAGGCGCAGCGCGCGATGGCGGTGCATTTCGGCCAGTTCCCGGAGGACGGCCGGGCGCTTCCGAGCACAGGCGGGCAATATGCCGCCGCCACGCCGGTTCAGGTCCCGAGCGCGGATGCGGCCACGCAGGCCGGACGCCCGGATACGAACCAGCGGGCGTTCGGCGCTCGCTCGAAGTCGGCTTCCAATCCCGCCCCGGCCGCGACGGCGCCTGTGCAGACCGCCGGCCGCGAGAAGCCGGAGCGGGAGCGCCGCGACCGCAGCCGGTCCAAGCAATCCACTCCCGTCGTGATCGGGCGCCGGGTCCAGCTACCCACGGTCCCGGCTTCGGAGCCGCCGCCGGCGCAGGTCGTATCCCAGCCTCCGGTCAGCGCCCCGGCACAAGCCGCCGCGAACAATCCCGCGCCCGCCCCTGCGGCCAATCTCGGCGCCATCGTCCAGAGCCTGTCCACGGAAACCGCCACGGCCGCGCCGCCGCCCGCTGCGGCCGCCGCCGAAGCGCGTCCGTTGGAGCTCGCGCAGGCCCAGCCATCGGCGCAGCCGGCCGCCCAACCGCCCGCCCAGCCGCCCGCATCCTCAATCCAGACGACCGAGCTGCCGCCCAGCTCCGTCCAGGTGCCGCAGCCGTCCCCGCAGCAGCCCGCGGCGGCCGCCCCCGCGCCCGCGAGCGTCGGATCAACCTTCGCCGGCATCGCCGCCGCCATCGCGTCGCTTCCGGAGGAGAAGCCTGCGGAGCCCGCGCCGAAGCCGGTCCCGCTCGCAGAGGCAAAGGCAACGCCGCCGGCGGCCAAACCGAAGACCGCGGCTCCCAGGGAAGCCAAGCCCAAGGAAAACGAGGGCGCGAAGGCGGAAGCGGCGAAGAAGCCGGCCGAAAAGGCCGACGCTTCGAAGAAGGGTGCGGCGGACAAGCCGGAGGCGGCGAAGAAGGGTGCAGCGGACAAGCCGGACGCGGCCAAAAAGGGTGCAGCCGACAAGTCCGACGCAGCGAAAAAGCCGGCAGCCGACAAGGCCGCAGCGGCCAAGAAGGAGGCCGCGCCCAAGGAGCCGAGCCGCCACTGGGTCCAGATTGCCGGCGGCGCCAACGAGGCTGCGATGACCAGCGAGTTCAATCGCATCAAGGCCAAGGCGCCGAAGCTGCTCGCGGGCAAGACGCCGTGGACGACGCCGCTCAAGGCCACCAACCGCCTGCTGGTCGGCCCTTTCAAGACGCCCAAGGAAGCGCAGGATTTCGTCAACGAGCTCGCCAAGCTCGATCTTTCCGCCTTCAGCTGGACGAGCCCCGCCGGCCAGGAGATCGTGAAGCTTTCCGCCAAGTGACGGCGCTCGCACCCTACGCCTCCGATCCTGCAGCCTCGCGCGGCCGGCTCCATGCGACCGGCGGCGGCGAGACGCGCGGTCCGCGCGACGCCTTCCAGCGCGACCGGGACCGGATCATCCACTCCGTCCCGTTCCGCCGGCTCCGCCACAAGACGCAGGTGTTCGTCGCGCCGGACGGCGACCATTTCCGCGTCCGCCTCACCCACAGCCTCGAAGTCGCGCAGATCGGCCGGACGCTCGCGCGGGCGCTCGGGCTGAACGAGGACCTCACCGAGGCGCTCTGCCTCGCCCACGATATCGGCCATCCGCCATTCGGGCATTCGGGCGAAGATGCGTTGCAGGAGGCGATGGCAGGCGCCGGCGGCTTCGATCACAACGCCCACACGCTCCGACTGCTGACGCGGCTGGAGACGCCCTATCCGCGCCACCGCGGCCTCAACCTCAGCTGGGAGACGCTCGAGGGGCTTGCAAAGCATAACGGCCCGGTCGCGGAGCCAGGCTGGGCCCTTGCCGAGGCCAATGCCGAATTCCCGCTCGATCTCGGCACCTGGCCGAGCCTCGAAGCGCAGATCGCCGCCGTCTCGGACGACATCGCCTATGACAATCACGATATCGACGACGGCCTTCGCGCCGGGCTGTTCACGCTCGAGGATCTGCTCGAAGTCCCGTTCGTCGCCCGCCACTGGGACGAGGTGCGGCGCCGCTATCCCGGTCTCGGGGAGGAGAGGCTCGTGCCCGAGCTCATCCGCGACCAGATCGGGAGGATGGTCAACGATGTGCTCGATGAGACGCGGCGCCGGATCGCCGCGGCGGGCGTCGAGACTGCGGACGATGTCCGCTACTCCGGCCGGCCGCTCGCCGCCTTCTCGCCGGAGATCGCGGAGGACGAGCGCCAGCTCAAGGCGTTCCTCTATGCAAGAATGTACCGCTCGCCGCCGATCCTCGAGATCCAGCGCGAGGCGAAGAAGCTCCTCGCCGGCCTGTTCGCCGCCTACCGCTCCGATCCCTCGCTTCTGCCCGCCGACTGGCAGACCGCCGATCTCGATCCCACCGCGCTCACCCGCCGCATCGGCGACTTCATCGCCGGAATGACCGACCGCTACGCCATCAACCGCTACCGCGAGCTGGTCGGGCCGGTGCAGCTGCCTGAGGGGTTCTGACTGGACCTTGAGGAGGGGCATCCGCTACAGCGCGGC
>NZ_DASVUE010000222.1:0-14244 GCF_036387215.1 Allosphingosinicella sp. | reverse complement strand
AGCTTTCCATGGAGGCGGCGGAGCGCGGCGCCGATGTCCGACCATGCGTTGGCGCTGAACACACCATCATTCGGCACATGTTCGAGAAGCAACACGCCGGAATGCTCGCCCTCGACGTGGGGAACCGGAATTCCTGCGGCCATGATGCTTCGGAGCATCGCTGCCTCGGCGCCGACGGCCGGCCCACCCTTTGCGACCGTACAGCGGCCGTCGGGCCGCCGAAGCATCAGCACTTCGGAGAGGTCGCCGCCGGCAAGCCGCTCCAGCCGTTCCTCCGGCACGCCCATCAGAGCAGCGACCCGTCTCGAGAAGGAGCTCACGGTCGAGCGGCCATCTTCCTGGCGAGGCCGGTCGCACCTGCGCTCACATCTGCCCAGGTGACATCGAAATGGTCGGCCCCGCCATGATAAGGGTCCGCCACCGGTTGCCCTTCCCGCCCCTCCACATGATCGAGCAGAAGCGAGAGCTCGGCCTTGCTCTCCGCGGGCTGAATCCGCCGGAGAGCGGCGAGGTTCTGCGCGTCCAGGGCGACGATGTGGTCAAAGCGCAGGAAATCGGCGGGACGGACCTGCCGCGCCTTAAGATGAGAAATGTCGATCCCGTTCCTGGCGGCGACCGCTTGTGCGCGCGCATCAGGTGGCCGCCCGACATCCCAGTCGCCTGTGCCGGCGGAGTCGATGCCCACGTCCAGCCCCAGCCGTTCCACTTGCCGGCGAAAGGCGGCCTCCGCAAGCGGCGACCTGCAGATGTTGCCAAGGCAGACGAACAAAACGGAAGCGCGCATTGACATCGGCCCCGATTGAAACCGACATGTCTGCTAGCCGCCGCTTCAGGGGCTCACAAGCGGGAGACGATGCTTGGGCGACGCGCAGACCGAACCGCACCAGCCGATCCGCGTCGGAGCCTATGCCTGGTACGCTCTCTTCGTCCTGGTGATCGTCTACGTCCTCAACTTCATCGATCGGCAGATTCTTTCGATTCTGGCAGAGGGAATCAAACGGGACCTGAAGCTCGAGGACGCGCAGATCGGCTTCCTTTACGGGACCGCCTTTGCCGTCTTTTACGCGCTGTTCGGGATCCCGCTCGGGCGCCTGGCGGACAGCTGGTACCGCGGTCGCCTGATTGCACTGGGGCTGGCGCTCTGGTCCTCGATGACGGCTTTGTCCGGGTTCGCGAGCAGCTTCGGAACCCTGGCAGCGGCAAGGATCGGCGTCGGCATCGGCGAAGCCAGTGCGTCACCAGCCGCCTATTCGATGATTTCAGACTATTTCCCCAAGGAACGCCGTGCGACCGCGCTCTCTATTTATTCGAGCGGTCTTTTTATCGGCGGCGGCCTCAGCCTTCCGATCGGTGGTCTCGTCCTGAGCAGATGGGACTCGGCTTTCCCTGATGCGGGAACGGCGCCGCTCGGGCTTTCCGGGTGGCAGGCGGCATTTCTCGCCGTGGGAGTGCCGGGCCTGCTATTGGCTCTCTTGGTATTATCGCTTCGGGAGCCTAAGCGCGGCGCCTCCGATGATCTCCCTCAACCGATCGTGCAGCCGGGGGCCTGGCGCGCGTTCGGGCGGGAGTTGGCGGCCATCCTCCCGCCGCTCACTTTGCTCAGTGTCAGCCGGATACCGGGGGCGCTGAAAGTCAATCTGGCGGTGCTGGCACTCGTGCTTGTCGCCGCCTTGGCGCTAATCTGGCTCACCGGAGATGTGCCGCAATGGGGAGCCTATGGCCTCGGCGTTTATGCAGTCTTTTCCTGGGTGCAGTCGCTGCGCCACCGGGACGCGCCCGTTCATCGGCTGATCTGGGGCACTCCCACGACGCTGATGCTCGCGATTGCCTTTGGGAGCATTTCCTTCCTCACCTACGCGATCAGCTTCTGGGGGCCTCCCTATGCGCTCCGAACCTTCTACGCCGATCCGGCAGGCCATGCCGTCTATCTGAGCGGCCTCACCGCCGCCGAGGAGGTTGCGATGATCATCGGCTGGTGCGGAGCAATCTCCGCAGCCGCCGGGGTAATCCTGGGCGGCGTGGCGTCCGATCTCTGGCGCAGGCGCGACGCGCGGGGCCGCCTGTTCGTGAACATGCTTTCCGTAGCGCTTCCCGCGCCGATAATCTGGTTCATGTTCACCACGGAGAGCCTCACCGCCTTCTATATAGCCTTTCCATTCGCGCACATGCTCTCATCCGCCTGGGTTGGTGCCGCGATCGCCACCCTTCAGGACCTGGTCCTTCCGCGAATGCGGGCAACGGCGGGCGCAACCTACATCTTGGGAACGACGATGGTGGGACTGGCGCTAGGCCCATATTATGTGGGTAAGGTTGCGGACGTGACGCAAAGCCTCAGCACGGGCATCTTTGCCCTTTACGTCGTCCCGCCGTTCACCTTGGCGGCGCTGTGGCTCGGCTGTCGGCGGATCGGGGAGCTGGAAGCCACGAAGTTGCAGCGCGCCCGCCTGGCCGGTGAGCCCATCTAGCTACCGAAGCACCCCGCACGCGATCCGCCCGCCGCTGTTTCCAGACGGATCCGTCCGATAATCATCAGCGGAGGCGTGGAGCACGACCGCCGCGCCGTCTCCGTCCAGCAAGGCATTGGCTCCTCCGGCCATCGCCGCCGCCGCGATCGTCACCTCGAAGCTGCCGCGCCCGTCGGTGCCAACGGCAAGGTTTGGAAGATCGCCTTTGTGCATGCCCTGCGGGTTGTTCTTCCCATGCTGTTGCGCCGTCGGGTTCCAGTGCGGACCGGCGGTCGTGAAACCGGGCGGGTCGCAGCGCCCGGTTGTGTGAAGATGGACGCCGTAGGTCCCGGGCCTCATTCCTAGGGCCTCGACGTTCACGCGCAAGCTGTCGCCGAGCTGCGAGACACTTGCGCGTGCCATGGTGATCCCGCCAGCATCACGAACATCGGCTGCGGCGGTGCCTCCAGCAGGTGAGACAGCATCCGCTGGCCCAGCGGCTCCCTGCTGCATACTGCAGCCGGACATCAGCATTCCCGCCGCCACAAATCCCACGATCTTCTTCATCGCCCTGCCTCTCCCGATGCCTTGCTCAGGAGGAGAACGAAACGCACGTGAGACGGTTTCGCTCAGCCCGGATTTGGCGCGGTCCGCCCGACGCCATACCATTGCAAGCCGGCGCTCATGACGTCTTCAGGCGGATAGACGTTGCGCAAATCGACGAGAACTGGCTCCGCCATGGTTGCTGCCAACCGCTTCAGGTCGAGCGCGCGCAGCACGTCCCACTCCGTGACCAGCACAACCGCGTCCGCATTCTCGGCTGCATCGTAAGGGTCGTCGCAGAAGTCCACGTCCGGCAGCAACGGGCGCGCCTGTTCCGTACCTTCGGGGTCGTAGCCGCGGACCCTCGCACCGGCGTCCTGGAGCGCCTGGACGATGCTGATCGACGGCGCGTCGCGCATATCGTCGGTGTTGGGCTTGAAGGTCAGGCCGAGCAGGGCCACGGTCTTTCCTCGTGCCTCCCCTCCCATGGCCTGGATGACTTTGCGGCCCATCGCGCGCTTCCGCGCCTCGTTCACCTTGGCCACGGCTTCGACGATGCGCAGCGGCGCCTGGTGATCCTCGGCTGTCTTCAGGAGCGCGAGAGTGTCCTTAGGAAAGCAGGACCCACCATAGCCCGGCCCCGCGTGGAGGAACTTCGGCCCAATGCGGTTATCCAGACCTATTCCCCGCGAGACGTCCTGCACGTCCGCGCCCACGACCTCGCAGAGATCCGCAATCTCGTTGATGAAGGTGATCTTCGTCGCCAGAAAGGCGTTTGCCGCATATTTGATCAGCTCGGCTGTTCGTCGGCTGGTGAAGACGAGCGGCGCCTTGTTGAGGTAGAGCGGCCGATAGACTTCACGCATGATGTCGGCTGCCCGCTCATCGTCTGTGCCGACGACGATTCGATCGGGCCGTTTGAAATCCTCGATCGCAGCGCCTTCGCGAAGAAATTCCGGATTCGACACCACCCACGCCTGCGCCTCGGGCGCAGTTTCACGGATGATGCGCTCCACCTCGTCGCCGGTACCCACAGGGACGGTTGATTTCGTCACCACCACTGCCGGCTTGGCGAGTGCTCTGGCAATCTCTTCGGCCGCGCCGAAGACGTAGCTGAGGTCTGCATGACCATCTCCGCGTCGGGAGGGCGTGCCAACCGCGATAAAGACGGCATCGGCATCAGCCACCGCTGGACCTAGGTCCGTCGTAAACGAGAGGCGGCCGCCGCGCACGTTCCGCTCCACCAGCCGGTCAAGCCCGGGTTCGAAGATCGGCATCACGCCCCGATGCAGCGCATCGATCTTGGCCGCGTCCTTGTCGACGCATGTGACGTGATGTCCAAAATCTGAAAAACAGGCTCCGGAGACCAGCCCGACATAGCCGGTCCCAATCATCGCGATACGCATGGAGAGTCCTTAAAGGCCTTTGAGTTGGGTCCGCTTACAAAGCGATGCCCTGTCTAACAAGCATCCGCCGCGACTCTCCATGCAGCTGGCGGCCGCACAAATCCCCCTCCCGCGTTCGGAACGGCGCAAAAGAAAAGGGCCGGCCCCGAAGGACCGGCCCAATTCCAACCTTGCGTGCACCCGCCGCCGAAGCGGCGGGAGCCCACCTTACATGCCCGCGCCCGGGCCGAAGGTGATTTCCACGCGCCGGTTCTGCGGCTCGCGGACGCCGTCGGCCGTTTCGACCAGCGGTCGGCTTTCGCCGAAGGCCTCGGACGAGATCGACCCATCCGGAACACCACGCCCTGCGAGGTATGAGCGCACTGCGTCCGCACGACGCTGGGAAAGCCCAACGTTGTACTGAGCCGAACCCGAACGGTCCGCGTGACCTGCGAGCACGACCTGCGCCTGACCAGTCTGCTGGTACGAAGCGGCGGCGTTGTCGAGGATCGCAGCAGCCTGCGGCGTGATGTCCGACCGATCCCAATCGAAGAACACGATGAAGGGGCCGATCTGCACCGGCGCCTGCGGAGTCGGCGGAGGCGGAGGCGGAGGCGGAGGCGGCGGGGGTGGCGGCGGCGGAGGCGGCGGCGGCGGCGGAGGCGGCGGAGCAGCCCCGAAGTTGAACACGATGCCGCCGAGCAGGCTGTGCGAACGCCAACGGCTGTTCGTGTCCTGCGCACCGAACGACGGGATGCTCACGTCATCGACATTGAAGAAGCGGTACTTCACCTGGATGTCGATATTGTCGGTGATCGCCTGACGAACGCCCGCAAACACCTGCCATGCAAAGCGAGTGTCGGAATCGTCGAGGATCGGACCCTGGTTAGAGAACGTCCGGATGTCGTCGAACTTGACCCGGGCCATGCCGACGCCGCCGCCGACGAAGCCGCTAAGGTCTTCATCGCCGAAGTCCAGCATGCCGTTCAGCATGAAGCTGAGAACGTTGGTCTCGCCGTCGGCGTTGCGAACGCCTCCAGCCGTGACACCTTCACCCGGGAAACGAACCCCCGGAGCTCCGAGGATCTCATCGACGTGAGCGTGCTTGTAGCCGGCCTCTGCCTCAACGCGGAAACCGCCGAGATCATAGCCTACGAACAGGGCAGCGTCGTAATCCTTCTTGTAATCGATGGTGAAGGCATTGTTGACCGTGCCACGGTCGACATCCATGTCTTCCACGATCATCGCGCCGAATTCGCCACCCACGTACCAGGCGCCATCGCGCGCAAGTGCCGGCGTAGCGAGCACGGTGGATGACAGCGCCACAGCTATGGCGAGCTTCCGCATAAATCTTTCCCCTTTCTTCTGCGATCCAACGGGACCGACCTTGAACTCATTACGGTAAGCGGAGTTTCCGCGCAAGCGCGCTTAAACCCACACATGTTGCCGAAATGCCTCAGCGTATAGCTAACGCTGGTGAGGCCCCTCCGAACGGACTTTCAAACGAGAGCCCGACGAAGCGGTTTCATTGCTGAAGAGAAAAGGATCAATCTATCAAGCCGTGTGACTTTAATGCCGCAGTCAATGCGATGATGGCCGCTCTGGCTTCGCCATCAATTGTCGTTCCGCCTGAAGGGGTTGGCACCTCTGGCTGCCGTTCTCCAACCACCTTCTTGCCCGCAACCACCAAGGCCGCGGCGGGAAGTTCGCCGTCGCTCCAGCCGTCGTTTCGCCAGTGGACCCAGCAGCCGGTGGACTTGTTCCACGCCAGCATGCCATCGACCGGCTGTAGAAATCGCCAGCCACCTTCGGTCCAAGAGGCGAGCGCACCGTCCATCCCGGTCCAATGACCGACGCCGCCTGAAGCCACGATCCAGCTCTGCCCCAGTGAGGGAGTTAGCGGCGGCGTTGCCAGTGGCGCACCTTCGACGGATGGATGGCAGGCAATGTCCAGCCGCGTCAGGGCCTCATTGTGATAGAATTCCTTCTGCGCTTGTCCGGGCAGGATGAAAGGCAGCGCAAGACGCGCCGTGGTGTCGTTCATTTCGCACTCCTGGTTAGTTGATCGAGATGCTTGCGACGCGGGAGCGCGCATGGGTTCCCAGCTGAGATACGCGAATCAGGAGCGGGCCGGTCTGACTATCCACCGCTTGCTGAGAGCTGGTGTAGACGTAGCCCGGTTGGGACAGCACCATTCGCCGGTCAGAGCCGTTGCCCGAAAGCAGTAGTTCGTAGCACTCCACCTCCTCGCCCAAAGGAGTGTCGGCGCCGCTCGGCCAGCTCCATCCGCTCCTGCTGCGCCGGGTCCAGCTGATACCGACGTCGCCGTTCGTCTCCCGCACGGCGCGCAATTGCACGGGCGAGGGCGGCTGCAAGGCGCGTCCTTCTATCCGGAGGCTCGCGAGTGGAGGAGGGTCTGAGTCGCCGATGCTGGACGCCATCATTCTCAACTCGCCACCGACGGCGGCGACCTTCCCTTCGAGGGGCGCTAGTCGCTCCTGCTCCAACAGCACGAAGGGCTCGCCTGCGTGGTGCAACGCCGCGGCCCATTCGGTGCCCTGACGTCCCCTCAGCAGGCGCTTCAACCGGAAGCGCCTGTTTCCCAGCGGCTCCGCTTCTCCGAATTGAATGAGCTCGTCTCCAAGCATTGCTGCGTTCTCACCCATTGCCAGGGCTGGGTCGCTCCTGCCTTCAAGCCACATGCTTTCGTTGAGGAGTTCCACCTCCACTGTGCCCGCGCGATCGATGAGGGCCGAGCCCGAAGGGCCCAGCACGGTCAGCGACACGCCCATCGTCGCTGGGGCAGCCGTGCTCCCCTGCGGCTGCCAGGTTCCTCCGTCGAGACTCGCAGTCAGCGCAGCCTGCCGCCACCCTTGTTCCGCCCCCGCGGCGGCTGCGACAATTCGCGGTGCCGAGAGGACCTCATCTCCGGTCGGAGGAAGGTCGAGCAGGAGCAGCTTAGTTCCGCCGTGCAGCAGATCCGGCTGCGGCGTGGGCCGCCCGGGATGAGCGAAGGGCTCCGCCGGTGCCGCCGCCCCTGGAATTCGGGCGATCTCCAGCTCCACCACCATTCGGTCCAGCGACCAGCGGCTGACCCTCCACGTGCCCGTTCGGCCGCTCAGCCGCACGTACTGCCCGGCCCGCAAATCGCTATGGCGCCAGCCGAGGTTGAGCTTGCCGGTTTCCCGGGCGGCCCAAAGGTACGCCAGGCGGCGTTCGGCAAAGGCTTTAGCCGCATCCGCTATCAAGGCAGCCGGCACCGAGAGGCGCTCCGCCCGCAGCGAAGCGCCAGCGCGGCCGGCACGTTGCAACCCCGTCTGATAATCGCGATCCGGGTCGTAGTAGGAGACGCTGACTTCGGCGGGGATCGCGCCGGCAGCACGCCTCGAGATTTCGGTTCGACCTCCGGCACCGTTGCCAACGGCATTGATCGCTTCAGTGGGGAGCAGCAGCGGAGCATCCGCCGCAGTCGTGAGCACCATGCCCTCCTCGGTCTCACATAGGCTCAGCGGCACCACCTCGCTCAGCGCCTCGACCGCACCTCGGACGCTGTCCCCGCTCGCTGCGTAACCGCCCACCGCGGGAGTTATCCCGTCCAAGATGTCCCCCTCGCTCAGTTCCGCGGCCACCGCACCTATAGTGACGGGTCCCTCCTCCGCCTCCAGTTCAAAGGTGATCGAAGGTATCCGGTTTCCGTAATCGGCGAGTTCGAAATCCTCGAACACTGCATAGGCCGTTCCACGATGCGCCGGAGCGTTGCCCATGCCTTCCATCGAGGCAATGATTGGATCAACCATTTGGCTCTCGCTGCCCAGGTAGAGCCGGTATTTGGTTCGGCTCTTGAAGTCTCCCGCCGCGCCTCGAAGTAGCTTACCGTCGGCCCACATCCGGCGGACGGCGCGGATTGGCCGGCCTGAAAGTACGACCGCGAAAGACGCGGAATAGCTGTAGGTCACCGTCTTCGGCTGTCCCTTGCCGCCGCTGCTCTTGGTTCGGTCCTCTTTGATATCCGTGGCCCAGATGACGGTGCCGGCAACCCGCATGCGTCCAAAGATCTTTGGGATCTGAGTTCCATAGGACGAGGTTTGAACGGAAAGATCGCCCAGCCTCGGGCCATGTCGTGCCTTGGGCGCAAAGACCCTCGAGTCCACGCTCTGCCCGAAGATTGCACCGATTGCGCCGCCGATCGGTCCGCCTATCGCCGTCCCGACCGCGGCGAGCACCAGAGTCGCCATCAGTCCGTCTCCATTATCCGCCAGGCAGCCACGACCGGCCACGCCACCGCTCCGGGCGTCTCAACCACCCGCCCCAGCCGCGCGTCGGCGTGAACGAAGCCGTCCTTCAGCAAGATGAGAAAATGATGCTGCCCGGGGCCCGCCTGCACCAGGAGCACATCACCCTCCCCCGCATCGGCAATGCTGATTTTCTCGACCCGCCCGTCGAGCGTGAGCGAGAGCATGTCTTCCGAGACTTCGCTCCTCATCGCATAACCCGTCGGCATCAGCTCGATTGGCAACTCCGCCGCCGCGGCCACGAGCCCCAGGCAGTCCAGGCCATGCTCCCGTCGCCGCCCCTGCGGACGGAAGCGGCTGCCGACGAGCTCCCTTGCCCTCGCTGCGGCGGCCTCCCCTCGCTTCACCGGCATCGGTAAAGGCGCACCAGGGCTCCGTCTCGGCCGACCAGCTCCAGCTCGTCCGGCAAGATCGTCCGGATACTTTCGATCGATGAGCCGAGCTCAGCCGGGTCGAACCGCGGCCAAGTCCCGCAATCAGGCGATTTCGACCAGCCGCCGGGAAGCTGCCCGGAGAGTCCCTTCTGCCTCACCTCCAAGATCCTGCCGTCCACCTCGAACCGAACCGTCTCAGGCAGGGCCGCACATCCTGTTAACGCAAGCAACAGTCCGGCAATGCAAGCGCGCAGCCGCATAGTCTCTCTCCTCTGGTTGGTGTTTCGCTTCAGGCGCCCGGGTAGCGCGTCAGCAGGTCCATGCCCGGCAGGTAAGGCTCACCCCGGAAGTTCACGCTGTTCGCGAACCGCGCCCTGCAGGTCTCGAAACGCTTGTCGCAGCCTTCGCGGATCTCGACGAGATCCCCAGCCGAGGGGGCAAAAGGCGGCGGCTCGCGAAGCCTCAGCACCGCTCCATCCGACGAGACCAGCTCGCTCTCCAGGCCGCTGTTCACGCCGCTCAGCCACCGGAGCCGTCCATAGGAATAGGCATTCGGCTCGACAGATGTCTCTGCGACCTCCACCGGTGTTTCATCCGCAACCGCTGCGATTCGCGTCACGATCACTCTTGCTGCCATGTCCACGCGGCACCTCTTGTCCCCAAGCTGGGCTCGGCATTCCGGCGAAGTCTGCTCCACCACCGGCCGATCGAGCATCGCCGTCCGCCCGCGCAGCTCCGCAGTGAAGCCGCCGCTATGCGCGCTCACGTCGCCGAGCGTTCCGCTAGCCAAATAGACCTGCCCCGCCTCCGGCTGTTCCCAGTCAATCATGAAGATCGTCACTGCCGCGCCGTCCCAACGTCCCAGCTCCAGGTCTTCGGCAGTGATCGCCTCGCTCGTCAGCGCTCCCTTCACGTCCAGCGTATGTGCCTCAAAGCCGTCGGAGACGGAAATCGTGGAGGGCAGCATTCCCGGAGCCGCTCGATAGCTGAGATGATCCACCACGATCTCCCGATCGTGGGTGGTGAAGCCAATGCAGACACCGTCGCGCCGCTCGAGGCGCCAGCAAAAGGCGAGAGTCGTGAGGTCGCGATCGACGATGCTCATGCCGTGCCTTCGCGGATCTCGATGAGCGGCACGCTCGCCGCCTCGCCGGCCTCAAAGGTTGCACGGCTGAGGCTCAGCCGATCCTCGGCGAATCGCACCGGCACATCGAAGCGGAACCCCGCTCTCACCTGCTCGCCCGCCGCCGGCGCCGTGTCGAACAGAACAACGCCGAGCGGCGCGAGCGTCCAGCCGCCCACCCGCTCCACGCCTCCGACGGAGGTTCGCACGGTCCCAGCCACAGGACGTGTGATCCGCCGCTCCTGCGAGTCATAATGCTTCACCAGCGGGAACTCGGTCCGGGAACCGTCCCCGATGCCAAGCAGCTGGTCCGCTGGCGTCGCCTCCCCAGTCATGTCCTTGGAGCTATGATCGAACGGATCCTGGAACCGGAACCCCACCGCCGCACCACGCCGCGCGCGGAAGAAGGCGATCAGCTCCTTTAGCTCCGCCTCTCCGCGCACCCCCGGGCCTGCATCGAAGCGCATCCTCGCGTCGGCCCAGTCGCTGTTCCTCTGCTCTGCACCGCTAGCGGTAGTGACGACTGCGGTCGAAAATGCCGGCTCCACGCTCACTTCGCGGCCCAGGGATATCGGGAAGCGCACGTCCTCAAATGCTTCCACACTCTCCTCCTTTGCATCGAACCAGGTGAACCCGTCGCGCAGCACCTGCGGCAGCGCCCAGACGAAGACTTCGTTCGTCCCGCGCTCCCGCCCTCGCGCAATCGCAGCGGCGATCGGCTGCCACTGCGCCCGATCTTCGGGCCGCAGCACGAATCCCGCGAAGTAATGCTGGCCCTGAACCGGGTAGCCGAGCCGAGCGGTTACAGCGGCGATGCCGCGCGAGGTGCCGCCGCCGTTGCCGCCGGTCACCCAGTCATAATCCTCGAGCTGCAACACATCGAAAGCAGGAGCCGCCCATCCGAGCGGCACGTTCGCGCGCACCGCCTCCGGCGCGCCGAGCACCGTCGGCAGATACACCAGCAACAAGGTCTCCGCTCCCGGAGCCTCGCTCTTCACGGCTGCACAAAGGGCGGAAGTGGATGCGGCAAGCAGCGACCCCGCCGCGTCCAGCGTTGCCCGCTGTGCCGCCTCAAGCGGCGCCCGCACGTCCGGAATGGAGACCGGAGACAGCGCCGCCACTGCGGCATCATCATACAGGCAGATGCGCCCGTCGGAGGTCACCCACCACCAGGGCTCGCCGACCTGGAAGCGCACTCGCTGGCCGGCGTCCCGCGCGATTTCGGCGAACGCCCGCCCCACCGCCTGCAAATAGGCCATCGCCCCTGGATGGGCTGGCGAGAGCAAAGCCGATGGGGGGTCCCACCCGGTGAGGCCCGGCGATCCATCTTCCGTCCGCTGCTTCCAGTCGCCCCAGCAATGCTGGTCGAGCAGCTCGTAGCTCAGCGAGAGGATGATCTCATAGCCGAGCGCCTTCGCTCGCGCCGCATAATCCCGGTGCCATGCCGCGCAGGCAACGTTGAGCACTCCGCCTGTTACGCTGGCGTAAAAGGCGCCGCTATTCGCCTCCAGCCGAAAATAGTGGCTCATCCCCACATAATGGTTGATGGCCCCACGATAGCCGAGCTGCATCACGTTCCGCAGCACCCGCGCCGGCGTCAGATGATATGTATCGTCATAGCCGTTCGCGATCCGCAGCCGGTGCTCCGGGACCAACGTGTCGCCGATCGAAAGCACCGAGCCAGGCCCGTCGCAGTTCAGCCCGCTGATCTCGAGCCATGCTTCCGCGGGCTGCGGCAGCGGCTCCTCGGCGCGCGTATATCCAGGCGGCACCAGCGAAACGAACATCCGATCGACGTCTCCGGCCCAGACCGGATCCGCCTCCTGCGGCAGCAGGAACCCGCCGTCGAGATCAGCAAAATCGATGCTGATCTCTGCATCGTCGGGCGTGCCCTGCGCGTAGTTCCAGAGCCGCACATACCAACTGCGCGGCTGCCCGGCCGGGTCCCGCCCCTCGATCGTCAGCGTTGGCCCATCGATCGCATCCAGGCCTTTGAGGCCCCCGCTCCGCCAGTGAAAGCGAAGTGTACACTCACGGAAGTCCTTGCTGGTCTCGTAGGCGAGCAATGGGTGGTCGTGCCTGTCCTCGGCCTCCCAGATCAGCCCGGCAAGATCGTCGGCGCGGTAGAAGACGGCATCGACCCGCAGCGAATGCGGGCCTGTCGTCACCACACCCGCCATCATCGGCCGGGGGAAATTGACGGTCCAGTAGCGCACGTCGAACCGCTTCAGATGGCCCAGTTGCTTGGCACTTCCGGGCGGCGCCAGCCAATGGCCCATTGCTAATCCTCCATCCCCACCAGCGCCCGCTTCACCGCTCGCGCGACCTGCCTGCTTGACCGGCTCAGCGCCTGCGGCTCGCTGCCGGCCGGTGCGTTTATCGTGATGCTCATCCGGATCTCGCGCCCGCCGCCGCGACCGGTTTCGATCCGGCCGCTCGCGGTCGGGACGAACAGCTCCGGCCCGCGCTCGCCGACGAGATAGCCGCGCCCCGGCGCAACAGGGCCTCCCGCGGCCCTTCCGGGTAGACCAAGCAGGATCGGCAGTTGCTGCGCCGCGCCCGCGACAAGGCCGCCCAGACCGCCGCCACCGAACATGGCACCGATACCGCCCCGCACGGCCGCCGAAGCGATCTCCGCCAGGGCCGAGAGAGCCACCCGCTTCAGATCGTCGAAGCCGAGCTTGCCCGATCGGACCGCACGAACGAGCGCATTCTCCAGCGCCCGCCCCGCCCGGTCGACGCCGGCCGCCAGCGGCCCCTCGAGCTCGCCGCGCATCTCCGCCACATCGCGCGCAAAGGCGCCCGTGTCCGCTCGCACGCTGACAAGCAGCCGTTCGATTTCCTCATCCATCGGGAAACATCTCCATCAAGCGCCGAAGGTCCGCTGGAGAAGCGGCCGGATCGCCACCGCCGCCGCTCATCGCCGCAAGCACCGTCGCCAGCTCCGCCGGCGTTGCTTTCCAGAACTCGCCCGGCGGCCAGCCGAGCAGCGCGCCCGCAACTCCCGCAAGCCTTGCGGCGGCGGCGGCGAACTCAGCCACGTCCCTGCAGGATTTGAGTCAGCAGCACCTTCAGCACCGGCGTCGCCTTGGCGAGCCCCACCTCGGCGATTGCCTCCCCAACCCGCTCCCGCGTCAGCCCCTCTGGCCGCGCCGCCACACAGTGCCAGAACAGGGACGCAATTTCGGAGACCTTGAGCCCACCCCCGGCCGCGCGTTCCACCAGCGCGAACAGCGGCCCGAGCTCCTCCTCCGCCGCCACCAGCGCCTCGAAGCTCGGCCGAAGCGTCAGCCGCTCGCCGGCGACGCTAAGCGCCGCCTCCCCTCGCGCGGGGTTCATGCCGGCACCACCGGGCCGGAGCTTTCGAGGCTGAGCGTATAATTCCGCTCGCCATTGTAATCGCCGCTATAATCGAGCCGGGTTACAAGGAAGCGGCCCTTCAGCCGCTCGCCGCTCTCGAAGCTCAGCTCATAATCATCGATGATCCCCCCCAGGGCATTGGTCTTCACGCGGCCTTCCGCCGCCGATCCGGTGAAGATCCCGCCTGCCGAAACTGAAACGGAGCGCACTCCCGCCCCTGACAAGAGCTCGCGCCAGCCGCCCGAGTCTTTGCTGGTGACGTTCACGGCCTCACCGTTCACCGACATCTGCGTCGTCCGCATCCCGGCGACGGTCGCGAAAACGGGCGGGTTTCCGCCGTTCCCGATCTTCAGCAGGAAAGCACTTCCCTTTTCCGCGCTCATGTATCAGTCTCCTTCAGTCACGCACTTGTAATGATTGGAATTTGCCCATGATTTCAGTTGCGCTTTCAATGCTGCTGCTCGCCGCAGCCCCCGAGCCACCCGCCAAAAGCCGCGAGGCCTATGCCCGCTGTCTCAAGGACTTCGCCCGGGCGAGCCTTGAGAAGAAGCTGGATCCTGCCGCGTTCGACGCCGCATTCGCTGCGGCCTGCCGCGATAAGGAGGCGCTGTTCAAAACCTCCTTGGTCAGCTCTGAAGTGGCGATGGGCGTGAAGCGCGCAGTCGCCGAGCAGGGGATCCAGGAAGAGATTTCGATCTACCGCTCGAACACGCAGGAAGATTA
>NZ_DASVUE010000221.1:0-9831 GCF_036387215.1 Allosphingosinicella sp. | reverse complement strand
CCGAACGCAAACCCGCCGCCTTTCACAATCGCAAAGCCGAAGCTCTCGTCCGGCGCCTCGAACTCGAAGGGCGTGTCCCCTTTCGCCCGCGACACGTCGACGAAGGGACGCAGGCTGACCTTGTCGGAGCCCGGGAAGCTCGGCACCAGCTGCGGCCCGAGGCCGACCCTCGTCCTCCGCGGCGAAGACTCCTCCTGTGCCGCTGCCGGAGCGCTCAGTGCTGCCACGGCGGAGGCGCATGCGATCAATGCTGTTGTTCTCATCGGTCCCTCATACAGGATCCAGGTCCTCCAGCCAGCGGGCCCAAAGCCCGTAGGCGCTCAAGCCCGCGGATGGGCGTTACGATAGACGTCGAGCAGATGGGCCATGTCAACGGCCGTGTAGATCTGGGTGGACGACAAGCTGGCATGGCCGAGCAGCTCCTGCAGCGAGCGTAAATCAGCGCCGCGCCCGAGCAGATGCGTCGCGAAGCTGTGCCGCAGCGCGTGCGGGGTCGTCCGGTCCGAAAGGCCGAGCCGCACCCGCGCCCGCCGCACGGCACGCCGGACGATCTCGCCGTTGAGCGGCCCGCCCCGGGCGCCGCGGAACAGCGGCTGCTCCTTTGCCGGTGGATAGGGGCACAGCGACAGGTAGTGCTCCAGCGCGGTCTGAACCGGCGGGATGAGCGGCACGATCCGCGTCTTGCTGCGCTTGCCGGTGACGCTCAGCGTCTCGCCCAGCGGCAACGCGGCACCGGTGATCCCCAGCGCCTCCGCGACGCGAAGCCCGGCCCCGTAAAGCAGCAGCAGCACCGCAAAGTCGCGAGCGGCGATCCATTCCTCGCTCGCATCTTCCGACACCTCCTCCGCAAGCGACACTGCTTCGTCGGGAGAGATCGGCCGAGGTACGCTGCGCGGCATCTTCGGCCCCTTGAGGCGCGGGATGCTTGCGCTCTCCCCTGCGTCGGTCGCAGCGAAGGTCAGAAAGCCGCGAACGGCGGAAAGCTCGCGCGATGCCGAATTGTTGCCGAGCCCCTCGGCCCGGCGCCGGGCGAGGAAGGCGCGAAGGTCCGCCGGCTGAAGTGCCCGGAGGTGCGCCGGCTCGACGCTGCCGCCCAGATGCTCCGACAGGAACTGGATCAGCCGGTGCGCAGTCGCGGCATAGGCGCGCACCGTATGAGTGGAGCGGCGGCGGTCGCGGGTGAGATGGTCCTGCCAGCGAAGCGCGATCGCCGTGGCCGGATGATGCTCTAGGGTATCAGCCACCGGCTCATGCAGCGGGTCAGCACCCGGCCGAGGAAAACGAGGAGTTCGGAGCCGTGGCGGGTCTCGAAGCCCTGCTCGCCGCGTTGCCCGAGGGCAAGCAGGCCGCTCGGAAGCGGCGGCTCGCTGTCGAGCCGGACCAGCGCCTCGGCGCGGATGAGGTCGCAGGCCGGGCCGAACAGGGGATGCCCCCGCTCGACGCCGCGAAGCACCACGCCCTCGAAGCCCGCGATCGACCGCTGGATCACGCGCGGATCGACGAACTGAAGCCCCGAGGCATCGGCGCGCATGCCCTTGTCGCCCGCGAACAGGGCCACTGCGACGGCATCGAGGCCGAGGATCTGCGGCCAATCCTGAGTGACGATATGAATGAGGTGATCGAAACCCTCGGCTTCGACCGCTGCAAGCACCGCCTCGTGAATCGACGCGACCGCGCCCGAATGGCCGCGCGCGAAAGCGATGAGGTCCTGATTGGCCTCCTCCGCCGCCGCGACCCGCGCCCTCAGCCGAGCCACCGCCCGATCCTCGAAGTTGATGACTTTCCCCATCGCGAGAACAGCCTAACCCGAATAAGGTTAAGATGCGATGGCGATAATTCCCGGTTGCGACGAGCGGCTCAGCCGATCTTCTGCCCGGTCTTCGCCCAATCCGATGCGAAGCTCTCCAGGCCGCGGTCGGTGAGCGGGTGCTTGACGAGCTGGCGGATGACGGCGGGCGGAGCGGTGATCACGTCGGCACCGATCTTCGCCGATTGCAGCACGTGCACGGGGTGGCGGATGCTCGCCACCAGGATCTGCGTCCCGAAATCGTAATTGTCGTAGACCATCCGGATGTCGGAAATGATCTCCATCCCGTCGAACCCGATATCGTCGTGGCGGCCGACGAAGGGCGAGATGAAGGTCGCCCCCGCCTTCGCTGCGAGCAGCGCCTGGTTGGCGGTGAAGCACAGCGTGACGTTCACCATCGTCCCTTCGCCGGTCAGCGCCTTGCACGTCTTGAGCCCGTCGATCGTCAGCGGCACCTTAATCGTGATGTTGTCCGCGATCTTACGAAGAATCTCCGCCTCCCGCATCATCTCGGCATGGTCCGTCGCCACCACTTCGGCCGAGACCGGCCCCGGCACCAGCTCCGCAATCTCCTTCACGACCTCAAGGAACTGCCGGCCCGACTTGTGGATGAGCGAGGGATTGGTGGTAACGCCGTCGAGCAGCCCGGTCTCCGCAAGCTCGCGAATGTCGTTGATGTCGGCGGTGTCGACGAAGAATTTCATTGCTGCCCTCGATTCGGAAGATGTTACCGCCGTATAACGAGCGCCCGGCGCATTGTCTTTTGCGCCGGGAGACTCGATCTAGCGAGCGCATGAACCGCGTTCGCGTCCTCCTTCTCAATGCAGCGCTCGGTCCGCTCGATTACCGGGTGCCGCAGGGTTCTCATGCCGAGCCGGGCTCGATCGTGCTCGCGCCGCTGGGGCCGCGGCAGGAGGTGGGCGTCGTCTGGGATCCGGAGGCGCTGGAGACCCAGGAGGTGCCGGACGAACGTCTGCGGCCTTTGCTCCACGTCTACGACATGCCGCCGCTCCGACCGGCGCTCCGCCGGCTGATCGAGTGGACCGCCGATTACTACCTCGCCCCGATTGGCGCGGTGCTTCGGATGACGCTCCCTTCCTCGAGCGCGCTCGACGGCGCCCGCACCGTCACCGAATATCGGGCCACGGGTAAGGTCCCCGAGCGGCTGACTCCGCAGCGCGAACAGGCGCTGGAGCGGATCGGTGAGCGGCAGGGGCTGGTGCGCGAGTTGGCGCTTGCAGCCGACGTCTCGGACGGAGTGATCCGCGGCCTCGTCAAGGCAGGCGCGATCGAGGCGGTGGAAGTGTCGATCGACGACCCCTTCCCCCGCCCCCACCCGGACTTCCACCCGCCGCGCCTGGAAACAGCGCAGAGGACGGCAGCGCGCGGCTTTATCACCGCCGTGCAAGGCGCCGAATTCGCGCCCTTCCTGCTCGACGGCGTCACCGGGTCGGGCAAGACCGAAGTCTATTTCGAGGCGGTGGCGGAAGCGATTCGGATGGGCCGGCAGACGCTCGTCCTCCTGCCCGAGATCGCATTGACGGAGCCGTTCCTGAAGCGCTTCACCGCACGCTTCGGCTGCGAGCCCGTCGCCTGGCATTCGGGTCTCCGGCAGTCGCAGCGCCGCCGGGCGTGGCGTGCGATCGCCACCGGCGACGCGAAGGTGGTGGTAGGCGCCCGCTCATCTCTGTTCCTCCCGTACCGCGACCTCGGCCTCATAGTCGTGGACGAGGCGCACGAAACCAGCTTCAAGCAGGAGGAAGGCGTGCAGTATCACGCCCGCGACGTTGCCGTGATGCGCGCCAAGCTCGAGAAGGTGCCGGTCATCCTCGCCTCCGCGACGCCGGCCATCGAGACCCGGCAGATGGCCGAGATCGGCGTCTACAGGGAAGTCCGCCTCCCCGCCCGCTTCGGCGGCGCGCAGATGCCCGACATCGCTGCGATCGACCTCATCCGGGACCCGCCTCCCCGCGGCCGCTGGCTCGCTCCGTCGCTGGTGCGGGAGATGGAGGCGAACCTCGAGCGCGGCGAGCAGACCCTTCTGTTCCTCAACCGCCGCGGCTACGCCCCGCTCACCCTCTGCCGTGCCTGCGGGCATCGCTTCCAATGCCCCAATTGCACCGCGTGGATGGTCGAGCACCGGCTCGTCCACCGCCTCGCCTGCCACCATTGCGGGCACATGATGCCGCCGCCGCGCATGTGCCCCGAATGCCAGGAAGTGGACAGCCTCGTCCCCGTCGGCCCCGGCGTCGAGCGAATCGCCGACGAGGTGGCAGCACTCTTCCCAGATGCGCGTACCGCCATCGTCACTTCGGACACGATCTGGTCTCCGGCCAAGGCCGCGGAGTTCGTGGGGCGGATGGAAGCGGGCGCGATCGACATCGTCATCGGCACCCAGCTCGTCACCAAAGGCTATCACTTCCCGAACCTCACGCTCGTCGGAGTGGTGGACGCGGATCTCGGCCTTTCCGGCGGCGACCTTCGCGCCGCCGAACGAAGCTTCCAGCAGATCAGCCAGGTATCGGGCCGAGCGGGCCGCGGCGCAAAAGCGGGCCGGGTCCTCGTCCAGACCCACGAACCTTCCGCGCGGGTGATCAGCGCGCTCGTCAGCGGCGATGCCGAGGGCTTTTACGAAGCCGAGACGGACGCGCGGCGCGAAGCCGCGATGCCGCCGTTCGGACGGCTCGCAGGCATCATCGTCTCCTCGGAGGACTTGGCGGAAGCGACCGAGACCGCCCGCCTCATCGGCCGAACCGCTCCCAAGGTCGAGAACATGGCCGTGTTCGGCCCGGCCCCGGCGCCGCTGGCCATGCTCCGCGGCCGCCACCGCCAGCGCCTCCTCGTCCACGCCGCCCGGAGCCTTGACGTCCAGGACGTGATCCGCACCTGGCTTGGAAGCCTGGACTGGCCCCGCGGAGTCCGCGTGGCAGTCGATGTCGATCCCTACAGCTTCCTGTGAATGCCTAGAAAGGCCTGAACAGGCCCAGCACCGGCAGCGTCTGCAGGATCTCGCGCTGGATCGCCCTGGTCTTGGATCCGTCGACGACGATGATGTCGCCGCTGAAGATTTCCGGATCGTCCTCTTTGCCGCGCCGGATATTCTCGAGGTCGAACGCCGCGGCCATGCGCTGGCCGCCGATCCGCCGGAAGATCGCGATCCGCCTCGGGTTGGCTTCGGGATCGAGCCCGTGCGCAAGGGCAATCGCCTGGATGAGGGTCATCGAGCCCGCAACCGGGAACATGCCCGGCTGGCGAACCGCCCCGTCGACCGTGACGCTCCGCTTGACGGCCGGGTTCACGCCCACGCTGACCACCGGATCGTGCACGAATTTCCGCAGCCGCTCCTTGAGCAGGTTCTGAAGCTCGCGGGTGGTGAGGTTCGCCACCTGGACCTGGCCGATCAGCGGGAATGCAACCTCGCCATTGAGGTCCACGTCGAAATTGCCCGAAAGGTCCGCAACCTGGAAGACGTTGACCTTGAGCTGGTCCAGCGGGGTAATCTTGTAGCCTCGGAATACCCTATATCGTCCTCAGCCGGATGATCAGGACCCCTGCCGATTTCCGGCGGATCGCGGTCGCCCTTGCCGGTGCGGGGTCGATGATCTCGGTCGTGCTGATCGCCGAACTGCTGCTCCACTGGCCGTTCTACCGGCCCATGTACGGCACCTTCGGGCTGGACCTCGGCAGCCCGCTTGCGGTCAAGTTCCGGGAAGGCAATATGCGCGCGACCGGGCCGTTCATCGAAGCGACCATCGCCGCATTCTGCCTCACCTTCACCGTGTTCGCTGCGAGCCAGATCCGCTCCGCCTTCACGACCAAATTGTTCCACCTCGGGCTGATGGCGTTGCTGGTCGCCGGAGTGGCCGCTCCCCAATCCCGCGGCGCCCTGCTCGGCCTCGCGGTCGGTTTTGCCGCCATCTACCTCTACAGGCGCTCGCAGACCGTGATCGCGACCTTGCTGGTCGGTGCCGCCGTGTTCGCCGCATTCTTCGTCACGGTCGGCCTCCAACCCGAGACCACGGCGCCGGCCGATATGCACAGCTCCGAGACGATCGAATATCGCAAGCGGCTGATGACGCGGGGGATGGAGGAGTTCGCCAAGTCCCCGCTCACCGGCGACACGTTCCCGAACATCCTCAGCCGCATGCAGGACCTGCGGCAGGGCGAAGGGATCGTCGACTTCGTGAACACCTATTTGTGGGTCGCGCTCCTATCGGGGGTCCTCGGCCTCCTTCTCTTCCTCGCCGCTTTCGGTACGCGGCTCTTCCACTTGTGGACCCTCCGCCCCCGGCTGAGGAAGGCCGGCTTCGGCCCCGGAGCGGCTGCGTTCGTGTTCGCCTCGCTGTGCGCACCCGTCGTCATGCTGATATTTACATCGTTCGGCGCCCGCATTCCCATGCTGGTGTTCGCGACCTTCGGGCTCAGCACGGCGCTGCTGACGGCGGTGAGGAAAGGGCGGCGGCCGAGGGAGGTGTTCGTGGCGGTCGGCCCGGCGGCACCGGACATGCGGGTTCCCCCGCGCGCCGGATCGTTCACCCGCGTATCGGAGTGAGGCGGCGCCCGGTCAGCCGCTTCGGAGCAATGCCACCGCGGCGTCGCGTTCGAACAGGTAGAGCAGGGTCCGCGCCGTCTGGCCGCGCGGGCCGGTGAGGCCGCCGTCGCGGTCGACCAGCAGGCGGGCATCGTCGGTCGCCGGCTGGATCAGCGACTGGATCTGCTCGGGCGTGGCGAGCCGGAACTGGGCTTCGCCGGATTGGCGCGTACCGAGGATCTCGCCGGCGCCGCGAAGCCGCAGATCCTCCTCGGCGATTCGGAACCCGTCGTTGGTCTCTCGCATCAGCGCGAGCCGCGCCCGCCCCGTTTCGCTGAGCGCATTGGTCCGTAGCAGCAGGCACACCGAACGCTGATCGCCTCGTCCAACCCGACCGCGAAGCTGGTGGAGCTGGGCCAGACCGAAGCGATCGGCCCCCTCGACGATCATCAGGGTCGCGTTCGGCACGTCGACGCCGACCTCGATCACGGTGGTGGCGACCAGCACCGAGAGCTCCGCCCGCTGGAAGGCGGCCATCACCGCGTCCTTCTCCGGCCCCTTCATGCGGCCGTGGACGAGGCCCACCTGACCGCCGAAGCGGAGCTGGAGCACCCGCGCTCGCTCCTCGGCCGCGGCCATGTCGGAGGCCTCGCTTTCTTCAACGAGCGGGCAGACCCAATAAGCCTGCCTGCCGGAGCCGATATGGCGTCCGAGCGCGTCCACCACCTCGTCCAGCCGCTCGACGCTCAGCACCCTCGTCTCGATCGGCTGGCGCCCGGGCGGCATCTCGTCGAGGCGGCTCACGTCCATCTCGCCATAATGGGTGAGCGTCAGGGTACGCGGGATGGGGGTCGCCGTCATGACGAGGAGGTGCGGCGGCCGCTCGGCCTTTTGCGCGAGCATCATCCGCTGGGCGACGCCGAAGCGATGCTGCTCGTCCACCACCGCGAGCCCGAGATTGCGGTAGACCACCGCCTGCTGGAAGATTGCGTGCGTCCCGACGAGGATGTGGATCGAGCCGTCGGCAAGGCCCATCAGCGTCGCCTCGCGGGCTCGGCCCTTCTCCCGTCCTGTGAGGATCGCGACGTTCACCGGCAGACCGGCCAGCTGCCGCGAGAGCGTGTCGAAATGCTGGCGGGCGAGGATCTCGGTGGGAGCGAGCAGCGCACCCTGCGCGCCCGCTTCCACCGCCGTCAGAAGCGCCATCAGCGCGACCAGCGTCTTGCCCGATCCGACGTCGCCCTGGAGAAGGCGGAGCATCGGCACCTCCTGCTGGAGGTCGCCTTCGATCTCGGCGATGGCGCGCCGCTGCGCCCCGGTCGGCGCGTAGGGAAGGTTCAGGCGGTCCCGGAGCCGCCCGTCGCCCCGAAGAGGCGTCCCGCGCCGCTTCCGCGACGAGGCTCTCACCAATGTCAGTGCAAGCTGGTTTGCGAACACTTCGTCGTAGGCGAGCCGCTCGCGCGCGGCGTCGGCGAAGCGGTCGCCATGCGCCTTGTGAAGCGCGGCCCGCCACGCCGGCCAGCCCCTGCTCTGAAGCAGGCTCGGCTCGACCCATTCGGGAAGCTCCGGCACCCGCGCGAGCGCCTGCCCTGCGAGCTGGCCCATGCGGTTGTTGGTGAGCCCTTCGGAGAGGGGATAGACCGGCTCCACGACCGGCAGCGACGCCGCTTCGGCGGGAGGGAGGACGTGGTCCGGATGGACCATCTGAAGCTCCTGCCCATAGCGGTCGAGCCGCCCTGAGACGAGCCTCGGCTCGCCGAGGGGGAACTGCTTCTTCGCCCAGCCCGGATTGTTGAAATAGGTGAGCGTCAGATAATTCCCCGCCTTGTCCGTCGCATGGACGCGGAACGGGCCCCGCCCGCCGCTCTGGCGGTAATCGACGGCGGTGACTTCGACGCTGACGATCGCGCCCACGTCCGCTTCGTCGAGCAGCTCCACCCGCTTCCGCTCGATCCAGCTCACCGGCAGGTGGAACAGGATGTCGACGACGCGGTCCAGCCCCAGCCGCTTCAAGGGCTTGGCGAGCTGCGGCCCGATCCCTTTTAGGGCTTCGACTTCGGCGAAGAGCGGGTTGAGGATGTCGGGGCGCATCGGAGTCTAGGGCTGCCACGATGCGGCCGCGGCCACAACCTGCGGCATGTTCAGCCCGCCGCCGGCCCGAGGACGGTGTCGCAATCCGCGCTCTTCCAGCCGGCCGGGACCGCGCTCCGGACCGGATGCCGATGGAAGCGGTCGGCCGCGATCCGGTGGCTGGAGCCGTAGACGGCGGCAAGGGCCGAATAGAGTCGGGGGTCGTGGCGCTCGAGGTCCCTGGCCGAAAGGATCTCGGCGCCGCGCGGCCGGGCGATCATCGCCGTTTCGAACCAGATCTGGGTGCCGCCCGCCCAATATTCGTCGATCGTGACGGCAAGATATTCCCCCTCCCAGAGGCGCTCCCGACGGGCGCGATCGTAGGCGCGGCGGATCCGCGCGCGGAGCGCCGGGTCGACCCGCTGGAGGGCATAGAAGATGGCGTGGGCGAATTCGTGGACGAGGATGTTCTGCCCGAAATAGCGGCTGCCCGGGATCGCGAGCAGGTTCTCGGCTCCGACGGTCGTGAAATAGCCGCCGCTGCCGCGGCTGCGCCGGTTCCAATAGTCGCTGTCGCTCAGCGCTTCGATCCGGGCGTAGCGGTCCCGCTCGCAGGCGGTGAGCCTGGGATCGTCCCTCGCCGGCTTCTTCCAGTGGCGGTGCTCGGGGAGGTCGGTCATCCCTTCATCGGGTGCGATGATGCCGACGCGCGTGCCCCGGGCGACGAGCTCGCGGCGGACGTCGCCGCGGCGCGCCAGCTGCGCCAGAATGATGTCTCGGGCGATCAGCAGCGCCTCGTCCGGCACTTTTGGGGAGCCGACGATCGCGATTCCCCGCGCATCCACATGCTTGGCGTAGAATGGGTCGAGACGAAGCGCCTCCGGCACCGGCCCCACCCGCACCGGGACGGAGGACCCCGCGGGCGCCGCCGCCAGCGCCGCGGCGAGCGCGACGGCCAGGCTGCGGCTCGCGTTTCGAAGGCCAGTCATCGCACTTCGTCTAAGGCGGTGCGCATCCGGCGGCAACGACGGCCGGAAAGTGGTTCAAACTTGGCGCCGCAATCCCTAGATGAGCGTCCACCTCATCAGCCGGCGCGCCATTCGGGCGCTGCCGGTCAATCGCGCATGGAGTTTATGGACCGCGAGACACGCCTGAAGCGCCTCCGCTTCCGCGCCTGGCACCGGGGCACGAAGGAAGCCGACCTGATGATCGGCGGCTTCTTCGACCGCTTCAGCGAGAGGTGGAGCGATGCGGAGATCGACTGGTACGAGGCTTTGCTCGAGGAGCAGGACGTGGACATCATGGCCTGGGCGATCGGAGCGGCAGCCGTCCCCGAACGCTTCGCGGGCGAGATGATGCGGAAGATGAACGAGCTCAACTACATCAAGCACCCCGAATAAGTGTCAGACCTCCAGAAGATCCT
>NZ_DASVUE010000220.1:0-3194 GCF_036387215.1 Allosphingosinicella sp. | reverse complement strand
GCCGCGCTGTTCCTCGTCTCCGAAGATGCGCCCAGCAACATGATCGTCGGCGCGGGCGGAGGCGTGGTCCAGGCATCCTACGTGACGCTCACGCCCGGCTACGCGCTCCCGGAGGGCCGGCGCACCGTCGAGGAGGTAGCCGCGAACTGGGACAAGATCATCGACCGCGCCGGCGAAATCGTGCCGCAATCCGGCGCGGAGCAGGCTATGCTGATCCTGGAGACGCTGCGGCGAGCCTAGGTGTATTGCAACTGCAATACACTTCTGCTACAGCCGCTCGTCTCTAGGGAGGACCCACAACATGTACAGCGAAAGCGATCTGGAGGCTGCGGTCGCCGCAGGGGCGATCAGCCCCGAAGCGGCGGACGCGCTCCGCAACCATGTGGCCGGCGGCCGTTCCGCCCCGGCGGTAGACGAGGAGCATTTCCGCCTCATCACCGGCTTCAACGACATCTTCGTGTCCATTGCAGCGGCCATCCTGCTCTTCGCGCTCGGCTGGATCGGCAGCTCGTTCGGAATGCGCATCGAAGGCAACGGTCCCTCGCCCCTTTCCGGGGTGTTCGTCGCCGCGGCGGCCTGGGGGCTTGCGGAATTCTTCACCAAGAAGCGGCGCATGGCGCTGCCAAGCATCCTGCTCTTGCTGGCGTTCGTCGGCGGGGTCGGAGCGGCGGTCGGCATGGCTCTGGTGCTCGCGATCGGCCCCGAAGCCACTCAGAACAACGACGCGATCGGCGGCTTCATCGGCAGCGGCGCTGCATTGACCGGCGCGCTCGCCGCCTGGTTCCACTGGCGGCGGTTCCGGGTTCCGATCACGATCGCCGCGGGTGCGGCTTCCGTCGTGCTGCTGATCGCGTCCCTGATCTCCGCTGCTGTCGGCGATGTTCCGAACAAGAAGGACATCCTGCTCGGCTTCCTCCTGCTGCTGGGGATCGGCGTGTTCCTGTTCGCCATGTGGTGGGACTCGTCCGATCCGCGGCGGGAAACGCGGCGGTCCGACGTGGCCTTCTGGCTCCACCTGCTGGCAGCTCCGCTGATCGTGCATCCGGTGTTCTCCCTGCTTGGCCTCACCGACGGCAACGCAACGACCGCGGAAGCGATCATCGTGCTTCTGCTCTACGTTGCGCTGGGGGTGACAGCGTTGGCGATCGACCGCCGGGCGCTGCTCGTGTCGGCGCTTGCCTATGTTCTCTATGCGCTGAGCAGCCTCTTCCGCGAATATGGCGCAGTGGAACTCAACGTCGCCCTCACCGCGCTCGTGATCGGGTCGGCTTTGCTGCTGCTCTCGGCCTTCTGGCACACGGCCCGCCGCGGGGTGGTGAACACGCTTCCCGGCACGCTTCAGTCGAAGCTGCCGGTGCTCGACCGGGCGACGACGACGGGCGCACCCGCCTAGTTCCCAAGCTGAAGATCCGGGCCTCCACGAAAGTGGAGGCCCCTCAGCCGCCGACCAGCTTCATGAGCCGGCGTTCCAGCGGCGCAAGGACGGGGCCGAGTTCGTGGCCCCGTTTCAGCACCACGCCATTCTCTCCGATCAGCGCCCACATGCCCTGCCGGTTGCGGAGCGCGGGCCGCTTCTCGATCTTATATTCGGGCCGCTCGGCAGCTCGGCGGAAGGCCCAGAACACGGCCGCATCGCCGCGGAACTCGATCGCATAATCCTTCCAGGAACCGGCCGAGACCATCCGTCCGTAAAGATCCATGATGCGCTTCAGCTCGGCCCGGTCGAAGCCGATCTGGTGTCCCGGACCTTTCGCAACCGGAAAAGGGAGCACATTTCCCATCAGGCCCTGTCCCGCTCCTGGAGCCCGCTCTTCAGGCTGTCGCGCTCGTCGATCAGTTCGGCCAGCCTCTTCCTCAACTGCTCGACCTCGCACTTCAGGATCTCGAGCTTCTGCGTCGCCGGATCATACATTTCGTTGCAGGGCGTGCCATAGGGAACGAAGCCGGTGGAATGCTTGGACGCCTCCACCAGCGAGGACCGTGCCGGGATGCCGATCATCGTCGCACCCTCCGGCACGTCCTTGGTGACCACCGCATTGGCGCCGATCCGGGCCCCCGGCCCCACCATGATCGGCCCGAGCACCTGCGCGCCCGAGCCGATGATCACTCCGTGGCCGATGGTCGGGTGGCGCTTGCCCGGCTCGCCGTTGGTGGGATTGGTCCCGCCCAAAGTCACATGCTGGTACATGGTCACGTCGTCGCCGATCTCCGCACTCTCGCCGATCACGACGAAGCCGTGATCGATGAAGAAGTTGCGCCCGATGATCGCGCCCGGATGGATGTCGATTGCGGTGAGGAAGCGGGAGAAATGGTTGACCAGGCGGGCAAGGAAAAAGAGCTCGCCGCGGAACAGCCAGTGCGCGATCCGGTGCAGCCCTAATGCCAGCACGCCGGGGTAGAGAAGCACTTCCCAGCGGGAGCGGGCTGCGGGATCGCGCGCCTTCACCGAGTCCAGATAGTCGACCATGCCCATTCGATCAGGCGTCCCGCTCACTCATCCATCGAGAAATAGGCGCAGCCGGATCGGAATGCCAGAAAGACCCGAATCTTTCGTAATCGTCAGAGCGTCGCGTGGACGGTCGCAACCGCCTTCACGACCGCTGCGATGCGGGCCGCGGCCTGGATCGTCTCGGCCTTGACGCCATGCTGCTGAAGCACGCGCTCGTGGCTGTCGATGCACATGCCGCAGCCGTTCATCGCGCTGACGGCAAGGCTGAACAGCTCGAAATCGTCTTTCTCGATCCCCGGATTGGCAAGCACGTTCATGCGGAGCTTCGCCGGCAACGTGCCATATTCCGGGTTCGAGGCGAGGTGGACGAAGCGGTAATAGACGTTGTTCATCGCCATGATCGCGGCCGCCGAGCGGGCGGCATTCGCCGCCTGCTCCGTCAGCTTGCCTTCCACTTCAGCCTCGGCAGCGGCGACGATCGGCCGGTAGCCGGTGCCGTGCGCGCAGGCGAGCAGCAGCCCGTATTTGCGCTGATCGCCCAGCGTCTGGTCGTTCAGCAGCGACGAGATGTTGAGGCGCAGATCCTTGGCGTAATCCGGCAGCGTCTCGGAAAATTGCTTGAGGGACATGGCTTGCTCCGAAAATGTCCTCCCCTGCTTTTGCAGGGGAGGGGGACCATGCGAAGCATGGTGGAGGGGCCGGCGCGGCAAAGCCGCGCCGTCGGACGGGTTCGGCGACGCCGCCC
>NZ_DASVUE010000219.1:0-4978 GCF_036387215.1 Allosphingosinicella sp. | reverse complement strand
TCGAACGTCTGAACCGAGGAACCGGTGAGGAAGACGGGGATGACCAGCATCGGCGCCGAGCGGCGGCCGGCGAGCGGGCCGACGCCCAGCAGCTGGCCTGCGCGTGCGCGGTCGAAGAGGACGCCGAGGCGGGCGATGTAGCGCGTGGGGCCGATCTGCTCCTGCTCGATGATGATCCCCGAGACGATCGAGTTCAGCACCGGATCCGACAGGCCCGGCGCCTGGGCGATCGGCTGGCCGGTGGTCTTCGCCCAGAGCGCCTTCCAGCCCTCGGACTGCGCCTCCTTCCAGCCCTGGTAGCGTGCTTCCTCGCTGGTCTTGGCCGAGACGTCGACATCGACGCCGGTGACTTCGAGCGTGCTTGCGCTGTCGATCGGAGGAACGCCGCGGTCCGCTCCCTCGAGCTGCGCGTAAAGCGCTCCGCCGCCCGCAACCGAGACGGCAAGCAGCAGCGATGCGAGGGGGATCAGGCGCCTTGAGAACTGCACGACAGCGCCCTTTTACGAGATGGCCGTGGAATTCCAAGCGCGATGTGGTTAGGCGCGCGGCATGAGCGACGCTGAACCGACGGCCGAACCCTACACCTACGCGAAGGCCGGTGTCTCGATCGCCGCCGGGAACGCGCTGGTGAAGGCGATCGGGCCGCTTGCCAGGTCGACGGCCCGGCCCGGCGCGGATGCCTCGCTTGGCGGGTTCGGCGGGTTCTTCGACCTGAAGGCCGCCGGCTACCGCGATCCCCTGCTCGTGGCGGCGAATGACGGCGTCGGCACCAAGCTCAAGCTCGCCATCGACCATGACCGCCACGACGGCGTCGGCATCGACCTCGTCGCAATGTGCGTCAACGACCTGATCGTGCAGGGCGCCGAACCGCTCTTCTTCCTCGATTATTTCGCCACCGGGCGGCTCGAGACGGGCGTCGCCGAACGGGTCATCGCCGGCATTGCCCGAGGGTGCATCGAGGCCGGCTGCGCACTCATCGGCGGCGAGACGGCCGAGATGCCGGGCATGTATTCGGGAGGCGATTACGACCTCGCCGGCTTCTGCGTCGGCGCCGTCGAGCGCGGGGAAGCGCTCACCGGCGGCAAGGTCGCCGCGGGCGACCTCATCCTCGGCCTCGCCTCCTCCGGCGTCCATTCCAACGGCTTCTCGCTGGTCCGCCGCCTCGCCGCCGACAAGGGCTGGAAGCTCGACCGCCCTGCCCTGTTCGACCAGGAGCGGATCCTCGTACAAACGCTGCTCGAGCCCACCCGGATCTACGTGAAGCCGCTTCTGCCGGTCGTCCGCGGCGGGCGGATCAATGCGCTCGCCCACATCACCGGCGGCGGCCTGCTCGAGAACATCCCCCGCGTGCTGCCCGACGGGCTCCATGCCTTGATCGACGCCGACGCGTGGCCGCAGCCGCGGCTGATGGCCTTCCTCCAGGCGCAGGGGAATATCGAGCCGGAGGAGATGGCCCGCACCTTCAACTGCGGGATCGGAATGGCCGTCGTCGTCTCCGAAGCCGCCGCGGACGAGGTGACCGCCGCCCTCACCGAGGCCGGCGAGACCGTCTTCCGCATCGGCCGCATCGAAGCCGGCGACAAGGGCTGCACCGTCTCCGGCTCCGCCGGCACCTGGAGCGGCCGCTCGGGCTGGTCCGCCACCCATCATGGCTGAGAAGGTCCGGGTCGCGGTCCTGATCTCCGGCCGCGGGTCCAACATGCAGGCGCTTGCCGAGTATCGCCGCGAGGTCGACACCGCCTACGAGCTGGTGCTGGTCGCCTCCAACGTCCCCGAAGCGCGCGGCCTCGTCCTCGCCCGCCGCTTCGGAATCAAGACCTGGGCGCACAGCCACAAGGGGCTGGACCGCGCCGAGTTCGACCGGCTGCTCGACGAGGAGCTCCGGCGCCATGACGTCGAGCTGATCGCGCTCGCCGGCTACATGCGGCTGCTCTCGCCCGGCTTCATCCGCCCCTGGATCGGCCGGATCCTCAACATCCACCCGTCCCTGCTCCCCGAGTATAAGGGGCTCGACACCCATCGCCGGGTGCTTCTTGCAGGCGAGGAATATACCGGCTGCTCGGTCCACATCGTCACCGAGGAGCTGGACGACGGCCCGGTGCTGGCCCGTTCGGAGGTCAAGATCAGGGGCCGCGACACGCCCGAGACCCTCGCCGAGCGCGTCCTGGAGGAAGAGCATAAGCTCTACCCCCGAGCGCTCGACGCCTTCTGCCGGACGTTGAAGTCCGGCTACGAGCCGTTCACCGGCCCCGGCGCTTAGCCGACGATCTCTTCCGGCTTGAAGAAATAGTCGATCTCGATCCTGGCATTCTCGGGGCTGTCGGAGCCGTGCACCGAATTCGCCTCGATCGATTCCGCGTGGACCTTGCGGATCGTGCCCTCGTCCGCATTGGCGGGGTTGGTGGCCCCCATCACTTCGCGGTTGCGGGCGACTGCATTCTCGCCTTCCAGCACCTGCACGACGACCGGGCCGGAGATCATGAAGCTGACGAGATCGTTGAAGAAGGGCCGTTCGCGATGGACGGCGTAGAAGCCCTCGGCCTGCTCGCGGGTCATGTGGATGCGCTTCGATGCGACGACGCGGAGGCCCGCATCCTCGAGCATCTTGGTGACTGCGCCGGTGAGGTTGCGGCGGGTGGCGTCGGGCTTGATGATCGAGAAAGTGCGTTCGGTCGCCATGGCCGTGCGGAGCTCCGTATCTGAAGGGGTGAATTCGCGCGGCTCTCTAGGCGGGCCTCGCCGAAACCGCAACCGCCATGGCGGATGCCGCCCGCTTCGGCCATGGGCGGCGGATTGAGGCAGGCAAGACGAAGGAAGAAGGATGAAGCCGCGAGAGCTGCTGGCGAAGGCGGTCGTCCCGGGCGGCGAGGAGCTGAGCCTCTATCGGCGCGGCGACGATTTCATGATCGTGCTCGGCCGCAACGAGCTCATGAACAGCCGGATGAGCGGCTCCGAGGAAGCGCTCGCGACGATGACGCTCGATCGCCTCGGCGGCCGGAGCGCACCTCACCTCCTGATCGGCGGCTACGGCATGGGTTTCACCTTGCGGGCGGCGCTCGCGGCGATGTCGCCGCAAGGCCGGGCGACCGTCGCCGAACTCGTGCCCGAGATCATGGATTGGGCGCGCGGGCCGATGGCGGCGCTTGCCGCCGGAGGACTGGGCGATCCGCGCGTCGCCATCGTCCTTCGCGACGTCGCGGACCTGATCGGCGAGGCGAACGGGCGCTACGACGCGATCCTGCTCGACGTGGACAATGGCCCCGACGGCCTCACCCGCGATGAGAATGACCGCCTCTATTCCCGGGCAGGCCTCGGCGCGGCCAGGGCTGCGTTGAAGCCGGGCGGGATCCTCGCAATCTGGTCGGCCGCGCCCGACGCAGGCTTCACCCGCAGGCTGAAGTCGGCGGGCTTCGCGGTCGAGGAAGTGGCGGTCCGGGCGCGAAGCAACGGCAAGGGGCCGCGGCACGTCATCTGGTTCGCACGCAAAAGCGGGTAAGGCCCGCTACGGCCCCTGCACCCATTTCCCGCGATCGTCCTGCTTCCAGTAGCGCGGCTCCGCCTCTTCATTCCCCTTGAGCGAGCGCCATGCGCCGCGGGCGGTGTCGAGATGGCTGGTGTCGAACAGGAAGAAGACCCGCTCGAAACGGAGCGCCTCCTCCCGCCACACGCCGTCGGCAAGCGCGACATTGTCGGCCCCGTTGAGCGGCTCCAGCGCGTCCGAAAGCAGGATCGGCTGCGCCTCGGCGCGTGGCGAGCCGCTCCGCCCGTGCGGGAGGAAGCTGGCCGGCGCATGCGTCCACAATTGCTCGTCCAGCTGCCGAAGCAGCGGCTCCTCCGCCACCACCAGAAGCCTCTTCCCCTCCTCCACCAGCCGCTCGCAAATCCGGGGCAGCACCCGCTCCACGGGCGAGGAGGCGAGATGGTAGAAGTCGACGAGCATCAGCCCTCGAAATTGTCGGCGACTAGGCGATCCAGCAGGGCGACGCCGTAGCCGGTCGCGCCCTTGTCCCAGAGCGTACCGGGCTTGCTGGCCCATACGGTGCCGGCAATGTCGAGGTGAGCCCACTTCACCCCGTCTTCCACGAAGCGCTGGAGGAAGGTCGCGGCCGTGATCGATCCCGCCTCGCGGGCGCCGGCATTCTTCATGTCGGCGATATCGGAGTTCATCATCTTGTCGTAAGCTTCGCCGAGCGGGAAGCGCCACAATTTGTCGCCGGTCGCCTGCCCCGCGGCGGTGAGCTTCTGCGCCAGGCCGTCGTCGTTGCTGAAGAGGCCCGCATATTCGAAGCCGAGCGAGACGATCATCGCGCCCGTGAGCGTCGCGAGGTCGACCATATATTCGGGCTTATACTGGCGCTGCGCCCAGGTCATCGCATCGGCGAGCACGAGACGCCCCTCGGCGTCCGTATTGATCACTTCGATCGTCTGGCCGGACATGGACGTCACCACATCCCCCGGCCGCTGCGCGTTGCCGTCCGGCATGTTCTCGGCAAGCACGCAGATGCCGACCACGTTCGCCTTGGCCTTGCGGCCGGCGAGCGCCTTCATCGTTCCCGCGACCGCGCCCGCGCCGCCCATGTCCCACTTCATCGCTTCCATGCCGGCCGACGGCTTGATCGAGATTCCGCCGGTATCGAAGGTGATGCCCTTGCCGATCAGCACCACCGGCTTCCGCTTCGCATCGCCTGCGCCGTTCCAGCGCATCGCCAGCAGCCGCGGCGGGCGCACCGAACCCTGGCCGACGCCGATCAGAGCGCCCATGCCGAGCTCGAGCATCTGCTTCTCGTCCAGCACCTCGATCTCGACTCCGGTGCCTTCCAGCTGCTTGCGGCACCGCTCGACGAACGTCTCCGGGTAGATGATGTTGGCGGGTTCGGTGACGAGCTCGCGGGTGAAGGAGATGCCCTCCATCAACGCTGCCCGGCGCTGCCATTCCGCCTCCGTGCCCTCGCCGCCGCCGACGATCACCACTTCCTCG
>NZ_DASVUE010000218.1:0-2897 GCF_036387215.1 Allosphingosinicella sp. | reverse complement strand
TGCACGATGCCGCGATTAATCGCTAATTGCGCCAAATCAAAAGAATTATTTGGTTAGCAAGGCATCCCGCGCCGCTTCGGCCAATTTTTGGACGGAAAAGGGCTTGGCGAGGAATTGCACGCGCTCGAGATCGATCGACTTCCTGAGCTGCTCCTCCGCATAGCCGGAGATGAAGAGGATCGGTAGATCCGGCCGGGTCTTGCGCGCTTCGCGGACGGTAGTCGGCCCGTCCATCGTCGGCATGACGACGTCCGAGATCATGAGGTCGATCACCTCCTCGCGGGCCAGGATCTCCAGCGCCGCCTCGCCATTCTCCGCGGTGAAGACCGTGTAGCCGTGCCGGGTGAGCGCGCGCTCGGCCACGGAGCGGACCATCGCCTCGTCCTCGACGAGCAGGATCGTGCCCGTCCCCCAAAGCTCCCGCGCCCCTTCCTTCGCCTTGGCCTTGACCGGGCGGGCGGCGCCCTCGGCGCGGTGGACCGGGAGGTAGATGGTGAAGCTGGTCCCCTCCCCTTCCTCCGATTCGGCGAAGATGAAGCCGCCCGATTGCTTGACGATGCCGTAGACGGTCGAAAGGCCGAGGCCGGTCCCCTTCCCTACTTCCTTCGTCGTGAAGAAGGGCTCGAAGATCTTGCCGAGGATCGCGGGCGGGATGCCGGTGCCGGTGTCGCTGACCTTGAGCGCGGTATAATCGCCGGCGGGGAGGATGTCGCTGCCGAGCCGCCGCACCTCCTCCGGAGTGACCGAATAGGTGTGGAGGGTGAGCGTTCCTCCCTGGGGCATCGCGTCGCGAGCGTTGACGGCGAGGTTGACGATCACCTGCTCGAGCTGCCCAGGGTCGGCGCGGACGGCGCCAAGGTTGCGGCCGTGCTTCACCTGCAGCTTCACCGTCTCGCCGAGGAGGCGCTTCAGGAGGTTGAGGACCTCCGAGATGACATCCGGAAGCTGGAGCACCTGCGGGCGCAATGTCTGCTGGCGCGAGAAAGCGAGCAATTGGCGGGTAAGGCCGGCGGCGCGGTTCGAGTTGGAGCGGATCTGGTGGATGTCGTCATAGTCGCTGTCGCCGGGCGTGTGGCGCATCAGCATGAGGTCGCAATAGCCGAGGATCGCGGTCAGGATGTTGTTGAAATCGTGCGCGACGCCGCCGGCGAGCTGTCCCACCGCCTGCATCTTCGTGGCCTGCGCGACCTGCCGCTTTAAGCGGTCCGCCTCGCTATTGTCCTTCAGCGACAGGATCACGGCCGCTTCGCCGAGGCCGCGGGCGCCGGCGATGCCGAGCGCGACCGGCTCGTCGGGCTGCGCCTTGAGGCGGACGGCGAGGTCCGAGGAGGTGGAAGGTCCTCGGGCGAAGCGGCGGACGGATTCGGAGACGGCGGCCTTGTCCTCATCGACGACCAGGTCTCCCGGATAGACCGGCCGGGCATCCTTCGGCAGGCCGACGGCCTTCCGGAACGCCTTGTTGAGGTAGATGAAGCGCCCGTCCACATTGGCGAGCGCGAGGCCCATCGGGATGAAGTCCAGAAGCGCGTTGACGCTTGCGCTTTCCTCCTTGCCCAGCCGTCCGCGGCCGCCCGAGGGGTCGTCGAGGAGGAGGAACAGGGTCAGCGGATCCTCGCCTTCGGTCACCGGGATCTGGATGATGCGGAGCGGGGCCGTGCCGCGCGGCTCGCCGGCGAAGTGGAACTGCCCCTCTTCGGTGACTGCGATTAGATCGACGAGCCGGGTTCCCGAGATCGCCGCCTCCGGCCGGCCCGTGGCGCGCGCGACGAAGGCCTGGTTGGCGGCGATCAGATTGCCCTCGGCGTCGGCCAGCGCAGCCATCAGCCCCGCCTCGGAGATGCGTTTGCCCGCCTGTCCACCGATCAGCCGCTGCGCCTCGCGGAGCAGGTCCACCTCGTCGGAGCGGGTGAACCGCCAGACGAGGTGCGTGTCGCCGAGCCCGGCGCGCTCGACCGCGAGTGCAAGGTTGAGGCCGTGGATGCGGAGCCGCGCCCGGGCGGAATTGCCGTCGCGGCGCGCCTCGGCGCCGGCTGCGGCGAGGCTCTCCTCCTCGCCCTCCAGCGGAAGCTCCGCCGGAGCGGCGGCGCCTCCGAACCAGTCGGAATACGAGCTGTTGGCGCAGACGAGGCGTCCGTCGGTATCGGTGATCGCCACCGCGCCGCTCGCGCTGTCGGCGGCGGCGCGGAGGAGGCCGATGTCGGTTCGCGGCGCGGCCTCGGCACTGGCCGGTGCCGAGCGGAAGCTGGAGGCGAAGGCGAGCACCGCCCCTAGCCCCACGAGCCCGGCCGCGAAGGCCGCGGTGAAGAGCGGATCGCGCACCGCCCAGAGCAGCAATGCCGCCGAGCCCAGAGCGGCGATGATCGCAAGCGCGGTCAGCCAGGGCCTGGGACGGGCGGGCGAAGGTGCGGGAGGGGCGGCGGCCATGAGCATCTACTCATGTGCCGCCGCTCTCGCCGCCGTCAAGCAGCGACGATGCCTACCAGACCCGGACGCGCTCTTCGGGCGGCAGATAGAGCTTCTCGCCCGGCTTCACGTCGAAGGCCCCGTACCAGGGATCCATGTTGCGGACGACGAGCGTCCGATAGCGCGTCGGGGAGTGCGGATCGGTCAGCAGCAGCTGGACGAGCGTCGGCTCGCGCATCTTCTGCCGCCACACCTGCGCCCAACCGAGGTAGAAACGCTGATCGCCGGTGAGGCCGCCGAGCACCGGCGCCTCCTGCCCGTTCAACGACTTCTTGTAGGCATCGTAGGCGATGGAGAGGCCGGCGAGGTCGCCGATATTCTCGCCGAGCGTGAGCTCGCCGTTGACGAACTTGCCCGGCAGCGCCTCATATTTGTTGTACTGCTGGACGAGCTTCTTGGTGAGCGCGGTGAAGCGCTGCACGTCGCCCGGCGTC
>NZ_DASVUE010000217.1:0-12218 GCF_036387215.1 Allosphingosinicella sp. | reverse complement strand
GTGCGGCCATGGCGGCGCTTTCTCCAAAGTCTTCAGCTGCTGGGATTTGGGCGCTTACCTAGTGCGCCGGAGCGGGATTGGCAAACCGTGCGGGGCCTCCTAATCCGGCGCCATGAAAAAGCTCCTGCTCGCCGCCGCCGCTCTCCCCCTCCTCGCCCTTTCCGCCCCCAGCGTCGCTCCCGCTCAGAATGCGTCCGCGCAGGCCGAGAAGCTGCGCGATGCCGCGCTGAAGGACGACGTGGCCTTCGAGATCATGGAGGGGCTCACCACCGAGATCGGCCCGAGGCTCGCCGGCACCGAAGCCGAAGCCCGCGCGCGCGAATGGGCGGTGCGGCGGCTGAAGGCGCTCGGCTTCGCCAATGTCCGCATCGAGCCCTACGACATGCCGGTCTGGGTGCGCGGCGAGGAGCGGGCGGAGATCGTCTCGCCCTTCCCCCAGAAGCTGGTCGTCACCGCGCTCGGCAATAGCGGCGCGACTCCGCCCGCCGGCATCCAGGCGGAGGTGGTCGGCTTCGACAGCCTCCAGGCGCTGGAAGCGGCCAGCGATGCCACCGTTCGCGGCAAGATCGTGTTCGTCAGCCACGGCATGACCGCGACTCAGGACGGCTCCCAATATGGCTATTTCGGCGCCGCCCGGCGGACCGGCCCGTCGGTGGCCAGCCGCAAGGGCGCGGCCGCGATCGTGATCCGCTCGATCGGCACCGATTCCCACCGCAATCCGCATACGGGCGTCCAATCCTGGGCGCAGGGCGTCACTCCGATCCCGGCCGGCGCGCTTTCGATACCCGATGCCGAACAGCTGCAGCGCATGCTGAAGCGCGGCAAGCCGGTGACGATGCGCCTGACGCTGACGCCGCGGAACCTCGGCACCCGTCAATCCGGCAACGTCGTCGCCGAAGTGCGCGGAACCGATGCCGATGCCGGGATCGTGCTTATCGGCGGCCACCTCGACAGCTGGGATCTCGGCACCGGGGCGTTCGACAATGCCGCCGGCGTTGCGATCACTGCCGCGGCCGCGAAAAGGATCATGGATGCGGGGCGCCCGCGGCGGACGATCAGGGTCGTCTGGTTCGGCGCCGAGGAAGTCGGCGGCAACGGCAGCAACGCCTATCGGGCGGCTCACCCGAACGACAAGATCGTGTTCGTTTCGGAATCCGATTTCGGCGCCGACCGGGTGTGGCGGATGGACACGAGCTTTGCCGAGGCGAACAAGCCGCTCGCCGACCGCGTGGCGCAGGCGCTTGCGCCGCTCGGCATCTCGCGGGGCGGAGCGGCGGGCGGCGGGGCGGACGTCGGCGCCTGGGTGCGCTCGGGCGTCGCGGCGATCGACCTCCAGCAGGATGGAACCCGCTATTTCGACTATCACCACACGCCGGACGATACGCTCGACAAGGTAGACCCGGAGCAGCTCCGGCAGAATGTCGCAGCCTGGACGGCGATGCTCTCCGTCGTCGCAAATGCGCGCGAGGAGATCGTGAAGGCGCCGGTGACGGCGGCGGGGCAGTAGGCAGAATGATCATCGCACGGAAACCGTCCCCCGGACGGTTTCGGTAAAAGTGCGATGATGGTCGGGGAGACAGGATTCCAGACCGGAATAGCTCTCAACCAGACGCACGGAAATCCGCGGTTTTTGCAGGATTGCGCCGTCGTTGTGAATCCGTTCTGTGCTCCTGTCCAGTGCTCTTTCTTTTGGTCGTTCGGCGTCTACTTTGCGCCCATTGCGGACCATCAAGCTGACCTCGCGTGATGGCAGCATTGACCCACAAGCCGACGTTCAGGACCGCTGCGCCCCTTTCCATACCGGACCTACGTTGATGTGGGCTGGAGCTTTGCCTTTGCTGTGAGCGCACGGACTGTGCTTTGAAATCGTGAGCCCTAAGCTGGCTCGATCGGGTGGGCGCTTTGGCCCGCCTGCTAAGCCATCACGCAATGTCAGGGCCGAGCCTCTTAGATTTGTGGAGGCTCAAGGAATAGGAGCGGCAGAGCACTGGTATCCTCGACTCTGTACACCCACGAGCGTCCGGAGGGAGGCGTCGAGGTTTCAGCGTAGCGACTGGGAATTCTGCAGACGACGGTGACATGCGGCATGCAAAGCGCAGCGAGGCCGAGGCCAAGCGCTTGCGGCTTGGTGCCGAGGCAAAGAGCCAAGTCTCGGTACGGCTTGCCCTGACTAAAAAGATCGAGAGCGAGTTCAGCCGATTGCACCGCGCTTCCGGCCGGGACGCGGTGAACCTTGTCCATCTCTATGTCGAGAAACGTTGCTAGGGCCTTAGTCTCATTTTCGCCCCGAGGCTCATAATCCGGAGAGAAGCCCGGATAGGGCATAATCAACTCGTGGCTCTCAGCCTCGTAAGCTTCAATGAAGCTCCGCGCCTGGTAAGTTTCAAACCCAATTGCAGCGACGATCCTCACCTTGCGGTCGGCGCTGAGGTCACCCTCCAGATACGGGACTTGGAAGGACCGCCAATCGCCCTCGGTAAAACTCTGAACCGGAGACAAGCTGTCTTTTGCAGTCAGATCATACCGGCCACCAGCGTAGAAGAAGGTGATCCGCCCGGCGACGCCGGCCTTCAGCGCGAAACCCAATACCAGCAGTGCAAAATATTTGGGCAAGCATGTCAGATCCACGACCAGATCGATCGGACGACCGGCAGCACGGGCACCATCCACGAGAAAATCTCTAATCGCGTCACGCCACCCCTGCAGGTCACTTGAAGCCATCGGCTCGAAGACGGTCACACTATCTGTTTGCTTGGCGAGGAAAGCCTGCAGCGCCTCATCGTGTTGAGGCCGTAGTTCACTCTCACCCATCTCAGCGAAGCCGATCATGGCACCTCTGCTGTACCGACCGTGCCTTGCCCGGGTGATCTCCAGGCACCGCTTCTCCCAGCTTGAGGTCAAAAGCAGCAGGTCGCCGTCAAGCGAAAGCTCGGACGTATCGTTCGTCTCCTCTACAGCTCGAATGTGAGCGACATCAAACACAGAAGGATCATCGACCGATACCATCACAGCAATACTGCCTGTTCGATTGGGTCCTGCCTTGTGATGCGGCCGAATGCTCGCTCGACGAGGTCGTCGACCTTTGTGTCGATCGGACTGAAACAAGCTTCGACGAACTCGGCCATGGGCATGCGGGTAAGCCCATAGGGGCCACGGTAAGAGGTGCCGTAAAGTGGCGCAAATCGGAGGTGCAAGTGGAACAGCCACTCCGGATTGTTCGCTTCGAAGCCACCAAGATCGTCTGAGCGCGGAGTTCGCAAGAGCCCATCCGCCTCGCAACGACGCAGCAGCCTCGCGAGAAAGTCACGCTTCTCTTCAACCCGCTCTTTACCCACTTCGCTGGAAGCAAGATCGAACAGGAAATTGCCACGCTCCGGTGTAGCGAGCGACGAAAGATGCTGAGGACTTGCCTGAAGTCTCGCAGTCAGCTTACCGATGAAGTCGATCGCCTGAGCAGCCTCCTGTCCATGCCGCTCCATGGCGTTTCTGATGCCATCGAACTTGGCCTGACTTGAGCGACTCGCGCCCACTCTCTGTGTGTCCACCGACAAGGGAGTTGGACGTTGATGAAGGTCGCCGATGCTCTTCAGCTCGTCGCGCTCCATCGCTATGTCAACGATCGAGCCCATGAGTTCGAGGAAATCTCGAATGCATAGGTCACTTAGCGAGACGATAGTCCTCGCACCGACGTAGGGAATGCTCTTGGAGCCGTACTCGGCAAGTAGGCAAAGCATTGCCGCAACTTGTTTGCGCCTCATGTAGGCGCCCTTGTTCTCAGCCCGCTGGTCTTTTGTGCGGTCACCCAGCTTCTCAATAACGTAAGTCTGGTAGATCTGGGGGAAGCCCTTACCTCTGCGACCCGTCGACTTCGGACTACGGGCAACCAGCGCCTGGAAGCTCGAGGCAATCGATTTGCTAGCAAGCGCCTCTAGCGCGCCATTGATGTCGAGCCGACCAAGCAGGTTTTCAAGCTTGAACCCACTGCTTCGGAAATCCTGCAGCCTGGTGGTCGCTCGCAGATCTTCGTCCGAGTAGAAGAGCCTTAGAGCAGAGACTTCCTCACAAAAAGAGTAGAAGTCGTTGCGGTCCATCGTGTCGAGATAGATCCGATTACGATCGGCATCGGACAGCGTCTGGTTGTTCAGGATCGTATTGGTGGAGTCATAATCCACCGACACGTAGCTGATGACCCAGAACAGGGGCTGTTTGGCGCTGCGGACAAGCGAGTTCAGATATCGCTGCTGTGCGGGCTGCAGGGTCTCACAATCATCGATGCAGATCTTGAGATGAAAAGTAGCCGAGCAGCTGCCTTCATCGGAGCAGGCTAGCTCCCGCAACTGCGCAGCGAGCTCGTTGATAAAAACGCCTGGTAGAGCTTCGACCGGAAGATCGTGCAGAGCCTTGGTCAGCCCGCGAGTGACCGCAAGGTTCATTCGCTGGTGGAGTTGGCGGAAAAGCAACGAGAGGTCTTCCAGGCTCTCGACCTCACCTGGCGCACTCGTCTCAAGCTGCGGATAGGCTTGCAGAATCTTCTTGACCGTTTTGGTCTCGTCATCGGCCGAAAAGGTGAATCGGCGGACGCTGCGGAGCGAGCTGATTGCCTCACAGAGGAGTTGCGCGGCAACCAGCTCGATCAGCTGGGCGAACACCCCGTAACCGACGATCTCGGGGGTCTGGCTGTCCGGAAAGGCCTTGTGCCAGTCGATCAAACCGAGCGAGCTCGTCAAATAATCCGGTAGCCGGAAGTAGACGGCAACGTAGTCTAGGGCATCATCTCCCAGCTGGTCGGCGACCGTCCTGTTGTGAAGGCGCTCGCGCCAGTTCAGCGCCTTGAGCAGGCTCGTCTTGCCGCTTCCGCGCGTCCCGGCGACATAGAATGACTTCAGTCGCTCCAGCAACTTGACGTTGGGCGAAATCCAGATGAGCGGATGCTCGTGGTGCTCGAAGCGGGTCGGCCGGAAAGGGTTGGAGAACTTCATCAGATCGACCTCAGAACCTTCCAGCGGTGACTGGGGCCATCTTCACCTTGGATCTCCACCACGCCGACCCACTGCAATTCACGAAGCAGATCGTCCAGCTCCTTCGACTTGGCCGCTTTTTCATCCTCCGGCCAATCGGGGTCATCGAGATCACCCCGGTGGCTCCGCTTGTCCCGCTCGAGCTTATCAAGCAGCTTCTGGGCAGCACGCGACGCATGCCTCAGTCCTTCGGCCGCCGTCCATGCCGGCACGGTAATCGGCTTTTCCGCCACGACCTGTGAACCACGGAGGGTCATTGGCGTGATCTTGCAGCCAAGAGGAACGTTCTCGTTGCTGAACGCCAGCTCGACGATGTTGAAGCCTTTCCGGAACAGCGGCGCGGAGATGGAAATGATCGCTGCCCGCGGCGCCGTCGGCACCCGAATGATCTCGACTGGAACGGTATGGAGGTGACCATGCAGGTAGATGATCGGTCGATTGTGGCTTAGCAGTTGCTCGCGAACGGTGCCGGCATTGATCAGCTCGGAATAAGGCGCAATGCGAGGCGTGGCTTGCGGCAGCAAGTTGTGGTGGGCGCAGACGACGACAAGCTCGTCCCCGTCCAAGGCAGCGATCTGCTGGGACAGTGAGGCCAACGTCTGCTCGCTGATTGCCGGCGTATCGATGCTTTCATGAACTTCATTCAGCTCATCTTCGGTGCCGCCACCGGCGACGATCTTGGCGATGACAGCGCCGGCCTGCTTTTCGATGAGCGTGCCCAGGAGCCGGGTCTGCCCACATCCGTGGCAGCTGTTAAGCCCGAAAACGCTGACCTTTTCGCCAGTCGGACAGGTGAGTTGCTCCAGGGCCGGTTCAATGACGCTCGCCTTATTGAACCCCGCGGCTGCGATGATGTCGTTGATCGGATCGAACCGGTCCTCGCTGTTCGGATCATCCGCGCGATCAAGGTCGTGATTACCGAACAGCAACATGGACGGCGGCTTGCCGGTGGGTACCAAGTTGCGCAGGTAAGCCATGCACTTCTTCAACTGGTCGCGATTTCCACGATCAGTGAAATCGCCCATGAACGCGATCAAATCAGGTGATTTCGTGCCGATGTAGTTGCCTGCCGCCCTGGACACGGCCTGCAAAGGCGCAACGCCGATGGCACTGCTGACCGCCCCCGGAAACATTGGATCCTTGTCGTCGATCCCGAGGGTGAAGTTGGCCTTGTCGGGAAAGCGTACGTCCCCGATCTGGACGATGGTGAATACCTGCACGCTCCCGATCTCACTTTAGCCGCCAGCGGCAGGCACTTGCTACCGAACGAGGTTCAGACCGCCCTCTTCGGTAGGCTCCCCTCCTTGGCCGACTGTTCGAGTCGTGCCCTCCACGGCCGTATAGCCGGTCACTTCGGTGTCCGGAACCGCGCTTGTGAACGAGCAGCGGTTGCCGCACTGATGGTACCCTCTTTAACAATTGGGCGTAGTGAGGCGGCAGCGCGGTTGTCAAAGATCGCACCTTATGGGTAGGCCGAACCCTGACCAAGCGAGACCCATGATAACCAACAACAGCTCCTCGAGCGAGACCTTCGCAGGCGCAGCAACTGGACGAGCAACGAGATGACGGACCCCTCCCCACAACCCCTCGCCGCGATCCGCCAGATCTGGCGCTCCGCCTTCGGCTCCACCCGCGTCGCCTATCTCTCCGGCCCGATCACCACCGGCCGCCGCTTCATCGACTGGTGGCGCGGCGGCGGGCATGCGCTCGTGGCGGAGTCGGAGGAGTATCGCGCCGCCCTCCGCGAGCAAGTGATCGCGCCCAACGAGGAGGCTCTGAAGCTGGCAGCCGAGGTTCTGCGCGCCCGCCATGCCGAGCCAGTGATCGAGCCCGCCACCCTATTCGTTAGCCACTGGTCGCAGCTTAACTATCTCGAGCTCTGGGAAAGGTTCATCACCGATCATGCCAGCCGCATCCTGCTGATGGACGGCTGGGAGTTCAGCGCCGGCTGCGCATCAGAATTCTGCCGCGCCCATCTCGAGGGCGTGCCCACCACGCGGATCGACGGCACGCCCGTGGTCACGCGCGACGGCATCGCCGCGATCCGCCGCGCGCTCGCCGAGGTCAAGGCGCTCGACCCGATGCCGCCCTATCTCGCCGACACGCTTCGCGCCACCGCCGATCGGCTTGAGGCGACGCTTCCCGCCATCGTCTATGTCCCCGGCGGCGGCATGCCCCGCAAGGACGCCTCACTCGACCGGCTCGCCGAGCTAATCAACGTAGCCCAGTTCATCAGCTACGAGCCGCGCCGCGGTAAGCCGAAGCAAGCCTTCGCGCGCGTTCTCGGCGAGGCGCCCAATCACGGTTTTAGCGGCCTCCAGGAGGCCGCCGAGACGCTGCTCGCCCGCAGCGCCGAGGGCTCCGTCAACGTCCGCAGCTTCACTCCCGAAAATCCGCTCAGCCGCGAGTTCATCTACGGCCTTAAGAGCGTCGACGAGGTGACCTCGGCCGTCCTGCGCCTTACCCGCGAGGGCCTTCATACGATCGCAAACGAGACGGTCGACATCCACGATGGCGGCGTATCGGGCGTGATCCTCGGCAATCTCATCGAGTTCGCGCCCGACGACACGCCGCGCGCCGTCGAGAAGCCCGGCACGGCCTCGCTCCCGCTCGGCTGGGGCTCGCGCCTGCTCGTCACCGTCTACGGCTTCGAGCCGGACCTCGCCGTCCCCGAAAACACCCGCCTCGAATTCAGCATCCATCCGAAGCCCCGCGGCTGGCGGCTTACGCATACACTCGGCTGGGAGATCGCCGAGCATGAGGGCCTTGGGCTGCCGCCGCCGATCCAGTGGCCGAACCGCTTCAGCCGGATGATCGGCGACAAGGTATTTGGCCTCCTCGTCGCTCATCATATCGGCCTTCCCGTCCCCCGCACCACCGTTGTGAACCGCCGCGTCGCGCCGTTCAGCTTCGGCCAGCCGACGGGCTCTGCCGAGGTCTGGTTCCGAACCGCACCGACCGAGCAGATGCCGGGCAAGTTCACGACCACGCGCGGCTGGACCGATCCCTTCCAGATTATGGCGGCCGAGGATCCTGAGCATGAGGCGATCGCGTCGATCGTCGGCCAGGCGAGCGTGGTGCCGCAATATTCGGGCGCCTCAATCGTGCTTCAGTCAGGCGAGATCGCGACCGAGGGAGTGGCCGGCGCCGGCGATGCCTTCATGCAAGGCACCGCAAAGGCTCAGCCGCTTCCGGCGGCGGTGATTGAGGACGTGAGGAGGCTGCACGCTGCCGCGTCCGAGCTCGGCCCCGTCCGGCTCGAATGGGTTCATGACGGCGAGCGGGCGTGGGTCGTCCAGATGCATCGCGGCGCGACCATGAGTGCGGCGGACGTGCTCGTCCCTGGCGAGGCGCGGCACTGGACACCGTTCGAGGTGGCAAATGGCCTCGAGCAGCTGCGCCGCCTAATCGCTCAGCTCCAGCCCGGCGACGGCGTGGAGCTGATCGGCGAGGTCGGCCTGACCAGTCACATCGCCGACGTAATCCGAAAGGCGAAGGTTCCGGCGCGAACCCTTGCGCAGCGGCAGCAGCAAGCCGCTTAGCGAACTGTGAAGGGCGAGCATCGCTATCCGCAGCATCGGTCCGTAGTCACGCCACAGAGTACATGTGCGTTCGCACAATTATGATCCGGTTTGGAATGGGCTCATCAGCGGTCACTATCATCAGCGATGCTACAGTGCCGATCAGCGGCGGACGTTTAGGGACGATGACCGCATGATTGGCGTATTGGCGTATGGGTCTCTGATCACCGATCCGGGTCCAGAGCTGCAGGCGGTGATCCTGTCGCGCCGAGACGATGTACCAACACCCTTTGCGGTGGAATATGCCCGCTCGAGCGCCAGCCGGAAGGGTGCGCCAACATTGGTGCCGGTCGCGGAGGGCGGGGCTCCGGTCCTCGCCACAATCTTCGCGGTTGCTGTCTCTGCCACCGAAGCCGCCGACATCGTTTACCGTCGCGAGACCGGCAAGATCGGCACCGGACTCAAATACGTTGAACCGGTCCATCGCACGCTCAATACGGTGATTATCGAGCACCTCGCCAATCTTGAAGGTTTCGACGTCGTGCTTTCTACGCGAATCGAATCCAATATCGAGCCGCTTTCGGCCGAAAAATTGGCGACGCTCGCGATCAAGAGTGCACGCCAGGCGGCGCCTGGGAAGGACGGCATCACCTATCTCATAAATGCGATGCGGTCGGGCATCATCACTCCGCTGACCTCCGACTATGAGGCAGCGATCCTTGCGAAAACCGGCGCACGCGATCTCGCGGGGGCGCTCGCATCTGTCCGCCGGCTGTAGGCGTCTACCAGGCCCCACCTGAACGAAGGTCCGCTTACGCGATTCATTGTTCTAAAGCGGTCGCGCCTGCCCCACCAAATCCAGACATTCTGGCGTTCAGCGGCTGATGACCGGTATGGGCGCAAAGCAGCCACTCCGGACCGACAACCGCGGTGGTTGGAGCCACCTCTACGGGAGGGGCCGCTATTCCTCGCAGACCGTAGTAATCCGCCACTCTCGAATGCGTCACCTCGGCCGTTATGCCACCGGACTCTACATCTCGCTATACATCAGCGGCCCCAGTCGCGGGAATCATCAACGGCCGATTTTTTATGACTTGGAGGACCCTCTTTACGGCAACGGATAATACTCGAGCGAGTGCTCGAAGCCGCTTCGGAACAGGCGGAGGACGAGAACGAAAGATCGCTGACCGGGATCGCCGCAGTAATGCTGGATAGCCCATCCCGCCCTTTGGAACTTCCGTTTCAGAGGAGCTGGCACCAGCGGCAATGTTGCGAGATCACGCTTCTCGCTGCGGCTGGGCAACTTAGGGGGCTCGCGTTTCTCGCTGTCGCAGTGCCTCCTAGACCTCTGCTGTCGCGCTGACGGCGATGTTTCGGCTTGCCGCCGCACATGATCGGGTCCACCCCCGTGGTGGGGATAGTGATGAAGCCATTGCGCCGTCAGTTCCTGAGGATCGCCATATTCGCAGGTGCAGCGTCTGCCCCGGCGCTCGCGGCGGCAGCGGGTGAGCGTCTGATCGACATCAGGGGCGGCGAGTTGGCAAGCGCACTCGTAGAGCTCTCGCGAGAGACGAAGACGGAGCTCCTCTTCGATCCGCGGCTCGTTCGAGGCATCGCCGTAAGCCCCGTCCGCGGGGTGTTGACGCCCTCGATCGTGCTTTCAAGGCTGCTTGCGGGCACGGGACTCGGCTTTCGCGAGAGCGGCGGAACCTTCGACATCTACGCCCTGCCCCCGCCCGCCTATTCTCCGCTTGCTGAGGAGCCGGTGGCGGAGATCCTGGTGATCGGCCGACGAACGCAGAATGCGGATATCCGAAGATCCCGGAACGACATTCAGCCCTACAAGGTCGTTTCTTCGAACGACATCGAGTTTGCGCACAGGGACAATGTCGACGATCTGCTAAGGAGCCGGGAGCCGTCGAACGCGCAAATCGCCTCTCCCAACCAGCTCCTCGACATTCCCGGCGACACCCGCTCGGCCGTGAACCTTCGCGGCCTCGGCAATTCAAGGACGTTGATCCTGGTGGATGGGCGCCGAATGCCGCAGATCCCCACCACGCGCTTCGATTTCTTCCAGCCGGACCTTAATCCCATTCCGCTGAGCGTCGTCGAGCGGGTTGAGACGCTGACTGGAACGGCAGGCGGCATTTACGGGCCGAGCGCACTCGGCGGGATCGTCAACGTGGTTCTCCGCCGAGATTATGAAGGTGGGGCGCTGCGCGTGACTTCGGGCCTTACAAGCCGCGGCGACTCCTGGACCCGGGGCATCGAAGGACGGTTCGGCTTACGAACCGGGAATGGGCGGACGGCTCTGATGGCAGCCGGCAGCATCCAGGAAGCGGATCCGATCAGAGCCGGGGACCGCGACTATCTGCTGAGACAGCGCCTCCTCCAATATTCGAACGATCCGGTGGGCTATGTCGACCAGAAGCTGACCGCCAAAGGTGGAACCCGTCCTCCCCGCTCCAACGCCGTCAGCGTCTTCAGCGGCAGCCCCGGAGGGCCGCTTGTCCTGGGTCCGGCATTCGGAGGCGCCTCGCTCGGCGCGGCATACACCTTTCTCCCGCTGGGTTTCGAGGGAACGCAGCAGGAGGCAGTGGAGCAGCTTCGTCAAAATGCCGGAAAACTCGTGTTCGAGCCGGCCGACGACGTGGGTACCGCCCGCGCGACGCTCCGGGGGGCACCCTCGACCCGCTCCGCTTTTTTCAACCTGCGGCACGAGTTCAGCAATCGGATCGAGGCTTACGTCGATGGGCTATGGTTGCGGAACAAGGGAGCAATCGCGTTCGGCACTCCCGAACAGCTGGTGGCGCTGCCCAATATCGACATCAATCCGTTCTCCCAAATCGTGATCATCACGTTCCCGCGCCCCGACGTAACCGGCCGGTTTCGGCAGGGCATCACGACCCGCCGCTTCACAGCCGGGCTGGTGGCGCGGCTGCCACGAGGTTGGAGCGCAACTGCTGATTTTTCGGGCGGAAGCGCCGACGTGACGCGCTCGAGCAAAACCAGGGTCATCGATTTCGACCTTCTAATCGCCGTCCAGCGCGGCCAGTCCCCGGGGGGCGGACTTCCGCGAGTCGATCCGCTCGGGTCGTGGTCCCAACTCCTTCAGGCGCTGCAAGCTTATTTCGGCGAAAGCATAGCCGACGAGTCTCTGAAGAACCGTTATCGCGGCGCCGCCTTGCGAATTGCCGGGCCGCTTTTTTCGCTTCCAGGCGGCAGTGTCACCGCCACCGGCCTGCTCGAATGGCGAAGCGAACGGGTGCCGCCCCCGATCAGGACCATCGTGTTCACGGACAGAATTTCGGTCACCGAGGGTTCTCCTCGAAGCCAGACCGTCCAATCCGCCTATGTCGAGCTGCGCGCGCCGCTGATCGCCGCGGATGGCAGGCTCGCACCGCTGAGCGGCCTCGAGTTCCAGCTTGCAGGACGCTTCGATCGCAGCAGGACGAATTATCCCGACGGTTTCGGCCCGGGCGCCGGCGGGAAGCCGCCGGCGACACGCGCCGAGAGGGATGCGTTCACCTACACTGCGGGCCTGCGCTTCTTTCCCGCGCCTCTCCTGATGCTCCGCGGCAGCATTGCCACCGGCGAGGTGCCGCCGACGATCGCCGATCTCCGCTCCAGCGCCGACTTCTTCAGGGTTCAGAACACCGCGCTCGCCGACCCATTGCGG
>NZ_DASVUE010000216.1:0-3645 GCF_036387215.1 Allosphingosinicella sp. | reverse complement strand
ACGATCTTGTAATAAGGACGCTTCTTGGCACCGCCGCGAGCGAGCCTGATCGATACTGCCATTTTGTCTTCCTTTCTGAACTAAACCTATTTCTTCATGAACTTGTCGAAACCGGGCGGGAGGTTGAACGGCGCGCTTCCGCCTGGTCCCGGAAGGCCCGGCATTCCCGCCGGAGGAGCAGCGCCCGCGCCGCCCATTCCGCCCATGCCTCCGGCGCCGCCCAGTCCTCCGAGCATCCCGCCAAGGCCGCCTGCGCCGCCGCCGCCGAACAGGGCGCCGAGCTTCCCAAGGCCTCCCATCTTTTTGATCTTCTTCATGGCGTTCGCCATTTCCTGGTGCATCTTCAGGAGCCGGTTTACCTCCTGCACCGTGGTGCCGGATCCCTTCGCGACCCGGATCTTGCGCTTGGCGTTGAGCAGCTCCGGCCGGATCCGCTCCTTAGGAGTCATCGAGCCGATGATGGCGTCGAGATGCACGAGCGTCTTGTCGTCCTGCGCCTTCTGGGCGGCGCCGGCCATCTTCTTCATGCCCGGAAGCATTCCGGCAAGCGCGCCGAGGCCTCCTATGCGCTGCATCTGCTGAAGCTGGCTGCGAAGGTCGTTCATGTCGAACTGCCCCTTCGCCATCTTCTTGGCGAGGGCTTCCGCCTCCTCCACCTTGATGGTCTCGGATGCGCGCTCGACGAGGCTGACGACGTCGCCCATGCCGAGAATGCGGCCGGCGACGCGCTGCGGGTGGAAGGCTTCGAGCTTGTCGATCGCCTCGCCGACGCCCGCGAACTTGATCGGCTTGCCGGTGACCGCGCGCATGGACAGCGCAGCGCCGCCCCGAGCGTCGCCGTCGAGACGGGTGAGGACGACGCCGGTAAGGTCCACCTCATTGGTGAAGCTACGCGCGACGTTGACCGCGTCCTGGCCGGTGAGCGCGTCGACGACGAGCAGCACTTCGGCCGGGGTCGAGACTTCGGCCACGGCCTTCATTTCGTCCATCAGCGCCTGATCGACGTGGAGGCGGCCGGCGGTATCGAGCAGGAGCACGTCGAAGCCCTGGAGCTTCGCCGACTGCAGCGCCCGGCGGGCGATGTCGACCGGCTGCTGGCCCGGCACGATCGGAAGCGTCGCCACATCCGCCTGCCGCCCAAGCACCGCGAGCTGCTCCTGCGCGGCCGGACGGGCGACGTCGAGCGAGGCCATCATCACCTTCTTGCGGTCCTTGTCGGACAGCCGCTTGGCGAGCTTGGCGGTGGTGGTGGTCTTACCCGAGCCCTGGAGGCCGACCATCATGATGACGGCGGGCGGCGTGACATCGACGTTGAGATCGGAAGCCTCGGCCCCAAGCATCTCCACGAGCGCATCGTGGACGATCTTGACGACCTGCTGGCCCGGCGTGACCGAGCGAAGCACCTGCTGGCCGATTGCCTGCTCGGTGGCGCGATCGACGAAGTCGCGGACGACGGGCAGCGCCACGTCGGCTTCGAGCAATGCGATCCGTACCTCGCGCATCGCGCCGCGCACGTCGGCTTCCGAGAGCGCACCGCGGCCGCGCAGGCGGTCGAAGACGCCGCTCAGACGGTCGCTCAGGCTCTCGAACATGCTTCTCGCTCCATCGCTTCAATCGGTCCAAACGCAAAAGCGCCGGCGGGCGAAACCTCGCCGGCCAGCGCGCGCCCTTGGACGCTTATCTCACCCAATTCCATCGAACAGGATGTGGGGGCGCATAGCGGCAAGACCAACTCAAGGCAAGGCGTGGCGGCGCCTGCTGATGGCGAACGGAGGGTGCCGCCTTCGGCTCAGCCGCGGCCGAGCAGCCTCTTCACACCGCTCACGTGATCGTGGCCCATGCGGACTTCCTCGCCGCTGCGAAGCCGGGCGAGCCAGTCGCCGCCGGCATCACGCGCCATGCCGGCGATCGCATCGCGGCGCAGGAGCGTCGAGCTGTCGACCTGGATGAACAGCTCGGGATCGAGCCCGTCCTCGGGCGCGCCGGCGGTCCGGTACACCATCCAGTTCCGGCGCCCGACATGGAGCCGCATGTCGTCACGGTCGGTGGTGATCCGATCGATCTCCCGAACCGGCAGGCGGACGAGCCCAAGCTGGTCCGGAACCCAGAATTCCTGCACGTAGCGGGGAACGGCCGGCTGCCGCGCCCTCCCCTCTCCGATCGCCGCACGCGCCCGCTCCAGCGCTCCGGTGAGCCGATCGAACTGGACCGGCTTCATGAGATAGTCGACTGCCGCGACGTCGAACGCGGCGACGGCGAAATTGTCGAACGCGGTCACGAAGATGATCGCCGGATCGGCCTTCGAGGCCGCCAAGGCGCGCGCGACCTCGATCCCGTCTTTGCCCGGCATTGCGATGTCGAGCAGGAGGAGGTCGGGCTCGGCCGCTTCGGCCGCTTCCATAGCAGCCTCGCCGTCGGAAGCCGTTCCGACGAGGGTGACGCCCTCGCATCGGCCGAGCAGCAGCTGCAGCCGCTCGATGGCGAGCGGCTCGTCGTCCACGATCATGACCCGGAGCGGCGTCTGTTCAGCCATTTCGCACCACCGGCAGTGCAATGCGGGTGGTATATCCGCCTTCGGGATCCTGACCATGCGAGCAGGCGGCGTCATCCCCGTAGCGGGCAGTGAGGCGGTCGCAGACGTTCGCCAGGCCTACGCCTTCGCCGTGCGAGCCGAGGGGATCTTTCGCCATCACGTCGCCGTCGTCGGTCACCTCGATGTGAAGGCGCCCCGCCTCCTCCGCCGCGGAGATCCGGATCGTCACGGGCCGCTTCGAGCGGGCAACGCCGTATTTGATCGCATTCTCGACGATCGGCTGCAGGATCAGGACGGGCACCCGGGCATTGCCGAGCTCGGGCGGGATGTGGATCTCCACCCTCAGCCGTTCGGGAAAGCGCACCTGCTCGATATCGAGATAGAGACGCTGCAATCGTATCTCCTCCTCGAGCGACACGTCGGCGGTTGGATCGGCCGAGAGGGTCGTCCTGAAGAAGGTGGACAGGTTCATGATCATCTGTTCGGCCGTGTCGGTGCGCTGCGCCAGGATCAACGAGGACAGCGAGTTCAGCGTGTTGAACAGGAAGTGCGGGTTGATCTGGTAGCGCAGGGCCCGGAGTTGCGCGTCCTGCGCCTCGCGCTGGAGCACGGCCGCACGCCGGTCGGCGGCGCGGAGCTGCGCGGCGTAGCTCAGGGCGACGTAGAGCGCCGCCCAGGCGGCGAACAGGAAGTACCAGCTCAGCGCTTGCTCGCTGATCGAGCGGAACGCCATTTCGAGCGCGCCCATGCCGCGCCACATCGGATCGAGCTTGTCGTCCTCGAGCGGATGGAGGACCCAGAAGATGAAATAGTTGAAGCCGGCGAACAGCAGCGAAGCGGGGAGGCAGAGGATACCGGCGACGACCGCCTTGCGGGTGAGGCTCGCCTCGGCCAGGCGCCGCATCGTCAGGTAGATGAGGAAGGTGAGCGTCGCGCCCACGCAGGCGGCGATCAGCCGGCGCCAGACCGAATCCCAGAAATCGGGGACCATCAAAGCGATCGAGCGCAAGGTGATCAGGCTGACATAGAGCACCCAGAAGCCGAGGATCGACTTCACGGCGATGCCGAGGTCCGGCAGCCGCCGCTGAAGCGGGCTTGGCAGGGCGGTGTCC
>NZ_DASVUE010000215.1:0-1941 GCF_036387215.1 Allosphingosinicella sp. | reverse complement strand
TAGGGGAGGAAGCGGCGCATCGTCGCCCAGCCCGCTTCGGGGGCGGCTGTCGGGTTCGTCGGCTCGGGCGGCATGTTCGTCTAAATAGGGATGCGCCGCCGAAGCACCAAGTTACGGGAGCGAATCAACAGGAACAGAGCGAATGTTCAATAGTTTAGCCGGTTAAGAGAGTGGGAGCGTAGTGATGGGTCCGGCAGTTTTCGTAATGGCGATCCTCGGTTGCGGCGAAGCCACCGACGTGTGCGAGCCTGTCGCAACGATGCCGGTCCGCTACGAGAGCGTCGAGGCGTGCAACGCCGCCACCGCTTCCGCGATCGAGCGGCATAGCGACGCGCTCTACCCCGTCGTCGTCGCCGAATGCCGCGCCGCCGGCACCAACGTCGCCAAAGTCTATGCCGACGAAGTGAAGCTGCCGGCTCCGGACGCCTCGCGGCCGCGCATCCAGCGCGCCTCCTACCAGCCGCAGCGCATCCGCTCCTAAACCCAAACGCCTCCTACATAATTGAAAAAGGCGGGTTTTCTGTTGGGAACCGTGGCGTCATTGCGTCGGTTCTATCTCCAAGCCTGGGCACATCCCGACGGAGAAAATCATGAGCAAGAACAGCCACAATTCCAGCAGCATGGATAAAACCATGAACCAGAACAACCAGATGTCGGACGATCCGGGCGACGGCAGCCGGAACTCGTTCACCCTCGGCAAGGACGGCGACACGCCAGTCGAAAAGGCGCCGGAAAACGATGAGCAGGACCAGTCCACCATCGAAGCCTTCGGCCAGGAAGGCGCCGGCATCGCCGCGAAGGAATGACCATGTCGGAAACCGAAACCCTGGAGATGATCCACGAGGACGGGCTCCCCGGCCATGAGAGCCGGCTGGAGCCGAAGCCGGAATGGCAGCCGCGCTACCCGGGCTCCGGACGCCTCCAGGGGAAGGTGGCGCTGATCACCGGCGCGGACAGCGGCATCGGCCGCGCAGTCGCCGCCCTCTTCGCCCGCGAAGGCGCGGACGTCGCGATCCTCTATCTGTGCGAGCATGACGATGCTGCGAAGACGAAGAAGATCGTCGAGGCGGAAGGCCGGCGGGCGATCGCCATCCCGGGCGACGTCGGCGACAAGCAGTTTTGCGAGCGCGCCGTCGCCGAGACGGTGGAGAAGCTCGGGCGGCTCGACATCCTCGTCAACAACGCGGCCGAGCAGCATCCCGACAAGGAAATCACCGACATCACCGAAGAGCAGCTGAAGCGGACGTTCCAGACCAACATCTTCGGCTATTTCTTCATAGTTCAGGCCGCCCGCCCGCACCTGAAGGAAGGTGCTGCGATCATCAACTGCACCTCGGTGACGATGTACCAGGGCTCGAAGGAGCTGCTCGATTATTCGGCGACCAAGGGCGCGATCACGGCTTTCACCCGCTCGCTGTCCGAGAACCTCATCGACAAGGGCATCCGAGTGAACGCGGTTGCGCCCGGGCCGATCTGGACGCCGCTCAATCCCTCGGGCGGCTCGACGCCCGAGAAGATGGAGAATTTCGGCCAGGACGTGCCGATGGGCCGGCCCGGTCAGCCGAACGAGGTGGCGCCGAGCTTCCTGTTCCTCGCCTGCGACGATTCAAGCTACATGTCCGGCCAGGTCCTTCATCCGAACGGCGGAACGATCGTCAACGGCTAGAGCCCCTTGCCGGGGCCGCAGCTTGCTGTAGTCTCGGCCCGCTAGGAAAAAGGGCAATCATGTTGCGGAACATCCTCGCCGTCGTCGCGGGATTGGTGGCCGTCTTCGTCACCGTCGGCATCCTGGAATATATAGGGCACCTGCTGTTCCCGGTCCGGTCGGACGGGGCCGCGATACCGCCGGCGGTGCAGGTGCTGGTGCTTGCGGCCTATTTCCTGGCAGCCTTGATCGGCGGATGGCTCGCAGCCTCGATCGCGGGGCGGAGCTGGGCTGCA
>NZ_DASVUE010000214.1:0-4245 GCF_036387215.1 Allosphingosinicella sp. | reverse complement strand
GGAAGCCTCGCCACCAGGGGCAAACTTATGATCATGCTCTGCTCCCCCTGCTTCGATCGAGTTCCCGCACGACACCGATCATTGCATCGCGCGTGACGAGCGCCTCGAGTTGGCCGAGATCGTAATGTTCGGTGCCGGGTGGGCGCTGTGGAAGAACCAGGAACCGAACCATCGCGGTGGAGTCGCTGACCCGGATCTCCACATCTTCGGGAATGATCGTCCCGAATTCCGCAAGCACCTTGCGCGGCTCGTACACGGCGCGGGCGCGATAGGGCTTCTGCTTGTACCAGTCTGGCGGGAGCCCCAGGACAGGCCTGGGATAGCAGGAGCATAAGGTGCAGACGAGGAGGTTGTGCACGGCCTCGGTATTCTCGAGAACGATCAAGCCCGTCTCGTCGTAAAAGCTGATGCCGAGTTCTTCGCACGCGGCTTTCCCGTCGGCGAGGAGCCGCTCCCGGTAAGCGGGATCCGTCCAAGCGCGCGCGACGACCCTCGCCCCGAGCGCCTCGTTGCGCGTGTCGAGTACTTCGATCTGTCGTCGGATCTCTGCGGGTTCGAGCAGCTTGCGTTCGAAGAGAAGCTCCTCCACCGCCGCTTCCATGATCGCGAAATAGCCGGGCATTTCATCATCCGCGGCATACGAGGCTTCATGGTGAGCGTGATCGTGGTCGTGGCCTTCGCTCATCGGGCTTCCTTCTCGAGCCAGGTTTCGAAGACCTCGATGTGAATCCCGTCCCGGGGTGAGCCGACATAGTCGCTCCAGATCTCGGTCATCGGGATCGCAAGGCGATAATAATGGCGCTTCGATCCTGCGTTGCGGCCGAAGCCTTCCTCCTCGTTGTCCATCCAAGGTGGCTCGATGATTGCCTCCACCGTGCCCCTTTTCCCGCGAAGGTAAGTGGGGACGCGGTAATGACCCACCGGTGAGCGGGTGAGGACTCGAACGGCATCCCCAGCGTGGAATGCCGGATCTTCGCCGGTGGCGAGAACGATGGCTGCGTGAACGGCTGGGCTCATTGGGGTAATCGGCCTCTTCGGTTGCCCCCTTTTTGCGCCACCGCCGAGCGCGGTCTTCCCGCTGCGCCGGGACGTTTTCCTATTCGCACCTCCTTCCCGGATTCGGCCGCTTCATCGGAGATCTGAGAAGTTTCGCCGGCGGCACTTGCGGAGCCGAGGGTACGCACGCGGGCCGGGCAGAGGCTCTCTATAATGATGAAAGAGGATGAGGACCGTTCCAAAGCGCAGTTCATCGTGCGGAGGCGGAATAGAGCGGCGGCATGATTCAATAGGAGAGGCAGTATTCGCCCCTGCCGGAGGTTCTCATGCTTCAGCCGCTCCTCGCTTCGCCGCCACTTCCGAACACCGCCAACGGGCTTGAAATGCCTGCCGCCATTCCCGGTCCTGCACCGATCCAGCGTTCCAAGGACCAGGTGGCGAACCGCCCGATCCTCCGCCTGAGGTGCCCCGATACGGCGCAACGGGGAACCTGATGCGGTCCCGGCATACGCACGCGCAGAATCCTGGACGCTTGGTCAGAGCTCTGTCTCTTGCCGTCGGCCTGATCGGACTGGGATCGCTGATCCCCGGCATCTATCTCATCGCACTTGGCGGAAGCCCGTATTACGCCGTCGCCGGGGCAGGATTGGTGGTTGTCGCCTGGCTTCTATACCGAGGGCTAGCCACCGCCCTCTACGTCTATTCAGCGGTGCTCCTCGGCACTCTGATTTGGGCCGTTGCCGAGATCGGCCTCGACTGGTGGCAATTGGCGCCGCGAGGCGACATCCTTTTCATCCTTGGGCTCGTCCTGCTCCTCCCACGCGTCCGGAAGCGGCTGCACCGGGAAGGGGATGAGCTTCCGCCATCGCTGCGCCGTGGCCCCGGGCTGCTGCTTTCCATTTCACTTGCCGCTTCCACGGTCGTGGCGCTTTCGGCGATGCTGTCCGACGAGCATGATCTCGAGGGTTCGCTGCCCGCGCGAGGCAGCCAGTCAGCTGCCTCAATGGAGGGACTGCCGGACGATGACTGGTGGACCTACGGCCGAACCTGGCGCGGCAATAACTGGTCGCCCCTCAGGCAGATCACTCCCGCCAACGCGCATCGGCTCGAGCCAGCGTGGAGGATGCAAACCGGGGATCGCAAACGGCCCGGCGACCCTGTGGAGACGACCTACGAGACGCAGCCGATCAAGGTCGGCAACACCCTTTATCTGTGCACGCCTCATAACCAGGTGCTCGCCCTTGACCCCGAAACGGGCGCGGTGCGGTGGCGCTTCGATCCGAAGATCGTGGTCCCCGCTGACATTCAGCACCTTACCTGCCGCGGCGTTTCCTACCACGACGCCAGCTGGCCAGGGGCTCCGCGCGCGCCCGACGGAGAATGCCCTCAGCGCCTCATCCTGACCACGAACGATGCCCGCATGTTCGCGATCGACGCGGCGTCGGGAAGGCCATGCCGAGGCTTCGGCAGTGGCGGTCAGGTCAGCCTCTGGCCGGGAATGGCAGCCTACCAGCAGGGTTGGTATCAGTTCACCTCGGCACCACTCGTGACGCGCCGGCTCATCATACTCGGCGGCTCGATCTACGACGACAAATCGGTCGGGATGCCGTCCGGCGTGATCAGGGCTTTCGATGTCGTGACAGGAAAGCTCGTCTGGAATTTCGATCCGGGAAATCCGGGCTCGACGGCGCCGATCGGTCCGGATCAGCATTACTCCCGCTCCTCCCCGAACAGCTGGAGCACTGCCGCGGCCGATGAGGCGCTCGGAATGGTGTATCTCCCGATGGGCAATGGCGCCGTCGATCAATGGGGCGGCACGCGCCCACCCAATACGGAGCGCTATACCTCCGCGATACTCGCCCTCGACCTTGCCACAGGGCGCGAGCGCTGGGTGTACCAGACCGTGCACCACGATCTCTGGGACATGGACGTTCCGTCGCAGCCCTCGCTGCTCGATATCGACATTCCGGGACGAGGGCGCGTTCCTGCACTCGTGCAGACGACGAAGACGGGGAACCTTTTCGTTCTGGACCGGCGGACCGGCAAACCCATCCATGCCGCACCCGAAAGGCGAGTCCCGGGCGGCCCCGCGCCCGGCGACCGTCTCTCCCCGACCCAGCCATTTTCAACGGCGACCTTCATGCCGCAGCGCCCACTCGAGGAACGGGACATGTGGGGGGCTACGATGCTGGACCAGCTTGCCTGCCGAATCGCCTTCCGGAAGCTCCGTTACGAGGGGCCGTTCACGCCCCCTTCGATGCAGGGCTCGCTTGTGTATCCAGGCAATTTCGGAGTTTTTGACTGGGGTGGGATCGCGATCGATCCTGTCCGGCAGGTTGCGTTCGCAAATCCCGACTACGTGGCGTTCACAAGCCGGCTCATTCCCCGGATCCAGCCCAACGATCATCTTGGCCAGTTGGGCGCAGTCGGAGGTTCCGATCGCGGCGGCTCAAGGGTCCGCGGCTACAATCCGAATGCGGGCGCCCCTTTTGCGGTCGCGCTCAACCCATTCCTGTCGAGCTTGGGCCTGCCGTGCCAGGCGCCGCCATGGGGATATGTCGCGGGGATGGATCTGGTGACCGGGCGCACCGTCTGGAAGCATCGGAATGGGACCGTGCGGGACGAGGCCCCACTGCCGCTGCCGATCAAGATGGGCGTTCCGTCGCTCGGAGGTCCGTTGGCGACCTCAGGCGGAGTGGCGTTCCTGACGTCTTCCTTGGATTATTACATCCGCGCTTATGACGTGACGACGGGGCGGGTGCTCTGGCGCGCCCGCCTGCCGGCGGGAGCCCAAGCCACGCCTATGACCTACCGGTCGGCGAGGACCGGGCGCCAATATGTGGTCGCAGTCGCCGGCGGTCACGGATCTGCCGGGACGAAGATGGGGGACTCCATAATAGCCTACGCCCTGCCCGTGGGCTTTGAACGGTGATCGGCACCTATGCTGCCCAGAGCGGAATAGGCCGCCGAACTCTATTACCGGTTCAGCCCCGTGAAGTGGCTGACGGTCAGTCCCAACCTGCAGCTCGTACATAGGCCGAGCGGCTGCAGCCAAGCGTTGGTCGTCTGATTATCCGTCCCTAAAGGCGACGTATTTGGATCCTGTTGGTCTTTGCAGCCACGTGCGGCGGCGGCGGCGACAACGCTGAACCGGGGCGGAAAGACGGCCTCGCAGTTTGTTGCCGCACAACCAACGGCATCCTTCGATAACGAATGGGGTCAGTCGATGATCGATGGCGCGCTTTTCAC
>NZ_DASVUE010000213.1:0-2331 GCF_036387215.1 Allosphingosinicella sp. | reverse complement strand
CCTCGATTCTGGCAGCGGCGTCCCGCCCCCTCCACCGCTCGCCGCGGGTGAGCGGTCCCCCTCCCCGTGCCGGGGAGGATCTAAATGGCTGATTTCCTCCTCGAGCTCCTCTCCGAGGAGATCCCGGCGCGCATGCAGGCGAAGGCGCAGGCCGATCTGGCGCGCCTGTTCGGCGAGCAGCTCGCCACCGCCGGCATCAGGGCCCAGGCGATCGAAACCTACGCGACGCCGCGCCGGCTCGCCCTCATCGCCCGCGGTCTGCCGACGGAAACCGCCGCAGTGCGCGAGGAGCTAAAGGGGCCGCGCTCCAGCGCTCCGCCGCAGGCGTTGGAGGGCTTCCTGCGCAAGACGGGCCTGACCCAGGACCAATTGGTCGAGCGCGACGGCATTTATTTCGCGATCGTCGAGAAGCCGGGCAGGGCTACTTCTTCCGTCCTCGCCGAGGCGATTCCCACCATCATCCGCAACTTCCCCTGGCCGAAGTCGATGCGGTGGGGCGAAGCATCGGCATCGACGGAGAGCCAGCGCTGGGTGCGCCCGCTCCAGGGGATCGTCGCACTTCTCGGCGAGGAGATCGTCGAGGTCGAGGTCGCCGGCATCAGATCCGGCGCGGCCACCGTCGGCCACCGCTTCCACCATCCCGGCATCATCACCATCGGAAGCGCCAACGATTATGCCGAGAAGCTCCGCGCCTGCCGCGTCATCGTCGATCCGGAGGAGCGCAAGCAGATCATCCGCTACGGCGCCGCAGCGCTTGCAGCGGGGGTCGGCGTCGAGCTGATCGAGGATGAGGGGCTGGTGGCCGAGAATGCCGGCCTCACCGAATGGCCGGTGCCGCTGATCGGCCGCTTCGACGAGGCCTTCCTCCATGTGCCGCCCGAGGTGATCCAGCTCACCGCCCGCGTGAACCAGAAATATTTCGTCTGCCGCGAGCTGGACGGCCACCTCGCCAACGCCTTCGTCTGCACCGCGAACATCGAAGCTTCGGATGGCGGCGCCGCGATCGTTGCGGGCAACGAGCGGGTCCTTTCCGCGCGCCTCTCCGACGCCAAGTTCTTCTGGGAGCAGGACCTCAAGGTGCCGCTCGCCGACCAGTCGAAGAAGCTCGATCAGATCGTCTTCCACGAGAAGCTCGGGACGGTCGCCGAGAAGGTCGAGCGCATCGCCCGGCTCGCCCGCTGGCTGGTTGAGGAGGGGGTTATTCCCCTCCCTGCCAGGGAGGGGCTAGGGGTGGGTGCCGCCGAAGGCGGGCGAAACTCCGAGGCCGAGGGCTCGCTGCACTCGCCACCCACCCCCGGCCCCTCCCTTCCAGGGAGGGGGGAGCTTGCGCAGCAGGCCGAAACCGCCGCTCGCCTCGCAAAGGCCGATCTCGTCACCGGGATGGTCGGCGAGTTCCCCGAGCTCCAGGGCATCATCGGCGGCTATCTCGCGCGTGCGCAGGGGCAGCCGGATGCGGTCGCCGACGCGATCCGCGATCATTACAAGCCGGTCGGCCAGGGGGACGAGGTGCCGACCGCGCCCGTCACCGTCGCAGTCAGCCTCGCGGACAAGCTCGACAGCCTGCTCTCCTTCTTCGGGATCGGCGAGAAGCCGACCGGATCCAAGGACCCGTTCGCGCTCCGCCGCTCGGCGCTTGGCATCCTCTCGCTGATCATCGCCAACGGCCTTCGGGCCCGGATCAGCCACATCTTCACGCCCTGGTTCAGCGACCATGCCGCCGGCCGCATGGCGGGAGCGGCGGAGGAGGAGAATGCCTTCCGCAACCTGCTCCGCACCCGCCTCGGCGACGCAGTCAGCGCCGAGGCGCTCGAGCGCCACCGGCAGACCGCCGGCCAGCCCTTCGGCGAGCTGGCGCTCCGCGAGATCGAGCGCATCCACGGCATCGAGCGGGACCTCCTCGATTTCTTCGCCGATCGCCTGAAAGTCCAGCAGCGCGAGGCCGGCGTCCGCCACGATCTCATCGATGCCGTGTTCGCGCTCGGAGGCGAGGACGATCTCGTCCGGCTGCTCGCCCGCGTGAAGGCATTGCAGTCGTTCGTCGAGACGGCCGAGGGCGCCGACCTTCTCGCCGGCTACAAGCGGGCCGCGAACATCCTCAAGAAGGAGGGCTGGGGCGGCGCCTCGCGCGGCATGGCGGAGCGAGAGAACGACACCATCCCGCAGACCGGCGAGGAGGATCCGCTGGTGCTCGTCGACGATCCGCTGCTGGCGGACGCGGTCGCCGCCTTCAATGAGCGGCACCCGAAAAAAACGCTGTCCTATTCCCCCCTGGATGAGGAACAAAAGCTGATCACCGCTCTCGATTCGGCCGAGCCCAAGGCCCGGGCCGCG
>NZ_DASVUE010000212.1:0-2224 GCF_036387215.1 Allosphingosinicella sp. | reverse complement strand
TTGCTGTTGGAAGCGATCGCGAACAGCGTATCCGTGTCCACCCGCTCCGGCCGGCCGATCCTGCGGACGCCGTAGCCGCGGGTGAACGGCGCCTGCCCCGGCCGGACGACGGCGATGCCGATGCCGGGCATCTCGAACTCCGCCATGAAGCGTTCGACGATCGCATCGTAGGGCGAAGGAGCGGTCTGGAACGCCCATGCCGGCCGCGAGGCAATCAGCAGCCCCCCTGCCCCCAGCGCCATCGCGCTCCGCCTGCTGATCGTGAATTCGCCTGCCATGCCGCTCCCCCCCCTTTAGCCGAAGGATGCCGCAGCCGGCCCCGCTCCGCAATCGCTCTGGCAAACGGGTTTCGGTCTGCTACGGACCGGGCGAACCGAGGAGGGCGCGTTGATCTATCTTGAGGATCTGGAGGTCGGGCAGACGACCTATTTCGGGAGCTACGAAGTAACCCGCGAGGAAGTGATCGAATTCGCGCGAAAATACGATCCGCAGCCCTTCCATCTGTCGGACGAGGCCGCCGCGAAGACCCATTTCGGCCGGCTCGCCGCAAGCGGCTGGCATACCTGCGCGATGACAATGGCAGTGATCGCCCGGCACGTGGTGGCGACCGAGCAGGCGGGGCTCGGATCGCCCGGCATCGACGATCTCAGATGGCTGAAGCCCGTGTTCCCCGGGGACACGCTGCACGTGTCGAGCCGCATAACGGACGTGCGCCCCTCGCGGAGCAAGCCGGAAATCGGCTCCTTCCGATCGGCCACGACCGTGACCAACCAGGACGAGGTGCCGGTGCTGACCTTCACCTCGATCGTTCTGATGCGGCGGCGGCCCGGGGGCCCGGGCGAGCGCTAGGCCCTCCCCTCCCCGGCCTTGCGGGGAAGGAAGGGCTCAGCCGCCTTCTTACTGGCCGCCGCGGCGCGCTGCCCGGCGCTCCTGCCGCTGCTGCTGGCGTTCGATCCGCATCTGCTGACGCTCAGGGCTCATCGTCATGTTGCCGCCGCGCCCGTCCCGCAGGTCCTGGCGGAACTCGCGCCGATCCTGGCGGCGGTCCTGCCTGAATTCCTGGCGGTCCTGACGCCGGTCGGTGCGGAACTGCTCGCGGGTCACCTCGCCGCGGCGGAACGCCTGGCGGTCGTCGCGCCGCTCGCGGTTGAACTCGCGATAGTCCCGACGGCCCTCCCGGGTGAAGCGGCGATAGTCGCGGACATCCTCGCGATCGCGAAGACGATAGCCGCGGCCTTCGAAATAGGCGCGCTGATTGTCGTTCCACCGGTAGCGGGTCCCGCGCCGGTCGTAGACGTAATAGCCGGTGCCCGGATAATAATAGCCTTGGTACCAGCTGCCGTAATTCCCGTAGCCGTAGGGGCTGCCATAGCCGTAGCCATAGTCGTAGCGATCGTAATAGGGATCGTAATAGCCGCCCGTGCCGTAACCGACCGACAGGCCGCCATAGCCGTAGCCGTCGTCATAATAGTTGCCGCAGGCGGTAAGGCTGAGGGCGCCGGCGGCGGCGAGCACCATCGTGCGGATGCGTGGCAGGAACATAAGCGACTCTCCCGATAACAGCTTGTGATGCTGGAATGATTCCGCCCGGCGCGCGGACGGTCGTTGAGCTTCAACCCGCAATTAACGTTTCGATCATCATCTAAGTTCCTGAAGCGCAACGGCTTCCGGCGGCCCGTGTCCCGAAAACGGACTCAGCGAAGGCATGGCTACGCCGGCCCCAGAAGCTATCGCGAGAAGCGATGATGTCGTGGTCCGGCCCCGGGGCTCGGGCGCCCCCGGCGGCGGGGATGAGGGCACGGGAGCCTGGCGTCGCCGACCCCGCCGTCACCCTCAGCGTGGCTTAGCCTTCGACCCCGCGGCCGTCCGCGGCCGCGGCCGCCTTCTGCGCCTCGCGCTCGGCGATATTCTCCGGATCGAGCGGCCCGGAAAGCCGCACGTCGCGCTTCGCGGTCGCCCAGATCTGCTTGTAGGACAGATAGGCGAGCACCGTCGCGATCAGCAGGAACAGCAGGGTCGCAACGCCGGTGCGGTGGCGGTTCTCGAGCTTCGGCTCGGCGGTCCATACGAGGAAGGCGGCAATGTCCTTCGCCATCTGGTCGCGGGTCGCGTTCGTGCCGTCGGCATAGGTCACCTGCCCGTCCGCGGTGATGGGCGGCGGCATGGCGATGTTGAGGTTCGGGAAATAGGGGTTGAAGTGGAGGTTCGGGCCCGGGAGCGCTTC
>NZ_DASVUE010000211.1:0-6432 GCF_036387215.1 Allosphingosinicella sp. | reverse complement strand
GCGCTTCTGCGCGGCATCAACGTCGGCGGGAAGACGAGCATCCCGATGGCGGAGCTGCGCGCGCTTGCGGAGGGGATCGGCCTCTCCGACGTCAGGACCTACATCCAGAGCGGCAATCTGCTGTTCGATGCTGAACAGCCGGATGGCCTGGAGCAGAGGCTGGAGGAGGCGATCGGGAAGCGGTTCCTGCCCGTGCCGGTGATCGTCCGCTCGGCCGATGAGTGGGCAGGCTACGCCGGCAGCAATCCTTTCCCTGACGCTGCCGAAGCCGAACCCAACCGGCTGATGATGATGCTCTCGAAGCGCACGCCCGAGGCGGGCGCGGCGGCCGCGCTGCAGGAACGTGCGAAGGACGGCGAACGGGTAGCGCTCGCCGGCGGAGCGCTCTGGATCCACTATCCCGGCGGCTCCGGCACCTCGAAGCTGTCCCCCTCCCTGATCGATCGCCTGGTGGGCTCACCCGCGACCGCGCGTAATTGGCGGACCGTGTGCAAGATTCGCGAGATGCTTCGTTGATCGTCCCAGCGCTCAAGCGCACCGTTCGTCCCGAGCGAAGTCGAGGGACCCCGCCGAGCGAAGCCGAGGCCAATCTTCTCGGCTTCGCTCGGCGGGATGTCTCGACTTCGCTCGACACGAACGGCCGGAGCACAGACTGACTGTCAGAACTTGTTGTTCCTCGGAAATCCGTTCGGCGGCATTCGGCCGGCGGCGCCGCGGGCGGTGCGCCAGGGGGAGAGGTCGGTCTCGGTGCGGGTGCGGCCGCTCTCGCCGCCCATGCCCCAGCTCAAACCCTCGGCGAAGCGGAAGGTCTTGGCGTCGGAAAGCCCGCCGTCGCGGTAGCGCTGCAGCTGCACACCCTGGCCGCGTCCCATCTCAGGCAGCTCGGTCAGCGGGAACACCGTCATCTTCCGGTTATCGCCGATCGTCGCGACATAATCGTCCGCCTCGCCGATCGGCCGCACCAGCGCGAGCTTCGCCCCGGTGCGGAGATTCACCACCTGCTTTCCCTTCCTTGTCTCGGCGACCGCGCCCGCCGCGGGGGTGATAAAGCCGCGCCCGTCCGACGAGGCCAGCAGCAGCTTGCCGCCCGTCGCAGGAAGCAAGGCGACGATGTTCCCTTCGCCCTCGATGTCCACCATCAGCCGCACCGGCTCGCCGAACCCGCGGCCGCCCGGAAGCTTGTCGGCGCCGAGCGTGTAGAAGCGGCCGTTGGCGGCTGCGAGCAGCAATTTGTCGGTCGTCTGCGCGTGGAAGAAGAAGGCCGGGCCGTCGCCCTCCTTGAACTTCATCGCTTCCGGGTTGGCGAGATCGACATGGCCCTTCATTGCCCTGATCCAGCCGCGCTTCGACATGATCACCGTCACCGGCTCGCGCTCGATCATCGCTTCGAGCGGGATCTCGCGCGCCGGCCCCGCTTCCTCGATCAAAGTCTTGCGCTCGCCTAGCGGCGTGTCGGGGCCATAGCGGGCCCGGAGCGTCGCCAGATCCTTCTTCAGCCGCGAGCGCTGGCGGGCCGGCGAGTCGATCAGCTTCTGGAGCTCCTCGCGCTCGGCGATCAGCCGGTCGCGCTCGCGGCGGAGCTCCATCTCCTCAAGCTTCCTGAGGCTCCTCAGGCGCATGTTGAGGATCGCTTCGGCCTGCCGATCGGTGAGCGCGAACTCCGCGATCATCACCGGCTTCGGCTCGTCCTCGGTGCGGATGATCTCGATCACCCGGTCGAGGTTCAAGAAGGCGACGATATAGCCTTCGAGCAGCTCCAGCCGGTCGTCGATCTTGCCGATCCGGTGCTGCGAGCGCTTGACCAGCACCTCGAACTGGAAGGCCAGCCAAGCCGTCAGCACGTCCTTGAGGCTCATCACCCGCGGCGTGTGGGTCGCGTCCAGCACGTTGAGATTGAGCGGGATTCGCACCTCGAGGTCGGTGAGGCGGAACAGGCTGTCGAGCAGCACCTGCGGCTCCACCGCCCGGCTCCGCGGCTGGAGCACGATCCGGATCTTCTCGTCCGATTCGTCGCGTATGTCCTCAAGGATCGGCAGCTTCTTCTCCGAGATGAGCGCCGCGATCTGCTCGATCAGCTTCGATTTGGGCACCTGGTATGGGATTTCGGTGATCACCGCCGCCCAGGTGCCGCGGCCCTGGTCCTCGACGCTCCAGCGCGCGCGCACCCGAAAGGCGCCGCGCCCGGTGGCGTAGGCGTTCGCGATCGCCTCCGCGCTGTCCACGATCACTCCGCCGGTCGGGAAATCGGGGCCGGACACGAAGTCCATCAGCGCGGACGGCTCGGCCTTCGGGTTGTCGATCAGGTGCGTCGCCGCATCCACCACCTCGGCGACGTTGTGCGGCGGGATCGAGGTCGCCATCCCCACCGCGATCCCACTTGCCCCGTTGGCGAGCAGGTTCGGGAAGATGCCGGGGAAGACTTCGGGCTCTTCCTCCTCGCCATTATAGGTTGGGCGGAATTCCACCGTGCCTTCGTCGAGCCCGGCCATGAGCTCGTTGGCGGCGGCGGTGAGGCGGGCCTCGGTGTAGCGCATCGCGGCGGCGTTATCGCCGTCGACATTCCCGAAATTGCCTTGCCCGTCGACGAGCGGGTAGCGGAGCGAGAAGGGCTGGGCGAGGCGGACCATCGCGTCATAGATCGATTGGTCGCCGTGCGGGTGGTATCTGCCCATCACGTCGCCGACGACGCGCGCGCACTTCTTGTAGCCCGCCGCGGGATCCAGCTTCAGCAGCCGCATGCCCCACAACAGGCGGCGGTGGACTGGTTTCAGCCCGTCGCGAACGTCCGGGAGCGAACGCGCGGTGATCGTCGAGAGGGCGTAGACGAGGTAGCGCTGCGACAAGGCGTCGTCGAACGGCGCGTCGACGACATGATCAATTTCATCGGCTGACATGGCGAATCGATAGCAGGCGCCCCGATGCCTGCAAACGCCGAGTTGATCGGCGGAAGTTCACACGCAGTTCACGCCTACGAGCCGGTCTCCGCCCGATCAAGGGAGCTTCTTAAATCGTCGCGCGGGTGAGCAGCAGGCACAAAGAAGAAGCATCACGGAACATTAGCAGAACATGCTGCTGTAGGAAAGACCCAGGCGGAACTTCGAGAACAATCGATTGTATTCTCTACCGGTGTGATATAGTAACACTGAACGATAAGAGAGGGAGATGCCGATGCGCCGTTTCGTACCTCTGACTGCGTTGCTCCTCGCCACTGCCGCCTGCGGCGGTGGAGGACGAGAGCAGGAGACCCGCACCACCAGCCAGGACCTCCAGACCTTCGATGTGGCGGAGAGCCCGCCGGGGGTCACCGCGCCGGCGCCGCCTCCACCGCCCGTCTCGAGGTCGCAGACGAATGGTGGGCCCTCGATCGGGCCGACCGCGGCGCCCGGCATCGCCTTCAACTATCGCTACGCCTTCCGCCTTCCCGGCGAGCGGATCTCGGCGGTGCAGGAACAGCATGCCGCCGCCTGCGAGAAGCTCGGCCTCGATCGCTGCCGGATCACCGGGATGCGCTACCGCCTGCTCGGCGAGGAGGATGTCGAGGCGTTCCTCGCCTTCAAGCTCGATCCCGCAATCGCCCGCCAGTTCGGCAAGAACAGCATCGAGTCGGTCACCCGCGCCGAAGGCATGCTGGTCGACAGCGAGATCAGCGGCGAGGATGCCGGTGCCGACATCGAGCGCGCCACCCGCAACGTCTCGCAGCTCGAAGAGGATCTGAGGCGGATCGAGACGCAGCTTGCGCGGCCCGGCCTCCGCGCGGCCGAGCGTGCCGAGCTCCAGATCCAGGCGGATCAGATCCGCGGATCTATCCGCGCCACCCGCGCCAACCGGGAGGAAAGGCGGGAGTCGCTCGCCAAGACGCCGATGGTCTTCCAGTACGGCTCCGGCGACGTTGCCCCGGGCTTCGACAATCGCTCGCCGCTGAAGACCGCCTTGAAGGACGCGCAGGAGAATTTCGTCTCAGGCTTCGCCACCTTGCTGGTGATCCTGGTGACTTTGCTGCCCTGGGCGATCGTGCTCGGCTTCCTCTACTGGCTGTTCCGCCGCTTCGGCGGCCCGCTGCGGCGCTTCCTGAACCCGACGCTTCGGGATCAGGCGCCGACCGAGTGATCAGGAAGCGGGGTCGGGCGGGGTGAAGATCTCGTCCGGCCCCGCCGCCGCCTGCGCCGCCACCTCGGCGAGGATCCAGTCGCGGAAGGCTCGGATCTTCGCCTGGTTGCGCTTGTGCTCCGGGTAGACGAGCCAGTAGCTCGGCCCCTCGATCACGACGAGCGGGAAGAGCTGGACGAGCCGCCCGGCCGAGAGCTCGTTCCGCCACATATTGGGGCTCAGCATCCCGACGCCTTGGCCGGCGATCGCGGCCATGCCCTCCGCTACCTGCGTGTCGAGCCGGATACCCCTGCCGGTCGGCTGCCCGGCGCCGTCGATCCCGGCTTCGGAAAACCAGAGCTTCCACCAGGGATCGTCCGGACTGAGCCGCGGCACCCGCAGCAGATCCTCGGGCGCGCTGAGCGGATACCGCTCGAGGAAGTCCGGGCTGCACATCGGCGTCGTGTGCAGCCGGAACAGGAAATGCTGCTTCAGCCCCGGCCAGCCGCCGACGCCGCTCCTCACGGCAAGGTCGAATTCGTCGCGTGCGAAATCCACCAGCGCGCCGGCGGTGTGGAGCCGCACCGCAAGCTCGGGCCGCGCGATCTGGAAGCCGCCGAGCCGCGGCGCCAGCCAGTTCGCGGCGAAGGTCTGGGTGGTGCTGATGCTCAGCACGGCCTCGTCCTCCGCGATCAGCGCCCCGAACGCGTCGGACAGGGTATCGAAGGCACCCGAGACCAACGGAGCGGCCTTCCGGCCGGCATCGCTCAGCGTCACGCGGCGCTTCGACCGGACGAACAGGGGCACGCCAAGCCGTTCTTCCAATAAGCGAATTTGATAACTGACCGCCGCCTGCGTCATTCCCAATTCGGCCGCCGCGGATGTGAAATTCTCGTGCCGCGCGGCGGCCTCGAAGGCTCTGACGGCCTGGAGCGGAGGGATGTGGCGCATCGGCAGATGATAAGCTCAGTTAATTACCTGCGTCGAGCGTTTAGTTGGCGCTGCAGCTGCTTCTCCTCCATTTTCTGCTCATCGGACGGCCTCCCGCCGCTCCGTCAGGAAAGGAGTGATAAAATGCGCGATGAAATGGATGCCCGCATGTGGGACGCACATGGGCAGCAGTTCTCGGACGATCTGCACCGGCTCTTTCAGGCGGTGAAGGTCACCTTCTGTAAGATTGCGGCGATCAACTTCGCTGCGCCCTGGCGGAAGAGCGCCCCCAATTGTTGAAGCCCGTCCCCTTCAATCGGCCCGCTTCCAATCGCGGGCCGCGGCGAGCGCCGCTTCAGTCCGCCCACTCCGGCGGCGCTCGCTGATCCTTCCCGCCGGCCGCCGCGGCGGCTAGAGCCGGCCGGATGAGGAACCTCTCCAGATCGCTTGCCCTTCCCCTCGCGCTGGCGCTAGCCGGCTGCTCGATGACGAGCGACAGTCCCGTTCCCGCAGCCGCCGCAGCTCCGGCCGAGCTCATGAAGTGGCCCGCCTTGCTCACGCGCGACCGGCCAGAGCCGAATGAGACCATCTCATACGGCGATGCCGCCACCCAGAAGGTCGATCTCTGGCTGCCAAAAGGCAAGGGCCCGCACCCGACCGTGCTGATGGTCCATGGCGGCTGCTGGAAGACCGAAATCGCGGATCGGCGGATCATGAACTGGATCGCCGACGATCTCAGGAAGCGCGGCATCGCCGTCTGGAACATCGACTATCGCGGCGTCGACCGGGAAGGCGGCGGCTATCCCGGCACCTTCCTCGATGCCGCCGCGGCCGCCGACGCGCTTCGGGCGAACGCGGCCCGCTTCAATCTCGACATCTCGCCGCTCGTCGCGACCGGCCATTCTGCGGGAGGGCACCTCGCCCTGTGGCTTGCCGCCCGGCCGCGCATCGCCGCCGACAGCAAGCTCCGGACCCCGGACCCGATCCGGATCGACACCGTCGTCAGCCTCGGCGGCCTTCCCGATCTCGAGCTCGCAGCGACGCCGCCCGGGAGCGGCTGCGGCACCGAAGTGATCGAGAAGCTGGTCGGCCCGGCGACGCTCAGCAGCCGCAACGTCTACGCGGACACTTCCGTGCCCCGGCTCGCCCCGCTCGGCGTCCGCCAGGTGCTGGTCAACGGCCGCCAGGACCGGATCATCCCGACCGACTACGCCTATGATTACGAGCGGAAGATGCGCGCCGCTGGCGACAAGGTGAGCGTCCGGATGCTGGACCGCACCGGCCATGTCGAGCTGATCGCTCCCGAAACCGAAGCCTGGGCGGCCGCCGTCGAGGAAATCCAGAAGGCGCTCCGCAAGTGACGGTGGAAGAGGTCTGCGCCCTCGACGCGGCCGATCCGCTGCGCGCGTTCCGGGA
>NZ_DASVUE010000210.1:0-4600 GCF_036387215.1 Allosphingosinicella sp. | reverse complement strand
GCCCGCACGGGCGTGGCTCCGACAGCGCGGAACAAGTCGATCCAGGTGGTGAAGCTCCCGGGTCAGACGGACGGCTTCGGAATGGGGTTGTACGGGGTCGATCCGGATTACTTCCCGGTGATGGGCATGCGGCTCCTTTCGGGGCGGCTGCTCGGGGAGCGCTTCGCCAACGACCGTATCGGGCCGCCGGCGGAGGGGAAGGAGGCGCAAGGCCCCTCCGCCGCTCCCCGCGGCTTCAACGTCGTCATAAACCGCCAGGCGGCCCGCCTCCTCGGCTTCTCGCCGGCCGCCGCGGTCGGCAAGCAGGTGCTGACCAGCACGGGCCCCGCAGAGCTGGCGCCCGTCACGATCGTGGGAGTGGTCGAAGACACGCGCATCCGGACCGCGCGTGAGGAGATCGAGCCGCTGGTCTTCGCCTATGACCCGTCGCGCACGACCCAGTTCGTGGTCCGCTACGAAGGCGCGATCCCGGCCGAGGTCCTGAACGGGCTCCAGCGCGTCTGGTATCGCTTCATGCCCGACCTTCCGTTCGAAGGAGCGTTCGCCGAGGATCTCGTCGCCGAGCTTTACCGGGCGGAGCGGACGCGCAGCACCATCTTCGCCGCGTTCGCCATCCTTGCGGTGATCATCGCCTGCCTCGGCCTGTTCGGCCTTGCCGCCTTCACGACCGAGCGTCGGACGAAGGAGATCGGCATCCGGAAGGTGCTTGGAGCGAAGGTGCGCGACATCGTGCGGCTGCTCACCTGGCAATTCTCGAAGCCGGTGGTGATCGCGAACCTCATCGCCTGGCCCGTCGCCTGGTGGGTGATGCGCGACTGGCTGAACACCTTCGACATCCGCATTCCGCTGGGTCCGGGACCGTTCGTGATGGCGGGGCTGCTGGCGCTCGCGATCGCCATCGGCACCGTCGCGGGGCACGCCTTCAAGGTCGCTCGCCTCAACCCCATCCACGCGCTCCGGTACGAATAGGGGGACGGCTGCTCATGTGGCAAAACTATCTGACAGTCGCAGTCCGGGCGCTCGCCAAGAACCGCGCTTATGCCTTCATCAACATCGCGGGTCTGGCGCTCGGTCTTGCCGCCTGCCTGATGATCCTCCTCTACGTGCGCTACGAGACCAGCTACGACGCCTGGCTGCCGGACGCGGAGCGGGTCTATCAGGTGCAGTCGATCGGCACCGGGCCCGACAATGAAGGCGGGCGGCCGCAGCAGGGCGCGCACGGCGTGATCGCCGAGGCTCTCGCCAAGGATTTCCCGGAGATCGAGCTCGCGTCCCGCGCCGAGGGCGAGAGCATGATCGTCATGCGCCAGGGCGAAGCCGTCTCGCTGCCCTTGATCATGGCGGAGAAGAATTTCTTCGACATCATCCAGCTGCCTTTCCTGCGGGGCGACGCGAAGCGGGCGCTCGGCGACATGAACAGCGTCGCCATCAGCAGGACGCAGGCAATGACCTTGTTCGGCGGCATCGACGTCGTCGGCAAGACCATCGAGGGGCTCCGCCGCGGCGAACCCTACAGCCTGCGCGTCTCGGGCGTGTTCGAGGACATTCCCCGCAACAGCCACATGTATTTCTCGATGGTGCGCCGCATCACCGAGGAAGAGAAAGCCGAGTGCGGATGGACCTGCATCAACGGCAGCGTCTACCTCAAGCTCCGCCCCGGTGCGGACGGGGAGTCGATCAACCGGCGCCTCCAGGCGTGGGAGCGGCGCGGCATCCCGGCGCGCAACGTCGCCGGCCAGCGGGTGAGCGAAGGCGACCTGTTCGACTGGCGCCTCGTCAACATCCGCGACGTCCACCTGAGCGGCGCCGAAGGCGAGGAGGAGCGGCCGGGGAACGACCGGCGGACGATCGTCACCTTCACGATCGTCGCGCTTCTGATCCTCGGAATGGCATCGATCAACTTCGTCAATCTCGCCACGGCGCGAGCCGGACAGCGGGCGCGGGAGGTGGCGCTTCGAAAGGTGCTCGGCGCCAGGCGCAAGCAGCTCGTGATCCAGTTCCTGGGGGAATCGATGCTGCTCACCGGCGTTGCGATGCTGATCGCGCTGGCGCTGGTGGAGCTGGCGCTGCCTTACCTTTCCGCCTTCCTCAACACCAGGCTGGAGGCCAGCTACTTCGGCGAGGAAGGCGTGCTTCTGCCGGTGCTTCTGCTCTGGCTGATCGTGGGGCTCGCGGGCGGGCTCTATCCGGCTTTCTACCTTTCGCGATATCAGCCGGGCGAGGTGCTCAAGGCCAACAAGTCCGCGGCCGAGCCGATCGGCACCGGGCGGCTTCGCTCGGTTCTGGTCGTCGCGCAGTTCGCGGTCTCGATCGGACTGATCATCTGCACGAGCATCGTCTACTCCCAGACGAATTTCGCTCAGAAGAGCGACCTCGGCTTCAGCCGCGAGGGTCTCATCCAGATCGACGGCGGCAACCGCTCGCAGGTGATCCCCGCGCGCGAGGCGCTGATGCGGCGCATTGCCGCGGTCGAAGGCGTGAAGAGCGTCACCGCCGGCAACATCTGGGTCGCGAGCGGCCAGACGCTCAACACGGACGTGCAGATACCCGGCCGCTCCTCGCTGCCGCTGATCGGCTGGTACAGCGTCGAGCCGGGCTTCTTCGACACGCTCGGGATCCGCGTGCTCGCCGGCCGCGCCCTGTCGCCCAAGTTCGCCAAGGACAGCGCCTGGACACCCTATGAGCCCGAGACCGCGGTGGAGCCGGCGCAGCGGGAGATCGCGCAGCGCGGGGTGAACATTGCCGTCAACGAGGAAGCGGCTCGGAGGATGGGCTTCACCGGACCCGATGCGGCCGTCGGCAAGACGATCCGGATCAACATGTACGGCGAAGAGATCGGCCTCACTCCGGCGACGATCGTCGGAGTTGTCGCGAACAGCCGTTTCCGCTCCTTGAGGGAGCCGATCGAGCCGGCCATGTTCTACGATCGCGGCATCTACCGGCGCCTGATCGTCCGCTACAATTCGCCGGAGCCCGAGCGGGTGCTTCAGGAAATCCGGCGGATCTGGCGCGAGATGTTCCCCGAAGTGCCGTTCGAAGGGGAATTCGCCGACCAGCAGCTCGCCCAGCTCTACCAGACGGACGCTGCGCGCGGGCAGACCTTTGCCGGCTTCGCCTTCCTCGCAGTCGTGATCGCGTGCCTCGGCCTGTTCGGTCTCGCCGCCTTCACCGCCCAGCGCCGGACGAAGGAGATCGGCATCCGAAAGGTGTTCGGTGCCCGCGCACGGGACATCGTGAAGCTGCTCGCCTGGCAGTTCTCGAAGCCCGTCATCCTCGCCAATCTGATCGCCTGGCCGGTCGCCTGGTGGCTGATGCGCGACTGGCTCAACCAGTTCGACGCCCGCATCGCGCTGACGCCGGGCCCCTTCCTCCTTGCCGGGCTGATCGCGCTCGCGATCGCGGTCGGCACCATCGCCGGCCACGCCATCAAGGTGGCGCGCCAGAACCCCATCCACGCACTCCGCTACGAGTAGGACCAGAGACATGTGGCGCAATTATCTGACGGTCGGCTTCCGCGCTCTTGCGAAGAACAAGACCTATGCGTTCATCAACATCTTCGGCCTCGCGCTCGGCCTCGCCGCGTGCCTGATGATCCTGCTCTACGTCCGGTACGAGATGAGCTACGACAGCTGGATGCCGGGCGCCGACCGCGCCTACCAGTTCCAGGCCTGGTACAAGCCCACCGAAAGCGGTGGCGAGGAGATGAAGCTCCAGATGACGGAGTTCGCTTCGCGCGATGCCCTCATGAAGGACTTCCCGCAGGTCGAGAAGGCTGTCTACGTCTGCTCCTGCGGCAACGTCATCAAGCAGGACGGGAAGGCGACCTTCGCCGACCGTTTCAACTTCGTCGACGGCAATCTCTTCGAGATCCTGCAGGTGCCGTTCGTCAAAGGCGATCCGAAGCACGCGCTGGACGACACCACCTCGCTCGTTCTCACCGAAACGGAAGCCACCAAGCGGTTCGGCAAATCCGATCCGATCGGCAAGACGCTGACGCTCGTCGGCAAGAGCAGGAGCACCGACTACAAGGTCACCGGCGTCATCAAGGACCTTCCGAAGAACAGCCACCTTGAACTCGGCGTCGTCGCCCGCTTCGATCCGAAAGATTATTTCTCGGACAATCCCTATTTCCTGAACGGCTGGAGCAGCCAGGGGGGATGGGTCTACGTGAAGCTTCGGCCGGGCGTGAACGCCGAGGACATCAACCGGCAGCTTCCCGCCTGGGAAAAGCGCAACATCCCGGACGATACGCAGGGAGCAAGCGGCGGCGGCGAGGTTACCAACCCCGGCGACGTCCAGGACTGGCGTCTGGTCAACGTCAAGGACATCCATCTCGGCGAAGGCCAACGTGCATCGATGACGCCGGGCAACGACCGGCGGACGATGATCACCTTCGCGGTGATCGCGCTGCTCATCCTCGGGATGGCGATCGTGAACTTCACCAATCTGGCAACCGCTCGGGCCTCGCAGCGGGCGCGGGAGGTGGCGCTCCGCAAGGTTCTCGGCGCCAACCGGAAGCAGCTGATCGTCCAGTTCCTCGGCGAGTCGATCCTCGTGACCGCGCTCGCCATGCTGCTCGCGCTTGCGCTGGTCGAGCTGC
>NZ_DASVUE010000209.1:0-6959 GCF_036387215.1 Allosphingosinicella sp. | reverse complement strand
GGACCCCGGTAATCTTGATTAATCATGCAATAAGTGAACTGAAAAGGTTAATTCACCGTAAACGAAGGACTTATGGCGAGTAGCTGAGAGCTCGTTGCGCCGCTGCAACAGCCGTGGCAGTGCGGATCCATGCTTGAAGACCGTGTCTTATTCATCGACGGCGAAGCCATGGTGATCGACAAGCCGGCGGGCCTGGCGGTCCACCCAGGCTCGAAAACGCCCGAGAGCCTGGAGGATTATCTCCATCATTTCCGCTTTGGTTTCCGACGCTTGCCGCTCCCCGTGCACCGGCTGGACCGCGACACTTCAGGCTGCCTTTTGCTCGCCCGCAACCCAAAGGCGCACAAGCGCTTCCAGCGCGCGTTCGAGGAGAAGAAGGTCGAGAAGAGCTATGTCGCCGTGCTGGACGGGGTGCCGGAGCGCGAGGAGGGCCAGATCGACCTGCCACTGGGAAAAGTCTCGACGAGGGAGGAGGGATGGCGGATCGTCCATGACGTTAAGGGGAAGCCGGCGCTGACGCGGTGGCGGACGATCGCCGTTAAGGATGGCCGCGCAGTTTTGCTGTTCACGCCGACGACCGGAAGGACGCACCAGCTCCGGGTGCACGCGGCCGAGGGGCTCGGGCTCCCGATTTCGGGCGACCCGATCTACGGGGCGGGACGGGGACCCATGCTGCTCCATGCCTTGTCGCTGAAGATGGAGCGCGAGGGCAAGACGCCGGTCGAGGCGACCGCCCCGCTTCCGCCCACCTTCGTCAATGCCGGCTTCGGCGATGTCCTCGGCTGACGCCTATACGCTTCCCGAGGAGGCGCTGAGCGAGAGCTTCATCGCATCGAGCGGTCCGGGCGGGCAGAACGTCAACAAGGTGGCGACCGCGGTGCAGCTGCGCTGCGACGTCTTCAAGCTCGGGCTGGCGCCTTATGCTTATGCGCGGCTCAAGGAGCTTGCAGGAAGCCGGATGACGTCGGGCGGCGAGATCGTGATCACGGCGCGGAGCTTCCGAACGCAGGAGGCCAATCGCGAAGATGCGCGGGCGAGGCTGGCGGAACTGATCGCCAAGGCCCACATCCGGCAACCGAAGCGGATCAAGACCAAGGTCAGCAGGGCTGCAAAGGCGAAGCGCGTCGAGGCCAAGAAGGGCCGAAGCGCGGTCAAGCAGGCGCGGGCCAAGCCGAGGATAGACTAGATGTACGAGTTCAGGATCGAAGCGGCGGACAAGGCCGAGCTCTACCGCCAGCTCGTCGAGGCGGCGGAGGCGCTGACGGCCGGCGAGCCCGATGCGATCGCCAACATGGCGAACATCTCGGCGCTTCTGTGGGAGAGCCTTCCCGACCTCAACTGGGCGGGCTTCTACCGCAATGTCGGCGGCGAGCTGGTGCTCGGGCCGTTCCAGGGCCGTGCCGCCTGCATCCGGATTCCCTTCGGCAAGGGCGTGTGCGGCGCGGCGGCGGCGAGCCTCGAGCCGCAGCTGGTGGAGGACGTGCACGCCTTTCCCGGCCACATCGCCTGCGACAGCGCATCCAGATCCGAGCTGGTCGTGCCGATCGTGGAGGAGGGGGAGCTGATCGGCGTCCTCGATCTCGACAGCCCGCTCGAAGCGCGCTTCGACCCGGAGGATCTGGCGGGCTGTGTCAAACTGGCACGGCTGCTCGGAGAGCGGCTCGGCTCTGTAGCAAAAGCCCCTTCCGGAAGTTAAAAACTCCCTGAGCGCACCCTGCCTTCAAGGGAGCGCAAGGCTCTCGTCGAACAGGGGACGCGCCATGAACAAATTCGCACTCGCAATCATCGCGGCAACGGCTCTCGCGCCCGTCGCAGCCGGGGCTCAGTCCGCTCCCGCCGGCGGTCCGGCCAATGCCGGGGTCACCTGGCGGAACGGCGGCGGCAATCACATGATGATGCAGCGTCACGGCCGCCAGGGCGGCGCGCAGAATTTCATCATCCACCGCCGCGGCGGCGGCCAGATGATGGGCGGCGGGCACCGGATGAAGGGCGGCTATCAGATGTGGGGCGGCCACGGCATGAAGGGCGGCGGCCATCACGGCATCAACCGCCATCACCGCTACAAGCGCATCGATCGCGGCTTCTTCGTCCCGCAATTCTGGTGGGGTCCGCGCTTCCAGATCCACAATTGGGGCATGTACGGCTTCTCGCAGCCGATCGAGGACCGCCGCTGGGTCCGCTATTTCGACGATGCCTTGCTGATCGACCGCTCAGGCCGGGTGCTCGACGGCCGCTGGGGCATGAACTGGGACGAATATGGCGACCGGTGGGCCTATGACGACGAGGGCATCCCCTATTACGAAGGCGACGATTACCCCGGCGACGAGGATTATGGCTATGACGACCGCGGCTATGTCGACCGCCGCGGACCGCCCCCTCCGCCGCCGCCCATGCCCTGCCCGCAGGCCTGTGGGCATCAGGGCTACGGCTACGGATACGGTTATGGCTGGATGCCGGGCGGGATGGTGACGATCACGGAGACGACGGTCCATGCGGCCGCGCCGCAGACGGTTCGCGAGACGGTCTATATCGAAAAGAGGGTGAAGGCGAAGCCGCGCCGCGTCTATCGGGCGAAGCCGCGGCCGCTGCCGGGCGAGCGCGGCTGATCCGGATCAGCTGAGCCGGTCGAGCGTCTCGTCCGGGAGGCCGCCGGGAACGATGATGACGGGGCAGGGCAGCGACCCTGCCACCGTTCCCGCGAAATGGGAGACGAGCGGACCCGGCCCGCCTTCCGCGGCGGCGCCGAGCACCAGCGCCGCGATGTCCTCGCGTTCCTTGAGGATGGCGGTCACCTCTTTCACCGGTTCGCCCTGCTTGACCGTGATCGACGGTCGGATGCCGGCCTCTTCGATGATCGCGCCGGAGGCCTGGAGCACCTTCGCCTCGGCGCGGAGCCGCGCCTCCTCCTCCATCGCGGCCTGCACCGCGCCCCACTGCACGAAGTCGGCGGGCGGGATCAGCGCGACGATCTCGACGCTGCTCCCGGTCCTGGCGGCGCGGCGGGCGGCGAAGCGGAGGGCCGAGCGCGCTTCCTCGCTCTCGTCGATCACAACCAGATAAGCCGGCATCTTCCCTCCTGCTCAGGCGATGCTGCGCCAGATCGCCGCCGCGCGCAAGCACGGGCACTGGAGCCCGGCCCAGCCGTTCAGCAGGTCTTGACCCGGACTTGCCTCTGCTGTTTGGACGGGCGCGCCCCTGACGCGAGGAAAGCCAGCGATGCCCATCGAATTGAAGATGCCCGCTTTGTCCCCGACGATGGAGGAGGGCACGCTTGCCAAGTGGCTCGTGAAGGAAGGCGACAGCGTCGCCGCGGGCGATCTCCTGGCGGAGATCGAAACCGACAAGGCGACGATGGAATTTGAAGCGGTCGATGAGGGCACGATCTCGAAGATCCTGGTCGCCGAGGGCACCGACGAAGTGAAGGTCGGCACCGTGATCGCACTCATCGCGGGCGAGGGCGAGGATGCCGGGGCAGCCGCGGCGGCTCCGAGCGCAGCGCCCGCGCCGGTCGCGAAAGGCGGCGGCGAGACTGGTGCGGGGCAGCCCGCGACTCCGACGCCGCAGCCGGACGTGAAGGGCTATGGCGCCAATCCCGCCGAGGACCAGAAGATTGCGGCCGCGCAGCCTCAAAGCCAGCCGCAGCCGCAGCCGAAGGCCGACACCGGCGACCGCATCAAGGCGAGCCCGCTCGCCCGCCGACTGGCCGAGCAGAAGGGGATCGACCTTTCCACCTTGAGCGGCTCCGGCCCGGGCGGCCGCATCGTCAAGGTCGATATCGACACTGCAAGCGGCAAGCCCGCACCGGCCGCCGCGCCTGCCCAGGCAGCACCGGCGGCTGCGCCCGCCCCGGCTCCTGCCGCAACGCCTGCCCCCGCCGCGCACCCCGTGCCGGACATTCCGCATGAGGCCGCCAAGCTTTCGAACATCCGCAAGACGATCGCCCGGCGCCTCACCGAATCGAAGCAGCAGGTTCCGCACATCTACCTCACCGTCGACATCCAGCTCGACGCGCTTCTGAAGCTCCGCACGGAGCTCAACGCCAGCCTCGAGAGCCGCGGCGTGAAGCTGTCGGTCAACGACTTTATGATCAAGGCGCTCGCCCGCGCGCTGATGGACGAGCCGAAGTGCAACGTCATGTACACGCCGACGGAGCTCGTCACCTTCAAGCGTGCCGACATTTCCGTCGCGGTGTCGACGCCCACCGGCCTCATCACGCCGATCGTAGCCGGCGCCGACACGAAGAGCCTCAGCGGCATTTCCACGGAGATGAAGGACCTCGCCGCCCGCGCCCGCGACAACAAGCTCCAGCCGCAAGAATATCAGGGCGGCACCGCGAGCCTCTCGAACATGGGCATGTACGGGATCAAGCAGTTCGAGGCGGTGATCAACCCGCCGCAGGGCATGATCATGGCGATCGGCGCGGGCGAGAAGCGGCCCTATGTCGTCAACGACAGCCTACAGATCGCGACGGTGATGAGCGCCACCGGCAGCTTCGACCACCGCGCCATCGACGGCGCCGACGGCGCGGCCCTGATGAAGCGCTTCAAGGAGCTGATCGAAGCGCCGCTGGGGATGATTGCGTAATGGCTGACACTTACGACCTCATCGTTCTCGGCTCCGGGCCCGGCGGCTACGTCGCGGCGATTCGGGCGGCGCAGCTGAAGATGAAGGTAGCGATCGTCGAGCGGGAGAAGCTTGGCGGGATCTGCCTCAACTGGGGGTGCATTCCGACTAAGGCGCTGCTGAGGACGTCGGAGATCAATCATTATCTCACGCACGCCTCCGCCTACGGACTCAGCGCGGAGAAGGTGTCGTTCGACCTTGCCAAGATCGTCGATCGCAGCCGGAAGGTGGCGGGGCAGCTCAATGCCGGCGTCAAGGGGCTGATGAAGAAGAATAAGATCACCGTGGTCGAGGGCGAAGGCTCGATCGCGGGAAAGGGGAAGCTCACCGTCGTCAAGGACGGCACCACTACCGAGCTCCAGGCCAAGCACATCATCGTCGCCACCGGCGCGCGGGCGCGGGACCTGCCGTTCGCCAAGGCGGACGGGAACAAGATCTGGACCTACCAGCATGCAATGGTGCCGAAGGAGATGCCGACGAAGCTGCTCGTGATCGGCTCCGGCGCGATCGGAGTGGAGTTCGCGAGCTTCTATTCGGACATGGGCGCTGAGGTGACGATCGTCGAGATGCTCGACCGGATCCTGCCGGTCGAGGATGCGGATATCTCCGCATTCGTGCACAAGCAGCTCACCAAGCAGGGGATGAAGATCCATGTGAGCTCGGGTGTCGACAAGCTCGAACCCACGGGCGCAGGCGTTCGGGCGACGCTGAAGGGCGGAGCGGTCGAGGAATATTCCCACGCCATCGTCGCCATCGGCATCGTTCCGAACACCGAGAATATCGGGCTGGAAGTGCTGGGCGTGAAAACCACCCGCGGCCATATCGACACGGACGGATACGGCCGCACCAACGTCGAAGGCATCTATGCGATCGGCGACGTCACCGGACCGCCCTGGCTGGCGCACAAGGCGAGCCACGAGGGCGTGATCTGCGTCGAGGCGATCGCCGGTGTGGAGGGCGTTCACCCGATGGAGACCGGCAACATCCCGGGCTGCACCTACTCCCGGCCGCAAGTCGCCTCCGTGGGCTTCACCGAGGCGAAGGCAAAAGAGGCAGGCTACAAGGTCAAGGTCGGCAAATTCCCGTTCATCGGCAACGGCAAGGCGATCGCGCTTGGCGAAGCGGAAGGCTTCATCAAGACGGTATTCGACGAGGCGACGGGCGAGCTGCTCGGTGCCCACATGGTCGGAGCGGAAGTGACCGAGCTCATCCAGGGCTATGTCGTCGCGCGCCAGCTCGAGACCACCGAGGCCGAGCTGATGCACACGATCTTCCCGCACCCGACTCTCTCGGAGATGATGCACGAGAGCGTCCTCGACGCCTACGGCCGGGCGGTACATTATTGAGCCCGCGTCACGCGCGTCGATAGCAGCCCGCGCCTGCGACAATTGCGGCGCCGAGCTGCTGGGCGACTATTGTCACAGTTGCGGCGCTCCGGAATCTCGAAGCGCGATCTGTCGCTTAGGCGTTTCGCCGGCGAGGCGACCGAGGAGATCACCAGCCTCGAACATTCGAAGCTGCTCCGCACCGTGCGGGCGCTGCTGTTTCGGCCGGGCTTCCTGACCCGGGAATATTTCTCCGCCCGCCGGGTGCGCTACGTGAAGCCGCTCGCGCTCGTCCTCGCCATCCTCGCGCTTCACCTCTTCGCCTTTTCGATCAGCAACACCGTGTCGATGTACGACATCGGAAGGCACGCCGCGGCCGAGGAGAAACTGGTCAGCTCGATGGGGGGCAACCAGACCCGGGCCAAGTCATTGCTCGTATCGAGCCGGATCAGGGCCGAGGCCGAAAGGCGCCGAGTGCCCGCCGAAGCGATCGAGCGGGAAATCGACGAGAAGTGGGCGCGCAATGCCTCGCTGATGCAGGTCCCGCTGATCGTCCTCTTTTCGCTTGCGCTCCATCTGGTCCACCTCCGGTCACAAAGATATTATGTCGAGCACCTCATCTTCGCGATGCACGCAATCTCCTTCGTGGTGCTGACCGTCGTCATAATGTGGCCGATCTATTATTGGTTGGGGATCAGGCTCAACGCGACCTCGGCCGCTATCGCGATCGGCAAATATATCGTCGACGGGACCTGGCTCGTGATCGCCACCCGCACCTTCTATGGCTATTCGCTGAAGAAATCGGTCGCGCTTGGGCTGCTCACCTATGTCGCTTATTATGTGGCATTCTTCCCGCTCCATCAGCTTGCATTGTCGCTGGCGCTGCGCTCGGCCTTCGGGGCATAGTCGGTAGGCCCATACAGTCCGTTCCTTGCTGGAGAATTCAGCGTGTCGCAGACCAGACAATGTCCGAAATGCTCCGGATCGATGACCGAGGGCTTCGTGCTCGAT